>CAMWRV010000001.1 GCA_947176745.1 uncultured Muribaculaceae bacterium
CCGCGACCCCGACCTTGGCAAGGTCGTGCTCTACCAACTGAGCTATTTTCGCATTCTTCAAAATTTCATTTTGCGTTGCCGCATTTAAACCATACCTCTGCATGATTTTTGAGCGAAAAACGGGACTCGAACCCGCGACCCCGACCTTGGCAAGGTCGTGCTCTACCAACTGAGCTATTTTCGCATTTTCTTATATCGGGTTGCCTCTCCCGATTTGCGAGTGCAAAGTTAATGCAAATTTTTAACTTCTGCAAATTTTTCAGCAAAAATATTTCAAATTCCGCTTCAAAATATTCCCGAATTCTGTCAGCGTGTGGTTGCCGATGTCGTGTCTTCCCATATCCAGGCTTCGCTGAATCGCTGACGGAAATCCTCTTTGGCCATTTCCGAGCGAAGCGCGTCGCGATTGTCGGAGCTGATGGCGGATACACGGCTTTTCGTGCGGCCGTTGACCACCTCAAGGCGGTAGCCCGGAACCACGTTCTGTGCTATGTATCTCTCCGCTTCGGCTGATGTGGCGAATGTGGCCACGATTGCGTAAAACCTCGCCGTTGCCTGTTCTGCCTGCTTTTCAGGTTCGATTGCGGCAAGGGTGTCGGCGGCGGTGGTGTCTCCGCGCTCGTTCACGGCCGACGCTATGCGTGTGGCTGTGTCGCGGATGATCTTCTCGACCGGTACTACCGATGCCTGGTCCTCGCGGGTTCTGTCACCTATCGGGAGTATGAGCGACAATGCGGCGACTGTCGCAATCATCAGACATGCCGCTGTGCGTGCGAACACTTTGTTGACGGCTATGTAATAGTTGCGGCGCGTATCGAATGTCCTGCCTCCATGATTGCTCGCGCCTGCACGGTTTGAAAGGCTTTCTTTTGCTGCAGATGCCGGCGCAATGTTATTCTTTGCCGAATCTTCCGTCCGGTTTTCTTCCGGCTGAATCTGATTGGCCGCAGTCTTTGCGGAGCGGGGATCGGCTACGCTTCCGTATCCGATTCGCGCGGCCAGTTGCAACGGTGTCTGGCGGGGCGTGAATGTCACGGTCTCTTCTGTGCGGCGAAGTATTCCGATATGACCGATTGTCACTTCGCCGTCAGTGTCGAGAGTGTCCGTAAGTTGACGAATGTCGCGTATGAGCATGTCGCGGGCTTCGGTAAACGTCACGCTGCTCTTTCGGGCATATGAGCTGGTCAGAAGTCCGTCGTCATGGCTAAGGGCGCTGTTAAAGCGCACCTCGCGTGTCATGGGCAGCCACATGCCTGTCGCCGCGTCGCGTCGGGCGGCGTGGCGCACGTTGATAAACGCGCCAACTCCGGGCACGACCACGCAGTCATGGCGCAGCAGCAGGTATTCTATATGTAGCGACAGGTTATACACGTTCTGATCGGTCCGTTCCGTTTTTGCGAAATGGAGTGCAAAGTTACAAAAATCTTCCGCAATTTACAATTGTCAAAACAGTGAAAATTGACTTTTTATTTTGAAAAATTTTGCTATGATAGTATTGATGGTAGCGGCAGTCGCAGCATTGTCGGTCATATGGTGTTTGTCTGCGGTCAGTGTTTCTTTGTGCCGACGGCATTACGCGTCAGGAGTTCGTATATCTCAGGATCGACGCCGAATTCCCGTGCCATCTTCAGATCCTGCTCCATGGCGGAGTTCTGGTATTTGGCCTTGTCGAGCATGGCCCGCATCAGATACATCATTCCGTCGCGGGGGTATGAGCGTATGCCTTCCGCTATCAGGTCTTCCATCTCCTCGATGCGGCCGTAGAGATGAGCTGTGAGCAGCGTCTTGCCTAAAAGCTGCGGGTCGGGTTCGAGGGAGTATGCCTCGCGGAAACGGTCTGTCGCTTCTGTTACGTCGCCGCGCGATGCGGCTATGTCACCTTCGGCTTCCGCTACGGCGGCGTCTTTGCCGAATCTGTCTGTGTATGTCCTGAAGTCTGACAATGCGCCTTCGAAGTCGCCACCCGACGCCCGCAGCAGTCCTCTCATCTTTCTCGGCCATTGCAGGGTGGAGTCTGCCTTGAGTGCCTTGTCAAGATCGGCCATGGCTGCGTTTCTCTCTCCTTTTGCAAGATAGACCCGGGCGCGGTTGGTCAGCAGGATTGTCGACGATGGGGCGGAGGCAAGGCCGATGTCGAATGCCTCGAGTGCTCCGTCATAGTCTTTCATCTCAGTGCGTGCCGTGCCGAGATTAGACCACAGCAGGTAGTTCGACTTGTTGGCGGGTTCATGGCGGAGAGCCTTCACGATCACCCGCTCGGCGTCGGCCCAGCGTTCCTGACGGATATACCGGTCGGCTGAGTCGGCGAGTTCCACATAGGTGGCAGTAAGAGTCTGCGCCCCCGAATGGAGGGCGCAGACAGTCAGGATTGATATGATGATTGTTCTTAATTTCATCTTTGTCATCACTTGTTTTTGTAGTTTTCAAGACCTGTCTTGAGGAATTTCTGGAATTTGGGCACATCCTCTTCATACGGGAATGCAAAGTTGAGCGGGCGCGCGTCGCCGTCGAGTATCACGTAGTAGGGCTGTGCGTTGGCTCCGAACTTTGTGCGCTGCAGGTAGCTCCACTTGTCGCCGTAGGTGCGGAGAGTGCGCTCCTGGCCATCTTTCTCTTTTACGGTGATCGGCTGGGGCAGAGCCTTCTTGTCGTCTACCATGAGAGTCACCATCACGAAGTCGTTGTCGATCGATGCCTTGATCTCGGGGTTGGTGAGCACGGCAGCCTCCATCTTGCGGCAGTTCACGCATCCGTAACCCGAGAAGTCCACGAGCACGGGCTTGCCGAGTTTGGCGCCGAGTTCCATTCCCTCTTCGAAGTTGTCGACCTGCGCGTGCACGTCGCCGGTGTAGAGGTTGAAGTCCTGAGTGTAGGTCGGGGGCGCGAAAGCGCTGATGCTTTTGAGCGGAGCACCCCAGAGTCCGGGTATCATGTATACAGCGAAAGAGAGTGAGATCACGGCGAGCATGAAGCGGGTCACGCCGATTTTCTCGAGTTTGTCGTCGTGGGGAAGCGTGATCTTGCCGAGAAGATACATGCCGAGCAGTGCGAAGATCACTATCCAGAGGGCTATGAACACCTCGCGGTCCATGAGTCTCCATCCGTATGCAAGGTCGGCGACAGAGAGGAATTTGAGTGCGAGGGCGAGCTCAAGGAATCCGAGCACGACCTTGACCGTGTTCATCCATCCGCCGCTCTTGGGTATTGACTTGAGCATGGTGGGGAACATTGCGAAGATCGAGAAGGGGAGCGCGAGGGCTATGGCGAAGCCTGCCATGCCGACGGCGGGAGATATGAAGTTGCTCGTCGCGGCAGCCTCTACAAGCAGTGTGCCTATGATCGGGCCGGTGCAGCTGAACGATACGAGGCAGAGCGTGAACGCCATGAAGAATATCGACAGATAGCCGGTGGTGGTGTCGACCTTCGAGTCCATCTTGTTGCTCCACTTGGAGGGCAGAGTCAGCTCAAAGCCCCCCATGAAGGAGATGGCGAATATGACGAGCAGGATGAAGAACGCGATGTTGAAACCGGCGCTCGTGGCAAGCTCGTTGAGTGCCGACGCTCCGAAGAGGGCTGTCACTATTAATCCGAGTCCGACATAGATCACGATGATCGAGAGTCCGTAGACCATAGCGGTGGTGATCGACTTGCTGCGCGACTTGTTCGACTTCAGGAAGAAGCTTACGGTCATCGGGATCATGGGCCAGACGCATGGAGTGACAAGAGCGATGAGGCCGCCGATGAAACCGGCTATGAATATGTACCAGAGGCTGCGTCCCTGCTGGGCGGGATTCTCTTCGAACGCGCGGATCTCCGCCTCGCAGTTCTCATACCAGTTTCCGGCCTTGACTCCCGACAGGTCGGCTGCGGGTTCCATGAATCCTTCTGCGGCCTGCAGAGAGTCAGTCATCGCGGCTATGGCATCGGCAGTGCTGTCGGCAGCCTCTTTTTTCTCCTCCTCCAGCTTCTTTGCCTCCTCTTTGAGGGCGTCGGTCACCGGAGCTGACCCTTTGAAAGTATGAAGTTCGCTGACGCGGTAGCATCCGGAGTCGTTGCAGTATTGTCCGCCGATCTCCGCTTTCACGCTCCAGTTGGCGGCAGCCGGACGCAGTTTCTGGGTGAATTTCACGGTGCCGGTGTAATAGTGCTCGTCGACCATCAGTATGTCGTCGTATGCTTTTGTGTATGCCTTGTCGGCTTTCACAGAGCCGTCGGCGGCGCAGCCGTCGAATTTGAAATTGAATGACAGTGGCACACCGCCGCCGTCAGGATTGTCCTGGGCGTACAGGTGGAATCCCGGGTCGATTACGGCCGTGATCTCAAGCTGCGGGGTCGCCGTGTTGTCACCTGCGACACGGTAGCTCCATGTGACATGTTCCGCTCCCAGTGCGCCGAACACACAGCAGAGCAATGTCAGAATCAGAGGTAAGGTGCGTCTCATGATAATGGTTGTTTTGTTTTGTTTAAATTGCGTGCTAAGTTAATATCTCGCGGCCAATAAAACAAGAAAAATGCCCGCTTTATAAAATCTTTATAAATTTTTCTCAAAATTTTGCCCGATTGCGAACTTTTCATTACATTTGCGACTGAGTAAGACCCGATCGAAGATCGTGTGTCGCTCCCCCCACGGATCTATACCTAATACCATCATATGAAAACAAAACAACTTCTTCTGGGTGACGAGGCTCTTGCCCTCGGAGCCATCTATGCCGGACTTTCCGGTGCTTACGCATATCCTGGTACACCTTCTACCGAAATTCTCGAGTACGTGCAGAAGAACCGCCTCGCCCGCGAGCGCGGCATTCACTCCCACTGGTCGTCTAACGAAAAGACTGCCATGGAGGAGGCTCTCGGCATGTCGTTCTGCGGCAAGCGCGCCATGACCTCGATGAAGCATGTCGGAATGAACGTGGCGGCAGACCCGTTTGTCAATTCCGCCATGACCGGTGCCAACGGCGGCCTTCTTGTCATCGCGGCCGACGACCCCTCGATGCACTCGTCGCAGAATGAGCAGGATTCGCGCTTCTATGCCGATTTCGCCATGATCCCGGCTCTTGAACCGTCAAACCAGCAGGAGGCCTACGACATGGCACGTTATGGCTTCGAGCTTTCAGAGCGTCTCGGCATTCCGGTGCTGACGCGTCTTGTCACCCGTCTGAGCCACTCGCGTGCCGTGGTAGAGACCCACGACGAGCCTTTGGCTGAAAATGAGATCCATTATCCGGAAAATCCCAAACAGTGGGTGCTCATGCCCGCCATGTCGAAGATCCGCAACCGCCGCCTTATCGCCGATCAGGCTGAATTCATGAAGGCTTCGGAGAATTCTCCGTTCAATTCCTACACCGAGGCTCCCGACCATCGTCTCGGCATAATCGTCAGCGGTATCGCCTACAATTATCTGATGGAGGCTTTCGGTGGCGACTGTCCTTTCCCCGTAGTGAAGATCAGCCAGTATCCGCTTCCTATGAACATGCTGCGCCGTCTTTACAATTCATGCGATGCCCTTCTTGTCATCGAGGAAGGTCAGCCTTTCATCGAGCAGAAACTTGTCGGTCTCAACGAAAGCGGCAAGAAGATCCACGGACGCTTCTCGGGCGCGGTGAAGCGCGACGGCGAGCTCAACCCTGACCTCGTTGCAGAGACTGTAGGCAAGGTCATGCCCGATGTTGAGGGCATTATCGACTTCCTCGTTCCCGAGGCTTCGCAGATTGTGGCGCCGCGCCCGCCGATGCTTTGTCAGGGCTGCGGACACCGCGACGTATACGGCGCGCTCAACGCCGCTCTTGAGTCTTATGAGTCTCCCAAGGTGTTCGGTGATATAGGCTGCTACACGCTCGGATTCCTCAAACCGTTCAACGCCATCGACACTTGTGTCGACATGGGCGCCTCGATCACTATGGCCAAAGGCGCGGCTGACGCCGGCCAGCATCCCGCCGTAGCCATAATCGGTGACTCGACTTTCACTCACAGTGGCATGACCGGACTTCTCGACGCAATCAACGAGAACAGCAATATTCTGGTCATCATATCCGACAACCTCACCACCGGCATGACCGGAGGTCAGGATTCGCAGGGTACCGGCAAGATCGAGGATATCTGCCTCGGACTCGGTGCCGCACCCGAGCATGTGCGTACCATCGACTCCCTGCCGAAAAACCACGATCAGATGGTGGCTCTTTTCAAGGAAGAGATCGACTATCCCGGACTGTCGGTAGTCGTTTCCCGCCGCGAGTGCATCCAGACAGCGCGTCGTCACGCCGCTAAAAAATAACCTAATACCACGATACACATGAAATCAGATATAGTTCTCGCCGGTGTCGGCGGACAAGGCATACTCACCATCGCCACAATTCTCGGAGCCGCCGCGCTCAACGAAAACCTTCATCTAAAACAGGCCGAAGTCCACGGAATGAGCCAGCGCGGGGGAGACGTGCAGTCCAACCTTCGCCTCAGCTCCGATCCGATTCATTCGGATCTCATTCCTCTCGGTGGCGCCGACCTGATAGTGTCGCTTGAGCCGATGGAGGCTCTGCGTTATCTCCCGTTCCTTTCGGAACAAGGATGGATCGTGACCAACTCTCTGCCTTTTGTCAACATCGACAATTACCCGGAAATGTCGGCTGTCGAGGAGGAACTCGCACGCTGTCCGCGCGTCGTGTCTTTCGACATGGAGGCTCTTGCCAAGGAAGTGGCTTCGGCAAGAAGTTCCAACCTCGTGCTCCTCGGTGCCGCCTCTCCGTTTATCGACATAGAGCCGGAGAAGATTGAAGAGGCTGTGCGCGCTCTTTTCATTCCGAAGGGGGAGAAGATCGTCGAGGCGAATATCGCTGCGTTCCGCGCAGGACGCGAACGTGCGCTTGAGATTAAGAAATAATGTCTCACTTTCACTGTCATTGACCATGTTTCCGATAGATAAAGAAACGTTCGACGCTGTCGTGAGGCGTCTAATGATAATGGATCTCGGCTCGGCCACGATACGTCAGATATGTACCCTTGCCTGTGAGATCGAGCGCGAGGCCGGCGAACCGATGGTTCACCTTGAGATCGGCAATCCGGGTCTTGATGCCGAACGCGTGGGTGTCGAGGCTGAGATCCGTGCCCTCGAAGGGGGAGTGGCCAACAAATATCCTGCAATCCAGGGCATTCCCGAGCTCAAGCAGGCCGGCTCTGAATTCATCAAGGCTTTCCTTGATGTCGACATGCCCGGCAAGTGTGTCATACCTACTGTCGGATCAATGCAGGGCAGCTTCACTCTCCAGCTGCTTCTCGCGCAGCGTATCCCCGGCAAAGACAGGATGCTTTTCATCAATCCCGGCTTCCCCGCGCACATCACACAGGCGAAGGTGCTCGGCATAAAGACTGAGCAGTTCGACATATACCGCTATCGCGGCGAGGCTCTTGAGGCAAAACTCGAGGAGATTCTGTCGAAGGGCGACATAACCGCGATGCTCTACAGTAATCCCAACAACCCTGCATGGACCAATCTGACCGAGACCGAACTTGAGATAATCGGACGTCTTGCCACCAAGTATGACTGCATAGTCCTTGAGGATCTCGCTTACTTCGGCATGGATTTCCGTCAGGATGTGAGCCGCCCGGGCGAACCACCGTTCGGCGCGACTGTGGCACGTTATACCGACAATTATATCCTGATGCTCTCAGGGTCCAAGATATTCAGCTATGCAGGGCAGCGTATTGCACTTGTGTGCATCGGCCCGGAGGTTTACGACCGCCGTTACGACTTCTTCGAGAAGTTCTATGAGATGCCGGCGTTCGGCGACGCATACATCTTCGGTGTGCTCTACTGCGCCTCTTCAGGTACATCGCATTCGGCTCAGCACGCCATGGCCGCCATGCTTTCGGCCGCGGCACGCGGAGAACTCAAATTCATCGACCATTGCTCGGAATATGGCCGTCGTGCGGAGATTGTCAAGAAGATTTTTACCGACAACGGCTTCCATATCGTCTACGACATGGACGGCGACTCTCCGATTGCCGACGGATTTTTCTTCACGATCGGTTATCCCGGCATGTCGGGCGTCGAGCTCCAGCAGGAACTGATCCGATACGGTGTGTCGTCGATCTCGCTTGTTTCGACCGGCTCGGAGCAGCCGGGCATACGCGCATGCGTGTCCATGATATCAGATCAGGACTCTTTCGACCGTCTTGAGCGATTCCTTAAGAAATTCAACGAAGACCACCGGAAATGAAAGCAACGCACGACATAAACTATGTCTCGGCCGCCGAAGCGGTCAGACTGATCGAGAGTGGCGACCACATATATTTGCAGGGTTCGACTTCCACTCCCGAACTTCTTGAGAAGGCTCTTGCTGATCGCGGGCATGAACTTCGCGATGTCACGGTCATAACCGGTTTCGGCGTGTGTCGCGGGGAGTCGCCTCTCTGCCGCCCGGAGTTCAAGGATACGTTCCTTGTGAATTCATTTTTCGTCAACAATGGCTTCCGCAGATGGATCAACGAGGGTTACGGCTCGATGACTCCCCGTTTCCTCGGCGAGGTGCCGCAGCTGATACGCGACGGCACGTGGCGTGTCGATGTGGTTCTTCTGAACTGTTCGGCTCCCAACGAGGAGGGACTGGTCAGCTTCGGAGTTTCGGGCGACGTGGCCTGCTCGGCAGTGGAATGTGCCGACCGGATCATTGCCCAGATCAATCCGGAGATGCCGTTCTCTTATGGCGACCCGACAGTGCATATCTCGCGCATCGACGCGTGCGTGAGGTGCGATACTCCTCTTGTCGAGGTGCCGACGCCCGAACCTACGGAGGCTGAAATCAGAATCGGAGAATATATCGCCGAGAGAATACCCGACGGCGCGACTCTGCAGATCGGTGTCGGAGGAATCCCCAATGCCGTGATTCGCGCTTTGTCAGGTCACAGACATCTCGGTCTGCACACTGAGGCGATGACCGACGGTGTCGTGCCTCTGCTTGAAAGCGGAGTGATCGACAACTCTCTCAAGAAGGCGCTTCCCGGCAAGTCGGTGGCATCGCTCGCCCTCGGATCAAAGAGGCTTTACGAATATATGGACGGCAATCCCGACATAATATTCCGCGATGTGGCGTGGACCAACAATCCCTATGTCATCGGCCAGAATCCGAAGGTCATGTCGATCAACTCATGTCTGGAGATAGATCTTACTGGTCAGATATGCGCCGATTCGATAGGCACACGGATATTCTCGGGTGTCGGAGGACAGCATGACTTCGTGTTCGGGTCTTCGCTCTCCGAGGGAGGACTCTCGTTTCTTGCCATGCTCTCGACCACCAACAAGGGTCACAACAAGATCAAGCCCGTGCTGACGGAAGGCGCCGGAGTCGTGACCACGCGGTTCCAGACAAACTATATCGTGACCGAATATGGTGCGGTCGATCTGCGCGGCAAGACACTTGCCGAGCGCGCGAAACTGCTGATATCGGTAGCCGCTCCTCAGTTCCGCGAAGAACTTGAGCGTGCCGCCGCCGAACGGTTCGGCTACGCATTCCTCCGCCTCAGATAAACAGCGCGTACACCGCATATACACAGCCCGGGTCAGAACAGGCTTGCCGCCTTTCTGCCCCGGGCTTTATTGCAATCGCCACGTCCGGGAGCAGCGCCTCTCCAAGGCGTTGACAGAGTTAAGACAGAGTTAAGACAGAGTTAAGACTGAATTGAGGTGTGGCATCGTTGCATTTCAGAACGTCAAAATGAAATAATTCAGAATCTCGAACGTGTATATATAAGCATCAATTATTCAATAATGCAAGATTTCGTAGCAATAGATTTCGAGACAGCTAACGGCCGACGCTCCAGTGTGTGCAGCGTCGGCGTCGTAATAGTCCGCGGAGGGGAGATTGTCGACAAGTTTTACAGCCTTATCCAGCCGGTACCCAATTACTACACATACTGGACCACTCAGGTTCACGGTCTTACCCGGAGCGATACCGACGGTCAGCCTTCGTTTCCCGAGGTCTGGGCGCAAGTGGCTTCCAAAATCAAAGGGCTGCCGCTTGTGGCTCACAACAGGCCGTTCGACGAGAGTTGCCTTAAAGCCGTCTTTGCTGAGTATGGCATGGAATATCCCGGATACGAGTTCCATTGCACGCTTGCCGCTTCCCGACGTTGCCTTGATCTCCCGAGTCATCAGCTTCACCTGTCGGCAGCAGCCTGTGGATACGACATGAACAACCACCATCACGCGCTCTGCGATGCCGAGGCATGTGCGGCCATCGCGTTGAAACTCTTATGATCCAGATTCCGTTACTTATACGGAAACAGTTACCCGTTTGCAGATGAACAGACATATCAAGTCTAAAAGTCTTTCGCAGGCATTGCCTGATGAAAGCCGTGAGTCAGCACGTGCCATACGCCGCGTAGTCCGTTTCGGATGCGCGGTCAATGCCTTTCTGATGATTCTCAAGATCGTGGCCGGTAAGCTGGGACACAGCGACGCACTCGTGGCCGACGGTTTCCATTCGCTCAATGACCTTGCCGCCGACATCATTATGCTTCTCTTTGTCGGCATTTCCTATCGTGCCGCCGACAGCCGCTATTCTTACGGTTATGGGAAGTTTGAGACGTTCTCCTCTTTTATAATATCGGCATTTCTTGTCGCAGTGTCGTGCATGATAGGTTTTGAGGCGCTGGAGTCTATTGCGGGCTATGTACGTGGAGAAGAACTTCCGCAACCCGACATCTGGACTTTCGTCGTTGTCTTGCTGGCCATGACCTGCAAGGAAGGTCTTTACCGATTTTACTCGCGGGCGGGACGCCGCGCCGGATCGAATGCCCTGATAGCAAACGCATGGCATCATCGGAGTGACGCACTTGCCTCTGTCGCGACTCTTGTCGGGGTCACATTCTCTCACTTTTTCGGTCCCGCTTTCAGAATACTCGATCCTGTGGCCTCGCTGGTCATTGCAGTTTTTATCTTTGTGCCGGCACTGAGGCTGCTGCGGCCGGCGTTTGCCGAACTGATGGAGAGGTCGCTTCCCGTCGGTGATATCGAAAAAGCCCGCGAGGCGGTGTCGGCGATAGCCGGGGTAGGAAAGATAACGTGGATGCGCACGCGCCGCATCGGGCATCATCTTGTGTTCGATATCGGTGTGGCTGTGTCGCCAGACATGACAGTGGCGGAATGCGGCGGTCTGAAAGCTGATGTGACCAAGGCACTGAAGGAGGCGTTCTGCAGTCATGTGATTGTGACTGTGTGCCCGGAACCGGCGGAATAATGTCATCCATGACCTGCTTTTCCGGTCAAACATTGCGCGAGACCATGCTTTAATCGCACCTTAACTGCATATGAATAGCGTTTTAAAGCGGATTTGATGATGAAGTTATGAAAAAAATCCGTAATTTTGCATTTTGGAATAATCCGGAGTGTCGCACGCCGTCTGATGGCGTTCCGCATGCTCCGGCCCAGACTTATAAGAAAATGAAAACCAATGTAGCAGTCTTTTTCGGAGGTCGCTCTGTCGAGCATGAGATCTCCGTCATTTCGGCCATACAGGCCATCAACGCTTTCGACGCGGACAAATATGAGATAATCCCTGTGTACATTTCAAAACAGGGCCGCTGGTACACCGGCCGCAATCTTCTCGACCTTAAGAACTACCGCAATCTTGACAGGCTTGTGGCAGAGGCCGACGAAGTGTTCATGCGTCCCGAATACGGTGACTACAATCTCTATAAGGCCGACACCGGATTCTTCTCAAGAAAAAATCAGGTAGTGGCCTCTCTTCATGTGGCCATTCCTGTCCTTCACGGCACCAACGGCGAGGACGGCATATTCGAAGGACTGCTCCAGACGATCGGAATTCCCTTCGCCGGCTGCGACACTCTCTCGTCAGCCAACGGCATGGACAAGATCACGATGAAGATGATTCTCCGCTCTGAGGGCATACCGGTTGTAGATTACGTCTGGTTTACCGACAACGAGTGGAATGGAGCCCGCGACGCTATTGTTGAAAAGATCGAGTCGAAACTCGGTTATCCCGTGATTGTAAAGCCTGCCAATCTCGGTTCCTCTGTCGGCATCGGCACGGCTGCCGACCGCCGCGAGCTTGTGGAGCGTGTGAACAACGCCGCTAAATTCTCACAGCGCATCATTGTAGAGCACATGGTCGAGCGTCTTAAGGAAATAAACTGTTCTGTTCTCGGCGATGCCGACGACCATCGGAGTTCGGTTTGCGAGGAACCGATCAAGACCGGAAAATTTCTCTCTTACGAAGACAAATATATGGGAGGAAGCAAGACCGGTCAGGGCATGCAGGCAAGCGAGAAGCGAATCCCGGCAGATCTCCCCGAGGAGATGAGCGAGAAGATCCGCCATCTTGCCGGCGAGACTTTCCGAGTGCTTTCCTGCCACGGCGTCAGCCGTATCGACGTCATGATTGATGAGAAAGACAATTCGGTCTATGTCAATGAGATCAACACGATTCCCGGCTCGCTGTCGTTCTATCTCTGGGAGGCATCGGGCATATCGTTCACCGAACTGATGGACCGCCTCGTGGCTCTTGCGCTGAAACGCAAGCGTGCCACCGACCGCAAGACTTTCACTTACGACCAGAACATCTTCGCTCTCGGAGGCGGCGTAAAGGGCGCCAAAGGGTGCAAAGGCTCCAAAATTTGATTTTGAAAAAAGAACAACATATGAAAAAATTCAAGGAATATACCGGTCAGCTCAGTCTGTCGGACATCAACAAGCAGATGCTCGCAGTCTGGGATGAACAAGCTCTTTTCGAACGCTCCATGAAGGAGCGCGAGGGCTGCCCCTCGTTTGTTTTCTATGAAGGTCCCCCGTCGGCCAACGGAATGCCCGGAATCCACCATGTCATGGCCCGCACGATCAAGGATATCGTGTGCCGTTACAAGACTATGAAGGGTTTTCACGTGAAGCGCAAGGCCGGATGGGATACCCACGGCCTTCCCGTCGAACTCGGAGTGGAGAAGACTCTCGGCATCACAAAGGAGGATATCGGTAAGAAGATATCTGTCGATGAGTATAACGCCGCATGCCGCCGCGAGGTGATGAAATACACGAAGGAATGGACTGACCTTACTCACCGAATGGGCTACTGGGTCGATCTCGAAAATCCCTATATCACCTATGACCAGCGCTACATGGAGTCTGTGTGGTGGCTTCTCGCACAGCTTTACAAGAAAGGATACCTCTATAAAGGATATACGATCCAGCCTTATTCTCCCGCCGCCGGAACCGGCCTCAGTTCTCATGAGCTCAACCAGCCCGGATGCTATCGCGACGTGAAGGATCTTACGGCTACTGTCCTTTTTGACATACTTGATCCGAAACCGGAGATGGAGGGCTGGGGTCGCCCGTGCTTCATGGCATGGACCACAACCCCCTGGACTCTCCCCTCTAACACCGCGCTCTGTGTCGGTCCGAAGTTCGATTATGTGGCCGTGCGCACGTATAATCCTTACACTGGCGAGAAAATCACCGTAGTGCTCGCAGAGGTGCTTCTGGATTCTTATTTTAAGAAAGAAGGGCGCAATATTGCACTTGAAGATTATAAGCCCGGCGACAAGATCGTGCCGTATGAGATCATGGGCCGCTGGAAGGGTTCCGATATCGTGGGTATGCATTATGCGCAGCTCATGCCGTGGGTTCGCCCCACAGAGCGTGTCGACGAGTTCTCTCCGAAATATGTGACGGACTATGCGGCCGCGCATCCAGAGAAGGTGTACTCCGTAGGAGACGACCGTTTTGTCGAGATTGCTGCGTGTGCGTTCCGCGTCATCCCCGGCGACTATGTCACGACCGATGACGGTACGGGCATCGTACACATCGCGCCGACTTTCGGTGCCGATGACGCCAAGGTGGCGAAAGCTGCCGACATTCCGGCTCTTTTCATGATCAATGCGAAAGGGGAGACGCGTCCGATGGTAGATCTTTCAGGAAAATTCTATCTCCTCGACGATCTCGCTCCCGGCTTTGTGGAGGCATGTGTAGACGTTCCTCTTTATTCACGCCACGAAGGTCAGTATGTGAAGAACGCATATGATCCGAAGTATACGGTCGACGGCAAGTTTGACGAGAAGCGTGCCGCCGCTGACGAGGATCTGAATGTGGAGCTCTGCATGGAACTCAAGAAGGATGGCCGCGCTTTCCGCACCGAGAAGCATGTGCACAATTATCCCCACTGCTGGCGCACCGACAAGCCGGTGCTCTATTATCCGCTCGACAGCTGGTTCATCCGCACGCCTCAGGCACGCGAGCGTCTGATAGAGCTCAACGGTTCGATCAAGTGGAAACCGGCATCTACCGGCTCGGGCCGCTTCGGCAAATGGCTTGAGAATGTGCAGGACTGGAATCTTTCACGTTCACGATACTGGGGCACTCCATTGCCCATATGGCGTACTGACGATGGCCGCGAGGAGGTGATCGTGGAAAGCTACGAGGATCTCTTCAACCGGATCGAGGAGTCTGTGGCCCAGGGTGTCATGGCGTCGAATCCGCTTAAGGAAAAGGGCTTTGTACCCGGTGAATATACTGCCGAAAATTACTCGCGCATCGACTTCCACAGACCGTATGTCGATGAGATCGTGCTTGTGTCGGAATCTGGTCGCCCCATGCGCCGTGAGACCGACCTGATCGATGTCTGGTTCGATTCCGGCGCGATGCCTTACGCGCAGATACACTATCCGTTCGAGAACAAGGAACTGCTCGACAGCGGAGAGGTCTATCCTGCCGACTTTATCGCCGAGGGTGTGGACCAGACCCGCGGGTGGTTCTTCACTCTGCATGCGATTGCGGGCATGGTGTTCGACTCGGTGGCTTACAAGGCTGTGATCTCTAACGGTCTCGTGCTCGACAAGCACGGGCAGAAGATGTCGAAGCGTCTCGGCAACGCCATAGATCCTTTCGACAACATGGAGCGTTTCGGCATCGATCCCGTCCGCTGGTATATGATCTCCAACTCCTCTCCATGGGACAATCTCAAATATGACGAAGAGGGTGTGGCCGAGGTGGGCCGCAAGCTTTTCTCTACTCTATACAACACATACAAGTTCCTCGCCCTCTATGCCAATGTCGACGGTTTCACAGGCACTGAGCCTGCTGTGCCAGTAGCCGAACGCCCCGAGATCGACCGCTGGATTCTCTCGCTGCTCAATTCTCTCGTGCGTGAGGTGGAGGCTGATCTCGACGATTACGAGCCGACCAAGGCGGCGCGTGCCATCGAGGAGTTTGTCAACGACAACCTCTCAAACTGGTATGTCCGCCTCAACCGCCGCCGTTTCTGGGCCGGAGAGATGGATCAGGACAAGCTGGCCGCATATCAGACCCTGACCGAATGCCTCAGGACTGTGGCTCTGCTCATGGCGCCTTTCTCGCCGTTCTATGCCGACCGTCTCTATACCGACCTTGTCGCGCCTTCATTGGCCGACGGCGAATATGTGTCGGTGCATCTCGCAGACTTCCCTGTGGCCGACGTTTCTGTAATCGACAAGGATCTTGAAGAGCGCATGAACCTCGCCCAGATAATCACTTCCAATGTGCTCGCTCTTCGTCGCAAGGTCAATCTTAAGGTGCGCCAGCCTCTTCAGACGCTCCTTGTGCCTGTCATGGATGCCGCGCAGAGAAGTGCCATAGAGGCAGTGAAGGGAATCGTGCTCGACGAGGTGAATGTCAAGAATCTCAAACTCGTTGACAACGAAGAGTCCGGACTCGTGAAGCGTGTCAAGGCCGATTTCAAGAAACTCGGCCCGAAATACGGCAAGATCATGAAGGATCTCGGCAAGGCGATAACCGCAATGCAGCAGAAGGATATCGCCGAACTGGAGAAGAACGGTTCGTTCACCTTCGAGGCGCTTCCGGGCGCTCCCTCGGTCACTCTCGATGACGTCGAGGTCATACCGGAGGATATACCCGGATGGCTCGTCGCCAATGATGGCAGTGTCACCGTGGCGCTCGATGTCACTGTCACTCCCGAACTTCGCAACGAGGGTATGGCCCGCGAACTGATCAACCGCATACAGAATATCCGCAAGTCTTCCGACTTCGAGATCACCGACAAGGTGCGCGTCGAACTGACTTCCGTTCCCGCCGTGGATGATGCTCTGGCTTCTTTCGGAGACTATATCGCGGCGCAGGTGCTTGCGGATTCGATCGTCACCGTCGATGCGCTCGAAGGCGACGATGTGGTCCGGCTCGATATCGACGGCACTGAGGTTATGGCTCGCGTCACACGTTAAGACTATGGCTGATAATAAAGAGAATGACATGATTGGCATCGCCGGGGGAATCGTTCCTCCGGCGTTGCGCCGTAATGCCGGATGGCTCGCGGCAGCTGTGATACTGCTGGTTCTTGTAGCCGACCAGACTCTCAAGATCTGGATCAAGACTCATTTCTATCTTGGCGAGGATCATGCCCTGACTTCCTGGTTTCATATAAAGTTCATCGAGAACAACGGCATGGCTTTCGGCCTTGAGCTATGGAACAAGCTTCTGCTCACGTTCGGTCGAATTGTGGCTGTCGCTCTGTTTGTGTGGTGTCTTGTCCGGATGATGCCGCGTTATGAACTGCGTACCGGATTTATCGTCGCAGTGGCGCTCATCACCGCGGGCGCGGCCGGCAATATATTCGACTGTGTGTTCTACGGCGTGGTGTTCGACAATCCGATGCCGCCGGCCCTGGCCGAGGCATTTCCTCCCGGAGGCGGATATTCCACATGGTTCGAGGGCCGCGTGGTCGATATGCTCTATTTCCCCCTTTTCGATTTCTACTGGCCCGAGTGGGTGCCTTTTGTCGGGGGCGGGTATTATGAGTTTTTCGCCTATATATTCAATATAGCCGATGCTTCGATATGTATCGGAGTGGCACTGCTGATTCTTTTCTATTCGCGCGATTTTTCGCTGGCGTTCAACGGCCTCTCGAAAAACCGTGAAGGCAATACCGCCGGATCCGACTCCGGCAGAGCGTGAGACTGAGATGGTAATGAGTGTGAGAAATGCTGTTGTCGCGGTTCTGCTCCTCGTGGTGGCCGCTGCCTGTGTGCGCCGTCCCGACGGTGTGCTTACGGATGCAGAGATGACGCCTGTGGTGGCCGACATGCAGCTTGCCGAAGCCTATATACAGACGCAGTCTCAGCGCGGCAGTCAGGCGCAGCGGGAGGCGATGGTCGAGTATGTGCTCCGCAAGCATGGCCTGACCCGCGAGGAGTTCGACACGACAATGTCGTGGTACGGCAGGAATGTCGATGCATATTATGACCTGTGTGAGTCGGTAGGAAAGGAGCTTGATCGGCGTCGCCGCCGCATGGGAGGCAATTCGGCTGCGGAATCGTCAGATCTTTGGCCATATTCGCGAGAGTCGCTCATATCGCTTTATTCGCCGTCGAACGCATTCGGTTTCTCGATTCCGACAGTCGACATTCAGTCGGGTCAGCGTGTCGAACTGCGTTTCCGGATGCGCGACAGGGTCAGCGGCTCGGCTATGCTCGGCGTTGAGTATGACAATGGCGTCAAGGCATAT
This sequence comes from uncultured Muribaculaceae bacterium, assembly GCA_947176745.1. GTDB lineage: Bacteria > Bacteroidota > Bacteroidia > Bacteroidales > Muribaculaceae > Lepagella. The sequence continues at coordinate 17,493 of CAMWRV010000001.1, forward strand.
CAGACACGCACTCTTTCGGGCGTGCGTAGACTGAAGCTTGTGCTTCAGACCGACACCGCCATGAAGGTAAGCCGCATATTCGGCAATATGCTTCTCGATGATGCCTCGCAGCTTCCGCTCTGGATCGACAGCATAAGTCTGTCGGCTCTGCCGTTTGACTCGCTTGAATATTTCAACATACATGGACAGCGGCTGTACCGTGATCCGACGCAACGCCGTCAGAACCGTAAGGAACTGCCTGATTCGGCGCAGCAGGATTCCGGCGGCAGATAACTGCGCCTTGCGTTTATTAAAACAAGCTCTATGTTATTGAATCTGCTTGCAACTGAAATAGTCGTGGTGCCCTCAGGAGCACCACGCGTTGCTTATGGACTAAGTGTGCTTGAGTTCGAATGCGGCTACGGAGTGGATGCCATGTATGCGCGTCTGCGGGCCGGAGACGCTGTCGTGCTGACCGATTTCCGTATCATCGCGTATGAGAAGGAGAGACCATCGCTTCTTCTTGCCGAGTATCCGCTGAGGCTTGAACAAAAAGAAAGCGGTCAAGGATGGTTTCTGACCATGCCCTGACCGCTTTACTATCAGTATTGAAGTCGTTCAGACAACTTCATTATCTCATTTCCCGCTCCAGTGCGGGATTTTTTATTTCTTCATCGCCTTTGCCCATGAGTCTTTGAGTCCGACTGTCTTGTTGAACACAGGATGCTCCGGAGTAGTGTCGGGATCGACCACGTAGTAGCCCAGACGCTGGAACTGATAGTGGTCACCGGCCTGTATTCTCCCGGCAAGCCACGGCTCGATCTTGGCATTGTGGCGCACCTTGAGAGAGTCGGGATTGATAAGTTCGCGGAAGTCGCCGTCGAACGCGCCCGGGTTCTCGATGCTGAAAAGACGGTCGTAGTCGCGGATCTCGGCGTCGGTGGCTGTCGGCACAGACACCCAGTGGAGAGTGCCCTTGACCTTGCGGTCAGCTCCGGGGAGTCCGCTGCGGGTGTCGGGATCGTATGTGGCGTGTATCTCCGTGATCTCGCCGTTCTCATCTTTCACCACTCCGGTGCACTTTATGATGTATGCCCCTTTGAGGCGCACCTCCTTGTCGGGAGAAAGACGGAAGAATTTTTTCGGCGGATTCTCCATGAAATCCTCGCGCTCGATCCATAGCTCACGGCTGAACGGCATCTCGTGGGTGCCTTCGGCCGGGTTTTCGGGATTATTGTCCATGACCATGGTCTCGGTCTTATCTTCCGGATAATTGTCGAGAATGAGCTTGACAGGGTTCTGGATGACGCTCACGCGTGTGGCCGTCTTGTTGAGATCCTCGCGCACTGAGTGCTCGAGAAGCTCGATATGGTTGAGGGCCTCGTAGCGGGTGTAGCCGATGCGGTTCACGAAGTCCTTGATCGATGATGGTGTATAGCCTCGGCGGCGCAGACCTTTGAGTGTCGGCATGCGGGGGTCGTCCCAGCCGTTCACCAGTCCTTCCTTCACGAGCTGGAGAAGCTTTCTCTTGCTCATCACGGTGTATGTCAGGTTGAGACGGTTGAACTCGATCTGACGGGGACAGTATGTCTCGTCGGCAAGCTCCTTGACGAAGTGCTCGTAGAGCGGACGGTGAGGCACGAACTCGAGTGTGCAGATCGAGTGGGTGACGCCTTCGAAGTAGTCGCTCTGGCCGTGGGCGAAGTCATACATCGGGTATACCTTCCATGTCTCGCCTGTGCGCCAGTGGGGCGTCTTGATTATGCGGTACATGATCGGGTCGCGGAAGTGCATGTTGTCGCTCGCCATGTCGATCTTGGCGCGTAGCACCATCGAGCCTTCGTCAAATTCCCCTTTGTTCATGCGCTCGAACAGGTCGAGATTTTCCTCGATCGGGCGGTCGCGGTACGGACTTGCCGTGCCTGGCTGCGTCGGGGTGCCTTTCTGGCGTGCGATCTCCTCGCTGCTCTGCTCGTCGACATAGGCTTTCCCCTCCTTTATGAGGCGCACGGCCAGATCATAGAGCCGGGGGAAGTAGTCGCTCGCATAGTAGAGACGGTCTCCCCAGTCATATCCGAGCCAGTGGATGTCTTCCATGATGGCGTTGACATACTCCATATCCTCTTTCTGGGGATTGGTGTCGTCGAAACGGAGGTTGCAAGTGCCTCCGAACTTCTCGGCTGCTCCGAAGTCCATGATGAATGCCTTGGCGTGGCCGATATGCAGATAGCCGTTGGGCTCCGGCGGAAAACGCGTGTTGAGGCGTCCGCCGTTTTTGCCTGCGGCCAGGTCTGCCGCTATCTCCTGTTCCACAAAGTTCAGTCCGGATTCGTTGACTGATTCCTCTTCTTTTATGATTTCTTCCATTCTGAGTTCTGTTGTTTATGCAAAATTAGCAAAAATATCGCAATTCCTGCCGAATTCCGCAGGGCATATGATAACATTTTTGCTGATAGGGGGCTAAATTGACTCTGACGATAATATTTTTGGCGTCGCAAGCGTTATAAGTACGTGTAAGAAACAATTCTTCTCCTAAAACAGAATTTGCCTATGGTTCACGATTCCTCCTACTTATCATCTCCTGAAGTGGTGTCAGGCCAGACCGGTTATCCGAAAAGCGCGACTCTGAATTTCATCCGTCAGTTCGCACGCACATGTGTTGCGGTGCAGGGATGCGCGCTCGGGTCCATGATTCTTAATTGACCGCTGACTGTCGGCATCATCACGTCGGCCGTTGCAGTCCGGGCTGACGATCATCACAGGCTTTATTGAAAAAATCAGATCCGGTTGCCTTCGGGCAGCCGGATCAATTATTTTTACGGTGTGCTTGCGTTTGCGTTTTTCGCGCCGGAGACGGAGACAGGCGCATGACATGACTCTGTCATCCGCTCCTGCCCGCGCCTCACACGGTCAGGATAATCTCTTTCTCGTTGGCTATGCGGCGCAGATTGAGAATCGCGTAGCGCATGCGTCCGAGCGCGGTGTTGATGCTCACACCGGTGATCTCGGCGATCTCTTTGAAACTGAGTCCCTGATAGTAGCGCATCTTGAGCACCTCGCGCTGCAGTGCGGGCAGTTCGCCTATAAGATACTTCACGTCGGTGCGTATCTGATCCGAGATGAGAATGTCTTCTATCGTCTCCTCGCAAAGTTCCTTGCGGTTGAGTATGTCGACATCTGTCAGATCGGAACTCTGCAGATTCTCCGACTTCTCCTGGCGGTAGTAGTCGATGATCAGATTGTGGGCTATCCGTGAGATCCAGGCAGGAAACTTGCCGTTCTCTGTGTAGCGGCCCAGACGTATGGTCTGAATCGCTTTTACGAATGTCTCCTGAAAGATGTCGTTGGCTATATCCTCGTTCTTGATGATGCGGAGTATATAGTTGAAAATGCGGTCCTGATGACGCTTGAGAAGAGTGTCGAAAGCTTCGTTGTTCCCCTCTGCGTATGCCCTGACAAGCTGCTCGTCTGTCAAGGTAGTGTAATTTGCCATGCTTCTGATGTTAGTTTGTTTGGGTAAAATTTTTCGATAGGCAGGCCGGGTTGTGATTTGTGTGGTTTTTATAATTTTTGATTGTCTGTCTGGGTTATGGAGCGGGGAGGCTGGCGGCTGGTCTGGCACGATGCTTCTTTACTGGCCGGCACTTTTTCCCGTATCCGTATGCAAAGATATAATTGTTTTGTCTGAAATGCAAGAAAGCGAACAAAAAAATTAGCAAAATATTGTTAACGGCACAATAATTCTTTTTTTCTCGCCGATCACGTAGAGACCGGCTGCACGTGCGACAGTCCGGTCATAGCCGTGAGCCAATCGCTGTCTGGATGACTTGCCATAGCGTTCTGCCGCCGGAGTGCGGATAGGGGAGTGTCATGACGATTGCCGCGGCTGCCGCGAAGATTATGGCTATGGCCGTGGTGCCGTGGCGCAGCAGTGATGAAGGTTCGCGGTCGATGAATGTGCGGATCTCCCGGCTCTGTTCCTTTTCACGCTGTGTGACGCTGTGCGTATGCGCCGTGCTTTTGTTGTCTTGTTTTGTCATAAGCTATCTATGTGCCGAGTTCGAGCTGGTTCTTTACGAGTGAGTAATACAGACCTTTTTTCGATGTCAGTACGTCGTGGCTGCCCGATTCCGCCACTCTGCCGTTTTCGAGCACGATGATGTTGTCGGCGTCTCTGACTGTCGAGAGACGGTGGGCCACTACCACCACAGTGCGGCCTTTGTAGAATTCGGTGAGGTTGCCGACGATCTCTCGCTCATTGTTGGCGTCGAGTGAGTTGGTGGCCTCATCAAGAAATATGATGTCGGGGTTCTTGTAGACGGCTCTGGCTATGAGTATGCGTTGTTTCTGTCCCTGACTGATTCCTGTCCCGTCGCGGCCGATCTTAGTGTTGTATTTCAGCGGCAGACCGGAAATGTAGTCATGTATGCAGGCTGTGCGTGCGGCATGTTCAAGTCGGGTCTGATCTATCGGACCGTCGCCGGTGGCGATGTTGCGGGCTATGGATTCGGAAAAAATCACTCCATCCTGCATCACGGCTCCGCATCTTGATCTCCATTCGTCGATGTCTCTCTCGTGAAGGGGTATGCCCTCGGCCACGATTTCTCCTTTTTCTGTCTTGTAGAATCCGAGCATGAGTTTTACGAGTGTGGTCTTTCCGCTTCCCGAAGCTCCGACAATCGCGGTTACCTTGCCGCGGGGAATCCTGATCTCGATCCCCGAGAGCGTGTCGGCGGTAGCGTGTCGGTCGTAGCGGAAAGTCACGTCGCGGAACTCGATGGCATATTCCGTGGGAATCTTCGGGCACAAAGGGGCATGCGCTGTGCCGGTGCCGCAGTTCTCGTCCTCGCGCTCATGTATCTCGTTGATGCGTTCGAGCGATATTCTCACGTCCTGAAGCGTGTGTATAAAGTTCATGATCTGCTCTACAGGCCCGCTCAGTTGGCCTGCCACATACTGGATGGCCAGCATTGATCCGAGTGTGAGGTCGCCTCTGATTACCCCTGTCGCGGCTGTGACGGTTATCAGTATGTTGGTGATCTCGCGTATGAAGAGACTGCCCGTTTCCTGGGTCTGGCGCAGACGGAGTGATTTCATCTGCACGTCGAAGAGGCCGGTCTGCAGTTCTTCCCATTCGGCTTTCCTGCGGCCTCCGCATCCCTGCACCTTGATTTCCTGCATCGTGGTGATGAACTGCCAGGTGCAGTTGCTCGATCTGGCCTCGGCACTGTATGTCTCGTGATCGAGCACTTTTCTGCGCTGCAGGAATGATGCCGTCCATAGTCCGTAGACTATACCGCCGCAAGCGAATATGCCGAACAGTGCCGGACTGTAGCCGAGCAGTACGGCTCCGAACACAAGCAGTGATATGGCGGTGAATGTGATGCCGAGCACCTGGTCGGTCAGGAATGACTGCACCCGCGAATGGTCTGACATCCTTTTCAGCAGATCGCCCGATTGCTTTGTGTCGAAGAAGCGCATCGGCAGTGCCAGAAGTTTGGTGAAGAAGTCGGAAAGAAGCGCGATGTTGACACGCATCGATATATGAAGCAGAAGACGGCGGCGGATAAAGTCTGTCATCGTTCTTCCGGCTATGATCATGAGCTGGCCGGTCAGTACGAGCCATATGAACCCGATATCCTTGTGCCGTATTCCGGTGTCGACTATCTCCTGTGTCAGAAACGGTATGACGAGCTGCAGCAGAGATGCGAGCAGAAGTCCTGTCACGATTTCCGACAGGTATCTGCGGTAGCGCGCCATGTGGCGGATCAGAAAGGCGAGTGATCTCTTTTCTGACCGGATGCCTGTGCTGTCGCTTTCGGGCAGTTCGTCGGGCGGCTGAAAGAAGAGTGCTATCCCTTTCTGAAGGCCTTTCGTTTCTGCAGAGGTGTCGGATGAAAGCCATCGGTTTTCAAATTCCTTACGGCTGTAAGCGATGCGCCCTTTTGCAGGGTCTGCGATATGGAATCTCTTCGATGAAGCTTTGTAGAGCACCGTGAAGTGGTTTTGCTCCCAGTGCAGCACGCAGGGTAGCGGCAGCTGAATGAGTTCGTCGGTTGTGACCGCGCACCCCGCTGTTTCGAATCCCAGGGCCGCGGCGCCGTCTGAAATGCCTTTAAGCGAGACGCCCTCGGCTGTGGGCGTGCAGTATTCCTCAAGCTGCCCCAGACTGTATCGGCGCCCGTAGTGACGACAGATCATGGCGAGACATGCTATGCCGCATTGCATCGCGTCTTTCTGATATATGACTTTGAATGCCATTCCGACAGTTATGGGGAAGATCCGGCACTGAATGTGCCGGATCCGTTTATTTGAGTATCGCCGACTCTGCCTTTTCTGTCGCTCCGATCTCGTTGCCTCTCCTGATCTGTTTTCCGTAGCCGAATGTGTATCCCACGTATAACGCTATGGCGGCATGGCCTGCCTGACCGAAGCTTGTGGTTTTGCTGAAGTATTCCGGAACGTTGATCTCGGAGATCGAATATATCCAGTCGGTCTTGAGGAAGCGCGAGGCTGTGAGACGCAGATTCCATTTGCCGTTTCCCCAGCCGGCCTGAAGATAGTAATAACTGTTGCGCGTGTCGGTTGAATTGGTGATTCTGTTGAGCTCGCGGCTTCTCAGTGAATAGAATGCCGAGATGTAGAAATTTTTTATGTAGTATGACGCGGATGCTGACAGTTGGAAGTGCTGGAGTTTTTTTGAATATGTGCCGGTCATGTCGTAGAAATCCATGCATGGTGACGCCGACAGTCTCAGAGATCGGTTGAGAAGTGACCAGTTGAATGATACTCCGACACTTGCTTTTGTGAAGTCTCCGTCGTTAACGTAGTCGCGGAGCAGCGCGTCATATCCGGGATAGGCTGAATATAATGTGGTCAGTTTGTTGTTGTAGCGATCCATCATGCCGTAGGCGAAGAGACTGAAGTTGTCGGTGGGCATGAAGGAATATCCGAGATTTGCGGTGATTTCATCATAACTGTCGAGCGTAGGGTTTCCTCTGTAGTACAGAAGCTCGTTTTCCTGAAGTGTGTCGGGAGATTTGGAGGTGGCTCCTGTCGGAATCCTGCTGTATTTGCCGAAGAATTGAACTGAGTTTTTGTTGTTGGGTTCGTAGGTGAAGTATAGCTGGGCCCTCGGGGTCAGCGACACGTTGGTCTTGCCATTCATTGTGCTGTGTTCCCAGTCGATTCCGAGACGGGGCGTGATCTGGATCTTGTCTGTAGAGAAAGAATAGAAGAGATCTCCATATATTTTGTTCCATGTGAAAATGTCGCGATAGTCAGTGTTGCCTGTGTAGTCGATCTTGTTGCGCTGCGAGTAGGCGTGGATCTGGGCTCCGAGATAATGGTTGCCGGCCTGTTTACTGACATATACGGTTCCGCCGCCAAAGAGAGTGTTTTCTTTGGCCAGCCTTGTGATCGAGAACGGCATGTCGGTTGTGTACAGATAGTCGCTGTGCGAACGTGTGTGGCTGATGCGCGGCATAATTCCGATTGTAAATTGTCCGGGAAGATAGACCGTGTAATTGCCGAAATAGTTTATGGAATTATCTCTTGACGGAGAGTCGGACTCATAATGATAGTCGCGGCTGTTGTCATGTTCCCATTCGAGCGTTCCCGCCATGCGGTTGCGCTTCATGTCGTAATGGGTATAGCCGAGCCGGTTCTCTATCGTGACATTTCTCGAATTGTAGATTGCACGGAATGTAACCGGATAATTGCCCTGTGTCATTCCTGAGCTTCCGACAGTGGTCTTTCTTTCGGGGGCTGAGGCCGGATCGCCCACGGCGGCGAGACCTCTGAAAACAGACTTTGATTCGGAGCCTGAGTGTTTTGAATCCCAGTTCATAGCTCCGACATAAAGGTCATAGGTCATCGACTTATATGCGAATTTGGAGAATACGCTCGCGTTGCTTGACAGTCCGACAAGGGCATGCTCAGTGACGTTGAGTTTTGTATATCCGCCGAATTCGTAGACTTTCATGATGATGTTGACAACCTTGAACGCGCCTTTGAAGCGTGGATCCTGTGGTGATTCAAGATACATCACTTTCAACACGTCAGTGGTTTTAAGGCCTTGCAGTTCCACTTCTGTAGCCGGCAGATAATTTATGAAAATATCGATATTGTTGCCGAATCTGTCGGTGATCGAATTGCTTCCGCTTATGGCGTTGATCTGAGGTATTTGCATGCGTGCGATAAGATCCACGGCATCGGTCGCGGAGTTTTTTTCTGCGGTTGTCGGAGTGTATATCGCTCCGTTTTTTACCAGCATGCGGGTATTGCCTTCAATCACAATTTCCTGCAGTTCCCGGGACTGTGTGGAATCGTTCTGTTCCGTGTTGTCGGAAATGGAAGTGGACTGTGCTGCCGCGCATGCCGAAAATAACGCTAAATTGATAAATAACAGTCTGGATCTCATAAGATTGATGTTAGTGCCGATAAAGCGGCTTGATTAGGTGGAATGGGGGCTTAGTTAATTTTTGATCGGAAATACCGGAGAAGCGTTCTCGCCGATTGATGGATGATCCGGTTTCTCTCTTCTTTTTCTCGGAAAGAAACCGGATTATCTGTCGGTCTCAGTTTGAATGCGAGAAGCAGCCGCAGTCGTAGCTTTCAGTGCCGTTGCAGTTGCAGGTGTTTTCCGATGTCTGCGAGTTGCAGTCGCATGAGAATGACGCACCTCCGTTGCATACGCACGATGATGCCATGCCTCCTCTTACAGAATTGCTTTCCGACGGGGTGAGACCCGGTCTGAAGTTTTTAATTATCATTTCTTTCATATCTGAGAGGTATTGTGGAAGTTGACCGGTCAACTTCAAGGTTAATGATGCGTAAATTTAATAAAAATTATTGCTTTTTGCAAATTTTAAAGAAATATTCTCTGCAAAAAGTGCTTGTTTTTATAATCTGAGTTGCTTTTTCTCCTTGTTGGGATTCTCTTCGGTTGAAGAAAGCAGCGCTCGCTTAAGATTCTCTTTGTCGCGGAATGCCGAACAATAGAAGAAGTCAGATCCTTCGAATTTGTTGCGGTAGCGCAGCATTCCGCACCCCCCGTCGCATATCGGAAATACGAAGCATTGCTTGCATTCTTCGTCAAACGGACTGCATTCGTGCATGTATCTCATCAGTCGGGGATAGTTATGGCGTCTGTTGTCAGCGATGCTTCCGATCACCTTGTCGTGACTGCTGACGTCGTTCCAGCATTTGTAAAGTTCTCCCTCCGGTCCGATTATGAATGCTGACGAGCGTTGAAGCATGCATCCTTTTGATCTTCTGCGGGGGAAGAAATCAAGATTTACGCCTCTCTGCCGGAAGTAAATGTAGAGGCCTACCAGTTCCGAGGGATTTATCGACGAATAGCAAAGTTTGTTTCCTCCTGTCGCATCTTCTCTGATCAGGCCGGGATAGGGGTATATCTTTCTGTGACGCTCCTCATTACGGAACATTTCGTAGATTTTTACGAAATCATCGCGGTTGTTGCGATTTATGTTGACCCGCAGCGATATGTCGAGTTCCGGCATCGTTTCTGCAAGCTTCTCGATGTTGGCCATGATTCTGTCGAATGTCGGAGTCCCGGTTCCTTTGAGGAATCTGGTTTTGTCGTGATTCTCTTTTATTCCGTCTATCGAAATCTGGATTCTGTCAAGTCCGATCTCCTTGAATATGGCTATCACATGATCGTCTATGAGATAGGCATTGGAGATCAGTTCCTGATACTGGATTTTTTTTTCGGTTTCCGATTTGAGCCTTTTGTGAATTGTTTCGATTTCTGCCGCCATCAGCAGAGGTTCTCCGCCATACCATGTCAGTGACACAGTCTCGATCTCTTTCTGGTTGTTGACGTAATCGATTATTTTGTCGATCGTTTCTTTTGTGACAGACCGTGGATTTTTCTTTGGCTCGAAACAGTAGGGACACTCGAAGTTGCATCCGGTTGTAGGTGCGATGATCAGCGACATGTGTTTGGAACCGTATGCATCCGTCAGAAATCGTGTCAGTGAGTCATAATAGAATGTGAATTTCTCTTCCCGTTTGACAATTATACCTTTCTCCTTGAGTTCAGAGAATAGTTCTTCGGGCAGCTCATCCCAGGTGTTGTTATACAGAATCTCGTATAGATCTTCAGAGATCTCGGAGAAGTAAAGGCTCTCCGAATTGAAAAGATAGTATCTGCCGTTTTCAGTAAATAGAAACGTGTATATCGAGAGTATCATGACGGTAGCATTATTGGTCAGTATATGGTAAATTACGGATTGAGACGCAATTGTCCGGAAGCAATGTCACTCCCGGACAATTGCGTCTTAATCATGTCACAGGATTGGAAATTCCGCTGTCTCCTCCTGCCTTATTGCATGAGCAGGTAAATTTTGTACCTGCCCCATTACAGGTGCAATCCGAGTAGCATCCGCAGTCGTAAGTTGCACCGTTGAAACATGTGCAGCCGTTTGTGGAGGCTCCTCCACGCACAGAGTTAAGTTGACTCTGTGTCATGCCTTCGTTGAAGACATTTAGGATTAGTTTCTTCATAACCGTTGGTTTTAAGTTATATCGGAATTATTTCCGGATTCTTCATTTGGCAATGGTTCGGGTCACAGTTCGAATTCAGTCTCGAATACGTTTCCGTTGTCAGCTATACAGCTTACACTGTATATTCCTCCATAATTGAGATTCACAGTCATCGAAGTATGCTCATGTGTCACTTCAGAGAAAGTTATCTCACCATTTTTTATATTCAGTACTGTCACATCAAGATAGTCGATTGACTCGCTGAATGAGAAAGACAGCGTATTCTCTTCCACATAGCAATACATAGTCACCCTCATGTTGGATGGTGCTTTCGGTTTACCGACCGGAGTCTGAGGTTTATTCTTATCCTTTAGGGGGACAGGAATCGTTGTGACTGTCTGTGCATTTGCACAAGCGACGCTTGCGATCGTCAATAGAACAAAACATAAAAGAGATATTCCTTTCATTTTACTTATTATTTCCGGCAAAAGTAACTTAGAGAGGTCATTCATGCAAATAATGGGTAAAAAATAACCTTAACGGCTTAAGTTGTTGATGTATAAAGAGTTATGGTATTGGTAAAACGTGGTAGTTAAGGGGGCTCTTAAATGCAGAATATTGTAACTGACAGATTTATAGGCGAATGTATTTGATTGAAGTAAGGACGTGTTTGAGGGTGCCGGTAAGGTTTAAAAGCGAGTTTTAGCTACTTATCAGAGATATCTGAGATAAAGTTCGGAATCTGAACCGATGTTTCTGATCCGCGATTTGAGTTTTGATTTACGCGAATAGAGTGTGTCTGGAGTAGTGTCCTGCAACACGCAGATAGCAGATGTCGAGAAATTCAACGCCAGAAACATATAAAGGTGGATATTGCTTATTCCCAGATTTGGGAAATCGCTTTTGAAGCGGGAAATAATGTTGTCGAGATTTGCATTCATTGTTTCCTCGATCTCTTCTGTCATCTTGTTGCCGTTGATGTAACTGTCTATGGTCTCTTTTACTTTATTGTAAAGTCTGTCTTTCTCAGTCTTGGTGTCCTTGCATGTGTAGTACTCTGATAGGAGATCATCAAGTATAGAGAATCTGGACACAATCAGACCAGAAGCGTGCTCCTTCATCTTTTCCAGTTTCTGTCGGGTCTCTGTAACCCTGCTTTCCGCATCCTCGAGATTTCTGCTGATGCTGATGTTCCTGTCAGTCAGTTCGCAGATTCCCTTTTCAAGGTCGGCTATCAGTTCGCGGTTTTTCTTCAGATCCGTTTGGAAAGTCATATTCAATTTTTTTTGGTCATTGACCTCGTTCTTCAGATTTTCAGCCTCCAGGAGATTACCCAGAATTTTTTTCTTAAGATAAATCACCCTGATAAAATATCCGGCTGCCACCAGCAGTATGATTAGGACAGATATAATGGCAAACCCGCTGTTTTTCCGTTTCTCTGCGTTTATCGAAGCAATAGATTTCTTTTCCTCGTTTTTGAAGTAATCATTGATGAAGCTTATGTCATTTCGGGTCCATACCGATTTGGTCACGGAGTCGATGATTTCATATGTCTTCATCATCAGGTTTAGAGCTTCATCATATCTTTTCTCTATGATGAGCTGGTTGATGGTTATGGCATTGACTCCCGGTTCGATTGTGGTTATATGCCTGTTGCACTCCATAGCGGCTTCGGTATTGCCCAAAGAAAGGTATATTTCTCCGAGTCGCATATAGTTGTATTCCGAAAAATTCGGATTTGACTTTGGAAGATTAGTATATATAGAAGCTGCTTTTTCTATTTCGTTTAATCTGAGATATGCTGTCGCTTTTAATTCTTGTGATAGAAACAACATGTTAGAGTCATTGCTTTCAATGGACTGTTTTAAAGCAGACTCGGCATATTTTAGAGCATTCTTGTATTCTCCTAAATCTATATATGCAGAAGCGATTGTAATGAGTTGAAAATCGGCATGTAAAGTGGCGTTTGCTTTTTTGAACAGCCGATACGACTCCTTATGATATTTCAATGCCGTCTTTACATCATAAAACTCATTATAAGAATCGCCTATAGATCTCTTGATCAGAGCAATCAGCATTGTGTCGGAACTGCGCGACGCATATTTGTCTGCTTTAAAGAAGCTGACTAATGCATTGGGATATCGCTTATTTGTATAATCGCATATTCCTGCGAGGTAATGGGCTTTGGCCGCGTTGCTGGAGTCTTTCTTGCGTTCGTAATAGTCTGCCGATACACGTACTATCGAGTCATCGAGCGGAAGTGAGTCTGCCTTATAGCGGGCCTCGGTCAGAAGCATGTTGTATCGCGCTTCGACTGATTCCTGTTTTCTTCGCGGGTGCTCGATCTTGCGGAGAATCCGGAGAGCCGAGTCCGGATCCGAATCAACAAGTGATTCGGCAGTATCCAGTTGAGTCCGGGTGTGTGAATCCGAACATGAGAACAGGCATGTCATAATGCCCGTGATACCAAGCAGGAGAACTGTCAGAATAAGACTTCGCATGATACTGCAGTTTTGACCGCAAATATAATGCAAATTTTCTTAATCGCAATACTTATAAAAACATATTTCGTAAAAATGAGCCTCCGCGAGATTCTGTCTTGCGGAGGCTGTCTTTATTGATGTGTGGTACCCGACTCTGAGTTTACCGTTTTACAAGGCGGAGTGCAGTCCAGCGGTTGCTGATCAGGCGCGACATCAGTTCGAGGCCGTGGCGCGTCGCCGCTTCGGCTATCATGGGCGTGTCTTCCTCATAGAAGCCGCTGAGCAGCATTATGCCTCCTGATTTGAGCCGTGCGGCGTAGCGGTCTATGTCGCCCAGAATGATATTGCGGTTGATGTTGGCGAAGAGAAAGTCTGCCGGTTCGAGTTCGGCGAGCGCGGAAGCGTCTCCGTGTATAAGGTTCATACTGACTCCGTTGAGAGCGACGTTCTCGATGGCGTTCTCATAGGCCGGACGGTCTATCTCGATGCCGGTTACGCAGGCGGCTCCCCGCATGGCGGCCAGTATGCCGAGTATTCCCGTGCCGGTGCCCATGTCGATCACACTCTTGCCTTCGAGGTCGGAGGCGAGAATGTGTCTCACCATCTGCGATGTGGTGTCGTGATGGCCTGTGCCGAATGCCATTTTGGGGTCTATCACGATGTCGTATTCAGCCGCAGGTATGTCGGTGTGGAATGATGAGTGGATCACACACCTGCCGTCTATCAGGATCGGTTTGAAGTAGTGTTTCTCCCATTCTTCGTTCCAGTCCTGACCCTTGACAAGCTGCTGCGAGATTTCGAGACGCGTCTCCATCGGAAAATCCGAAAGAGCCTCGCGGGCTGCAAGTGCCCCGTCGCCGGATGTGGCGTTTATATAGGCGGTCAGGCCGGTTGCGTCAGGCTCGAATGATTCGAATCCGGTTTCGGCGAGAAAGGCCGCTATCAGGTCGGTGATGTCTGATGTGCACGGTGTGGCGTCGATGCGCACGGTGTAGTAGTCGTTCATGATGTCGGTGTGTCAGCAGTTCATTTCTTTCCTCTGATGAGTCGGTAACCCTTTTTCGCGGTGCCGAAGAGAGAGATCCCCATCAGTATATAGTCCATGGTGTTCATGTGTGAGAAGAGAGTCGAGGCCACACGCCCGGCGAGGGCGAGTCCCGATCCGCTTCCGGCTTTCTGTTTTCTGTCTGAACCGGGACGTAGGCGACGTGCGGATTGTTGCACTTTTGCCTTGCAGAATTCTTTGCGCAGTGCCATCATGGCGCGCTGGTATCGCAGTTCCTCCATTGTGTAGCCCTTGAAAGGGGTGTCTCCGCCGACGGTGTCGGAGATATTGTTTTTATCGTTATCTTTCATAGTGTGTAGCTTTGGCGTTAATGCTTCTTGTCGAAGAAAACACGGGTGATAAGCCGTGCGATAGGATTGAGCAATATCGGTTTGCGCAGCAGATATAGGAGCGCGAGAAGAACGCATATGGCTCCGGCTGTGGCGAGGTAGGCGAGTGCCGGACTCATTATGAGCCGGAATGCCTCGGCAAGCGAGAACGCGAGCATAATAAGCACCACGACGCCGAGCAGAAGGCAAACGAATCCGAGTATCAGCGACGACATGAGCAGAGTGAGCTTCTCTGCTATCGTAAGTTTGGCATACTCGATCTCAAGCCGCAGCCAGGTCTTCGACTGGTCAAAGATGCTGCGTATCTCATCTAACATATTCATTTTCATAGGCGGTTTTGTGGGATGGGGTCTTACGGTTTCCTGTATGGCATTTCCCCGGCGCAGCCGTGTCGATGCCATATTGTATTAACGTCGGCTGACTGTCTGTATTATACAGATATTATACAAGGCGGGCTTTCCGGCATTAAGACGGAAAGCCCGCGTCTGTTTCGTTGCCGGTGACGGGCGTGTCACTCGGTGGCGGCAAGTTCAGCCACAAGCGCGTCGACTTCGGAGTCGCTGATCTTGATGCCGCGCTTGCGGAGAAGATCTACTATGCGGCTTCTAAGATCCGAGCCTTTCTCGGGTGTGAACAGAAGTGCTGCGCCGCAGCCTACGATGGCTCCGCCCAGGAATGCCGATATCAGTGTGAGTGCTCTCATGTCTTTTCTTTTTTGTGATTAGATATGTTTTTCGATCTGGTCTTCGATCTCGTCTACAAGTTCCTCCATCTTGTTTTTCTTCAGGCAGATGCCTTTCTCTTTGAGGATCTTCATGATTTTCGAACGGGTGTCCTCTCCCTTTTCGGGTGCGATGAGAAGACCGATTGCCGCGCCTGCTACGGCGCCTCCGATTACTGACAGGATTACATGCAGTGGTTTCATAACTTGCTGTTTGTTTATTTGTGTTTGATGATTGTTTTCTGTTTATACTAATTAACAAAAATTTCGCCAAAAAGATGTGGGAGGACGCTCTTTTTTTATTTCAATGCCATCGGAAGCGTGCCGGTGGCGGCTTCGTAGGCCATCAGACCGCTCTCCGACAGTTCTACCGACAGGTAGTCTCCGGCGGGTGTCAGCATTCTGACGTGCGATGCATCGACAAATGTCATGAACGGAAGTTCCTCTCCGTCGGCGAGTGCGACGCTCCATGTCTGATCTGTCTCGTCGAAATTGAGGCGTACCTCTTCGCCTGTGGTCTCGTTGGTCACGGTGTAGCCTTTGCCGTCGCATGCGATCATGTAGCGGCCATGGTCGGTGTCGACGGTCTTGACCGAAGCCGTGAGCGGATTGGTGCCGCTCCAGAATTCGATGGAGTTGATGACAAGCACATCTGCAAGTGCCGTCACTTCATATACCGGAAGAATCCAGAAGGCGAGAAACACGAGTTCGTTGACGAACTTGGAGCCGATGTTGCGGTTCCAGGTTATCACCTTGTTTGTAAGTCCGAATGAACCTATGCATGATGTGAATACAAGCGAAGTGCCCGCAATCAGCACCGCTGCTACCGAAAGTCTGATTTTTCTCATTGTTGTGTTTTGTTGGGGATGGTAGGGTTGTAGTTTTTTCGAAATTAACACTTTTTTTGTTATCCCGCAATACCGGTCAGTCTTTTTTGGCCGGTCCGAACGAATTGACGTATCCGTCGTTGCTCCCTTTGTGACCTTTGGCCAGCCCGGTGGCGAGTCCGAGCACGCTTGATCCGCAATTGCGGTTAAGCCGGTCGACAGCCTCCATGAGACGGCGCGATCTTATGGTTGCGAGACGCCGCGCCTCGATATCGTCAAACAGCGAGGGGGCGGCCTCGCGCTCCGGGGTTATTTCCGACAGTGTCACGCCTGCGCGTTTGTATCTGTAGGCGGGGTCGAATATGCTCCCCGCGATCCTGACTGCCGCTTCGGCAATGATGTTGGTGTCGCTTGTGGGCGGGTCGAGTCTTACGGATGCCGAGGGGGTGATGTAGCCGCGTTCGCGGTGAAAGCGGTTAGTGGCCATAAATACGCTCACCACGGCGCAGACCCCTTTCATGGCTCTGAGCCGGCGTGCCACATCGGTGCTGTAGATCACTATTCTTGAACGTATATAGTCGAAGTCGCCGATGTCTGTCGGGAATGTGCGGGTCTCGCTCACCGAGTCCTGAAGCGTGCGTGAGGCATGTGTGAGTTCGATGCATGGTTCTCCGTGCAGTTCCCGCCAGCTGCGCTCGCCGTGCACTCCGAGTTCTCCGCGCACCCATATCAGTTCTTTGCGCGCGAAGTCTCCGATGGTGTGTACTCCGGCAAGGTACATACGTTTGGCGAGTCGTCGTCCTATTCCCCATAGATCGCCGATTGGCATTTCTGACAGAATCTTTTCGGTATGCAGGGAGTCTGTGAGCATCACAACGCGTTCCCCCGTTCTCTTCCCTTGTTCGGTGGCGATCTTTGCCAGTGTCTTGGTGGGGGCGAATCCTATCGTGACCGGTATGCGCTCCTCTTCCATGCATGCTCCGACGATGGCCGCGCCTATGCCCGGAAGTTCGGTGTCGGGTATTCCGGCCATGTCGAGAAATGCCTCGTCGACCGAGTAGTCTGTCGTGTCAGGGGCATATCGGCGGAAGATGTCGTGGATCCGCAGGCTGATGTCGCGGTAGAGCGTGTGGTTGCCTGAAAGTGCGATAAGTTGCCCGGATGCGATCAGTTCGCGCAGTTCGAATGCGGGCTGCCCCATCTTGATGCCGAGCCGCTTGGCCTCGTTGCTGCGGGCCACGGCGCATCCGTCGTTGTTGCTCAGCACCACGACGGCACGGCCTTCGAGCTGCGGGTTCTGCGCTCGCTCGCAGCTCACGAAGAAGTTGTTGCAGTCTGCAAGTCCTGTCATTTCTCTGTTTGTCTTTCTGTCTCGCGTGTCAGTCTGACGTAGCCGTCGGTTATGGTGATGTGTCCTTCTCCGCTCAGCCAGCTTATGGCATCGGCAAGAGGTGTGCGGGAGGCACGCAGGTCGTGGTCAAGGATTCTGAGGTCGACACCTTCGGGGTGACGGTTCATGTAGTCGAGCACGCGTGTTATCATGACTCGGGGATCGTCGGCCTCGCTTTTGCGGCGTCCGCGGCATGTATCGCATCGCCCGCATTCTTTCTTTCGTAGTTCGCCGAAGTATTCGAGCATTCGGTTCTCGCGGCATATGCGCGGATTGAACGCATAGTCGATCATGGCCTCGACGCGCCGGCTCATGATCTCTTTCCGCGCCTCGTATATGTCGCGTCCGATCTGAAGGTAGCGTGGCTCCTCGCGTGCGGTGGGAATGTACATCAGAGGCATCCGGCTGCGCGGTATGTAGCTGATCGTGCCTGACCGTCCGAGCTCGAGGAGTGCCTCGTAGATGTCGCGCTCCGTTGTGTCGAGCGCTCTTGCGATTGTGGCTTCGTTGATGCAGACATAGTCGGCGAAGAGTCCGGTGTAGCCTCGGAGCAGGCATGTGAGTACGCGTTCGGCGAGAGGGGAGAGGCCTTTGAGATGGTACAGTTCCTCGCGGTCGCAGGTTACTGTGACGCGTGCGCGGCGGTCGGCTTCCTCCATGTATTCCAGATAACCGGCCTGTTCAAGTATTCTCAGGGCGGCGCGGCACTGGCGTGGCTGGTAGCCGAATGTGGCGCAGAATTTCTCTATGTCGAATTCTTTCAGTGTGTCGTAACCTTCTCCGACAGATATGTGCAGGTTATTGCATACCCGCTCATATATCTTCTTTATTATGTCGCGGGCGGGGAAGGCTTCTGTGACGCGTCTGCGCATCACTCCCCGGTCGGTGCGAGAGGTCAGCAGGACTGCGTAGCTTTTCTCTCCGTCGCGCCCTGCGCGCCCCGCTTCCTGATAGTATTCCTCGAGGCTCGGAGGGAGGTCGTAGTGTATCACCACGCGGACGTCGGGTTTGTCGATGCCCATGCCGAAGGCGTTTGTCGCCACCATGACGCGGATCGTGCCGTTCTTCCAGGAGTTCTGACGCTCCTCTTTCAGTTCGTGGCTGAGTCCGGCGTGGTAGGCTGCAGCCGATATTCCTGCCGACAGAAGATAGTCGGCTATCTCTCCGGTGCGTTTCCGGCTGCGCACATAGACTATGGCCGTGCCGGCCGTGCGGCTCAGTATGTGGAAGACCTCACTGATCTTTGTCTCGGCCGGACGCACTATGTAGTTTATGTTGTCGCGGGTGAAGCTCATGCGGAACACGTTGGGTGTCCGCATGCCGAGGCGCAGGCAGATGTCGTCGGCCACTTCGGGTGTCGCCGTGGCGGTGAGTGCCATCACGGGCACACTGGGTTTCATGTCGCGGAGTCTGACGATGTTGAGGTAGGAGGGGCGGAAGTCATATCCCCATTGCGATATGCAGTGAGCCTCGTCGACCACGATGAGGCTGACGTCGAGGCGCCTCAGAAGTGCGGTGAAGCTGTCGTTGCCGAGACGCTCGGGCGATACGTACAGAAACCGGGCTCCGCCGTTGACGAGTTTCTCGCATGCTATGTCTTTCTCTCTGCGGGTCATGCCTGAGTGGAGCGACACTGCCTTGATGTGGCGCCGACGCAGGTTGTCGACCTGGTCTTTCATCAGCGATATGAGGGGTGTGACGACTATCGTTATGCCTGGCAGCATAAGACCCGGCACCTGGAATGTTATGGATTTGCCGCCGCCGGTGGGCATAAGTCCGAGTGTGTCGTGCCCGGCGAGCACAGATTCGACTATCTCCTGCTGGAGCGGTCGGAAACTGTCGTATCCCCAGTGCCGTCTGAGTGTGGCGAGAGCGTCCATCGGTTCATGTCACTTCTTGGTTTCCGACGGACGTATGTCGCGTATCATCAGCTGGATCGAGTCGTGGCTGCCGCCACGCTTGCTCTGCTCTATGGTGTAGCAGATATCGATGGGCTTGTGGGCGTGGATATGCTCGAAATACTGGGCCATGTTGAAGGCTATGGCGTTGATGACATGGCTTGTGCTGTTGTCTTCAAGCTCAAGCTTGATGTGCTCGAGATTCTTGCCGACGAGCTTGCTGGTGCCGAAGTCGAATACGTTTTTCGAACGGAACACGGGTTTCTGGTTGCAGGGGCCGAACGGATTGAATTTTCGGAGCATAGCCACCAGTTCCGGAGTGATGTCGGCGAATTCGATCTCGGCGTCGATGTCGAGATGCGGCTCAAGCTGGTTGGGCAGGATGTTGGCTGCCACATACTCTTCGAACCGGCGTGTGAATTCCGGTATGTTCTCCTCTTTGAGCGACAGGCCGACGGCGTAGGTGTGGCCGCCGAAATTCTCGAGAAGATCCCGGGAGTCGTTGACCGCGGAGTATATGTCGAAACCTTGCACGGAGCGTGCCGAACCGGTGGCGAGGCCGTTGGCCTGCGACAGCACGACAGCCGGCTTGTAATATAGCTCGGTGAGGCGCGATGCGACTATGCCGATCACGCCCTTGTGCCAGTTGCGGTTATAGATCACTATCGAGCGTTTGCCGTTTACGATGCCGACATTCTTCTCGATGAGCGCGTTCGCCTCGTCGGTTATCTTCTTGTCGATCTCCTTGCGCTCCCGGTTGTGCTGGTCGATGTCCTTGCCGCGCTCGAATGCCTCGTGCAGGTCGCGGCTCACCAGCAGATCTACTGTCTCCATGCCGCTCTGCATGCGTCCGGAGGCGTTGATGCGCGGACCGATCTTGAAGATGACCTCGCTGATGGTGATGTCTTTGTTGGTGAGTTTGCAGAGCCTGATTATGCTGCGAAGTCCCAGATTGGGGTTGGAGTTGAGACGCCGCAGGCCGTGATAGGCCATGACTCGGTTCTCGCCTACGATCGGCACAAGGTCGGATGCGATCGAGACGGCCACAAGGTCGAGCATCGACTCAAGCTCGTTGTGGATGCCCAGTCCGTTGCTCTGGGCGAAGGCCTGCATGAACTTGAACCCCACTCCGCAGCCGCTCAGATGAGTGCAGGGGTAGGTGGTGTCGGGCATTTTCGGATTGAGTATCGCCACGGCCGGAGGAAGGGTCTCGTCGGGCACATGGTGGTCGCAGATGATGAAGTCTATACCTTTGGTCCGGGCATAGGTTATCTCCTCGATAGCCTTTATGCCGCAGTCGAGCACGATTATAAGCCGCACGTCGTTCTCGGCCGCATAGTCGATGCTTTTCATCGAGATTCCGTAACCCTCGTCGTCGCGTGTCGGTATGTAGTATTCTACATTCGAGTAGTAGTTCTGAAGGTATTTGTAGACAAGTGCGACCGCCGTGGTACCGTCGACATCGTAGTCGCCATAGATCATGATGCGTTCCTTGGCGCCCATGGCACGGTTGAGTCTGGTCACGGCCTTGTCCATGTCGGGCATAAGAAACGGATCGTGGAGGTCGTTGAGCGACGGGGTGAAGAATGCGTCGGCTCCTTCGGGTGTCGATACGCCTCGCCTCACGAGCAACTCGGCGATGGCGGGTATGCCGCCGCACCGTGGTGTCATCCTGTCAGCCTCTTCCTTCTGTTGCAGGGTCAGGGGTTGATAATTCCATTTCTTTGCCATAACTGTTTGATTCAGACCTTTAATTGATTCTCGACTGCGGATGCCGGATTGTTTTTCGTTTCCGTCTTCTCCTCCAATATGCAAAGATACAAAATTTTTGCGGATTTTTCAAACCTGTTTCCCATATGTTTTGCCTGTGTTTGACCCGATTTTTTGAAATTTATGGTTCTCTCTCTTCGCATGCTTTTTCCGGCGGTCTGCGTGATTTATCGTGAATTCTTGTCTGACACCTGCAAAAATCTTGCAAAAACGGAGACGCGGCTTGGTGTAGTTGTGCTAATTTGATTAATTTTGCAGTTTGGTGGCTGCGGGCTTGTCTCGTGACTGCCCTTATACTTATTCTATGGAGAAAGATATTGTTATTGATGGACTGAAGATCCATTATGATCTCACCGGCCCGGAAGGCCGTCCGCCTGTTGTGCTCATGCACGGCTGGGGCTGCGACCACACGACCGTCAGAAGCATCGCGGCGGCCATAGAGCAGGGCATGCGGGTCTATAATCTCGATCTTCCCGGACATGGGCAGAGCGATGAGCCGCCTGTGCCCTGGGGTGTCGACGAGTACACACGTCTTGTCGAACACTTCTGCGATATGGAGGGTATAGATGATCCGGTGCTGATCGGTCATTCGTTTGGCGGCCGCATCGGTCTGCTGATGGCTTCGCGCAACAGGATCAGCCGCATGGTGCTCGTCGACGGAGCCGGAATTAAGCCGAGGCGTGCGCTCTCTTATTATATAAAGGTGTATTCGTTCAAGGCAGCGCGGAAGATTCTTCCGGTTCTGTGTGGACGCAAGACCGGGCAGAGACTTGTGGACCGTTGGCGCGGACGTGCCGGTAGTGCAGATTACCGCAATTCCTCGCCAGTGATGAGAGCGGTCATGAGCCGATGTGTCAATCAGGATCTGAAGCATGTCATGCCTATGATCAAGGCTTCGACGCTCCTTGTGTGGGGTGAGAAAGACACCGCTACGCCCATCTCTGATGCTAAGTATATGGAGAAGCATATTCCCGATGCGGGCCTTGTGGTTTTTCCTGATGCCGGCCATTATTCTTTTCTCGACAACGCGCCTGCGTTCAGACGGGTCATGAGAGAGTTTTTCAAGAAGGATCTGTCGGTGTGACAGGATTGTATGAACTTTTGAATCAGTAAATATGACATATTTTATTGTAATCTATGTGATCTGCGCCATATATATGACGCTCAATTTCAAGTATGACCTGCAGATGTTCCAGCAGAACAGCTACAGGTTCTCCCGCTATTGGAAATGGCTGCGCCCGAGGCTCGGAAGCTCATGGCGGCTGGTAGATGTGGCATGCCTTTTCCTGCTGATGGCTCCGCAGTTGCTCGACATAAGGCTCTCCGCATTCGTTGTGGCGGTGGTCAGCCTGACAAAGATATTCCTCATCCTGCGTAGGAAGTCGAAGAAACCGCTCGTCATGACTCGCCGTGTCTGGCGTCTCTATTCTCTGACGGCTGCTCTTGCTCTGGGTGGCGGCGTGGCGGTGGCGCTGTGTACTGCCGGACATTCCGTCGGCATTTATTCCGCGCCTGCTGTGACAGTGGGCTACATGATGCTTGTCGGTATCCTGTCGTGGGCGGTCATGCTTCTGGCCCACATGCTGCTTGTGCCGGTCGAGAAGGCAATACAGCGCGGATATATCAATGACGCACGCCGGATTCTGCGGTCTATGCCCGGACTGCGTGTGGTCGGCATCACCGGAAGCTACGGCAAGACAAGCACCAAGCACTATCTTACCCGTATCCTCTCGGAAGAGTTCGATGTGCTTATGACCCCCGGATCGTACAACACGCCAATGGGCGTGGTCCGCACCATACGCGAGTATCTCAAGCCTTACAACCAGATATTCGTGTGCGAGATGGGAGCCAAGCAAAAAGGAGATATCAAAGAGATATGCGATATCGTGCACCCGGAAATGGGAATTGTCACAGCGGTCGGTCCGATGCATCTGGAGTCGTTCAAGACATTGGAAAATGTATGCTCCACCAAATTCGAACTTGTTGATGCTTTGCCCTCCGACGGATGTGCTGTCATCAACAATGACTTCGCCCCGTGTGCCGAAAGGACTGTCGGCAATGTCCCCGCTCTCCGTTACGGCATCGTTTCTCCCGAAGGATGCGATTATGTAGCTGCTGACGTGCGCTATACTCCCGACGGTACATTCTTCACCGTGCAGGGTCCCGACGGATTCCGCCTCGAACTCGAGACCCGGCTGCTTGGCGAATGCAACGTCTCGGATATTCTGGCAGCCGTCATAATTGCGCTGCGTCTTGGTGTGCCTGCTGAAAAGATCAGATATGCGGTCGCGTCGATCGAACAGGTCGAGCACAGGCTTAGCATAAAAAGAACTCCCGGAGGTGTGACGATAATCGACGACGCGTTCAACTCGAACCCGGCAGGTTCGAGAATGGCGGTTGATGTTCTGTCTCATTTCCGCGATGGCAAACGTATCATCGTCACTCCGGGCATGATAGAGCTTGGAACTGAGCAGCACGCCCTCAACAAGGCATTCGGCCTTCACGCCGGCGAGAATCTTGATGTGGTGATAGTGGTGGGAGAGCACAACCGCAAGGCGATTGTCGAGGGTGTAAATGAATCAGGATTCGACAAAACGAACCTACACGAAGTGTCAGACTTCAACGAAGCGCAGCAAGTGCTCGCCTCCATTCTGGCTCCCGGCGACACAGTCCTGTACGAGAACGACCTTCCCGACACCTTCAAGTGACGCCCGCCCCTCCCTGTCAAACTGTCGGCCTCTCCCACTAATCCCACTAATCCCAATATTCCCAATATTCCCAAATCTCCCAAATCTCCCAAATCTCCCAGATCTCCCAGATCTACCAACCATCCGATCAGATTCTCAAGAATTGAGGCCTATTGTGAAAGGGAAGCCCGAATCCATCGCCCCGACAACAATAAAATCGCGAAAAAGTTACAAAATTTTCGCGATTTTTTTGTGTATTAACAAAAAATGCCTTATCTTTGCAGAGCAAGAGGAAAACAGGATTGGCCTATGATCCCCACATTTCCAAAGCAAAAGGGGCATTAGCTCATCTGGCTAGAGCGTTTGACTGGCAGTCAAGAGGTGACGAGTTCGAGTCTCGTATGCTCCACGTAAGGAACAACATCAACATCAGAAACGCTATTTTGCCCGCAATCAGGCTGTTACAAACCCGATTGCGGGTCTTTTTATATCCGCGCCCAACATTCGTTCATGATTTTTAAGATCTTTATTTCTCGTCGGGATTATAGAAATTGCCGCCGGATATGTCGAAGAAGCGGTCGAAGAAATCCTTGATGCGCCGAAGCACGTTTTTTTTCTTTTCGGCCCGCTTTGCTCCGGCATTGCCGAAGAGTCCCATTGGTGGCAGTATGTCCGCGATGGCGGTGCCGCCGTCGCGCACTTCGCCGTCGCGGAATGCCTGACCTACAAAGACGAGAGCTTTCTCTCGTCGGAGATTTTCTTCCGTGATAATGTGCTCGATTTCCCGACGCTGGGTTTCTTTGACATACTCGAGCCATTGGTCGTGAACATCATTCTCCGGGGTATGTCGATTGATGAACTCGCAGATGAGTTCTACCTTGTTTCGCAGGTCGGGAGTAGCCTCGACGCTTTTCATTACCTTTATGATTATTTCGCGGTCATTATTTTCGTCACCGGTGAGCTGACCTACGAGGAACAGTATGTAGTCTATGTTGATTTCCACCGTTTTCATCAGCTCCATCTCAAACACGAGGTCGTCGTTGATATTGACTGCCTCGCCTCCTTTGGGCCGATACTTCTCGTGCATCTCATTGTAGAAGCCGCGATAGTCAAGGAAATCTCCGTTAAGGTCGATTATCTCGTTGCCCTCAAATTCATCGAATGTTTGTAATATATTCAAGGCGCGTAGTATCGTGCCAAAAAGTTTTATAAATTCCTTTTCGGCTTTCTCGCCAACGATGTGCAGTCCGCGAGGGTCGCCCGACAGTGGAAACTTTTCGAGAAGTTCCTTGATTAGTTCGGCCCAACCTGTATGATGTGTGCCATCGGCATCATCATAGCCGTTATAATAATCGTCAAATGTTTTCAGAAGTATAAGTCCTCCGGCATCTTTGTTGCCGAACAACTGGAGACAATCGTTTGTGGCTTTTTCAAGATTGCGGAAGCAGACAATGTTGCCGTGACTTTTTATGGAGTTGAGTATGCGATTGGTGCGCGAGTAGGCTTGCAACAAGCCGTGGTAACGCAGATTTTTGTCGACCCACAGGGTGTTGAGAGTTGTGGCATCAAATCCGGTCAGGAACATATTTACTACTATAAGCAGGTCGATTTCGCGGTTCTTGACGCGGAGCGACAGATCTTTATAGTAGTTTTGAAATTTTTCGGCACTTGTGTCGTAGCTCGTGCCGAACATCTCGTTATAATCCCTGATGCAGGCTTCAAGGAAGTCGCGGCTGCTCTGGTCGAGCCCTTCGGTGTCTTCGGGCGTTTCGTCGTCGATGTCAACGTTAGGCGCATAGCTGAAAATAGTGGCAATTCTCAGCCGTTTGTCGGGCTGCAACTGCTCCATCTGTTTTTTCAGCTCGGTATAGTAAAGTTTCACAAAGGGTATGGAGGCAACTGCAAAGATGGCATTGAAGCCTTGCATCCGGGTCTTTGTTTTCACCTCCTTTACCTTTGAGCGGTCGCGGGCTGTGGCTACTTCGCCGACATTGACCAGTTTTGAGAAATCATAATGGCGCGAGTCGCGACGCGTTTTTTGTGCAAAATGTTCCAGAATGTAGCTGCTCACTTTTGCTATTCGCTCTGGTGCCTGCAATGCCCGCTCGCGGTCAATATTGTTCACCTGCTCGTTGGCTATCTCATCTTCTTCGCGCATAGTGCGGATATAGTCTACCTTAAACGGAAGCACATTACCGTCGCGGATTGCATCTACTATGGTATAGCTGTGCAGTTGGTCGCCGAACGCACCCTCAGTGGTGGTAAATTCCATGTTCTTAATGCTCCCGGCGTTTTGAGGAAATATCGGAGTGCCAGTGAAACCGAACATGTGATATTTCTTGAATTTCTTGACGATTGCCTTGTGCATGTCACCGAACTGTGAGCGGTGGCACTCATCGAATATCAGCACTATATGCTGCCCATAGACTTTATGTTGCGGATTACGAGCAATAAAGTTTGTCAGCTTCTGAATGGTGGTGATGATTATCCGGGCATTATCATCGTTTATCTGCTTTGTAAGCACTGCCGTGGAGCCGTTGGAGTTGGCCGCACCTTTCTCAAAGCGGTCATACTCTTTCATAGTCTGATAGTCGAGGTCTTTGCGGTCAACCACAAAAAACACTTTGTCGACATCGGGCATACGCGACGCCAATCGTGCTGTTTTGAACGAGGTCAGCGTTTTGCCCGAGCCGGTGGTATGCCATATATAGCCGCCTCCCTCGCGTTTGCCCCATGTGCGGGCGTTGGTCGATACATTCAGGCGTTGAAGAATCTTCTCTGTTGCGGCTATCTGATACGGGCGCATCACCATCAGAATCTCCTCTGAGGTGAAGATACAATATTTAGTCAGCACATTCAGCAACGTGTGCTTCGCAAGGAATGTCTGCGTGAAGTCTGCAAGGTCATAAATCGGCTCGTTGTCAAGTCGAGCCCAATAGGATGTGAACTCGAATGAATTTGAGGTCTGTTTCTTTCCTTTGCCTTTCCCCCTGGTCTGTTCCTTGATGTGTGCGTAGCGTGTGGTATTGCTGTAATATTTTGTGATTGTGCCGTTGGAGATAATGAATATCTGAACGAATTCGTAGAGCCCGCACCCTGCCCAGAACGAATCGCGCTGATAGCGGTTGATTTGGTTGAAGGCATCCTTGATGCTCACACCACGTCGTTTCAGCTCCATATGGACAAGTGGCAGACCGTTCACAAGTATCGTCACATCGTAGCGGTTCTCGTAAGCCCCGCCTTCAGGCACATACTGGTTGATGACCTGAAGGTGGTTGTTGTGGATATTCGCTTTATCAATGATGCTGATGTTGGCAGTAGAACCGTCCTCCCGGACAATCGTCTTTCGGTTATCCTCCTGAATGGAGCGGGTCTTCTCAACAATACCGTGGTTAGGGTTGCCTAGATGCTCGGAAAAAAACAATTGCCATTCATTGTCTGTGAACTGTATGTTGTTGAGCCGTTCAATCTGGCGGCGTAGATTGGCTTTGAGGTCGGCCTCGCTTGTAATATTAACGCACTCGTATGCCTGGCGTTCAAGCTGACGCATAAAGTCTGCTTCCATCTCGGCTTCGCTCTGATATTGGGCGGAGCTGCGATAGCCCGGTTCAAATTCGGCGACGATGGTCGATTCAGGATTCTCCGATATTAGGTCGTAATTTGCCATGGATTTTGGTATTTTAGGGTATTTTAGGGTGTTTAAGGGCTTAAGGTCACTAAGGTCATTAAGGGCTTTAAAAGACTTTAGGGTCGCTGAGGGTGTTAGAATCCTCGGTTCTTGCGTCTGATGGCTGACATTCGCTCAGAGAATCCGCCATTGTTGATAAAGTCGTTTGAGAGTCTTTCCAGTTGCCTGAACAGGAGATAGTCTGCCTGATTAATAAGGATGATGGCCATATTTGCTATAGTTTGAGGAGGTCTGGTCTCGATTAGTCTCATAAAGTAATCAGCCTCATTGTGTTCCCTGCCCAGACGTCGCATGGCCTCAAATTCTGCGCTCCCCTTGTCCCACTGTTTATGTCCTCGTGTTTTAAGATAGTCTTCGTAGTCTTCGAGCAATTCCTTTAGACTGGCCTTGGCCACATTGATGAGTTTGATTTCGGTCTTGGCCGAAGTGGATGCCGCAGAGCAACCTTCCACAATATTCTGCTTGCCGCTTCGTGCGGCCTGTATCATCTGATCGACTGTACGATCACCACGAGTCAGATACTTCTTGCAGAAAAAATATGTGATTTGGTAAATCACATCACTTTTCTGATAGGTAAGCAGATTCTTGTAATTGCCAATATTCGGAATCAGTTCATTCATGCGCTCAAGGGTTTGAATGTTAAAAGTTTATTTCGGTAATATTCGTACTGCTCCTTGACTGCGGCGATTTCTGCGGGCAGACCTTGTGTCAGGTCGTTAACCAAGGTCTCGAAGCGGTCAAGGATAGCAACAATCTTCTCCTGTAGCTCAAGGGGTGGTATGGGGAATTGCATCTTCTTAAGTTTCCCCATATCAACGGAAGCAAATCCGGATACATTAGTATTGTTCTTACAAAATTCATCTACAATGAACATATAGTAATAGACAAACTTGGGTACAAGTTTATTATCCAGCGATTTACGAACCTTAAGGTTCGTAAATCGCTGATTCGCAAGCGAATCGGCGATTAGCATGGCATGTTCACCGATTGTTGCTGTAGTTGCAAGGATAAATGAGTTCCTTTTAAAAAGTCCTTTGCCTTTGATGGCTGCCGGGGTGATATGCTGATACGAGTCTGAAAGAATACGGCCAAAGTCTCTTATATCTTCCATCCTGAACCAAGGAATTGTACCGCCATCCCAAAACACAGGATTGTTTTTGGATGGTGTATAACCGTTACGCATTTCAAATACCTCGCCCATAGTTTTCCAAACAATTTTGTAACTATGCCCCCCCCAGGTAGTTATCTTTATCTCTTGCTCACCATCGGTCCCGCAGCCGCAGGCGGAGGGATTGAAGGTGAGTAAGAGATTACGATAATATTCGTATTGCTCCTTACGCGCTTGCAGCTCCGCTTGCAGCTCCGCTTGCAGCTCCGCTGCATAGTCCGCGAAGCGGTCGAGAATTTTTACTATTTCCTCCTGCACCTCAATCGGCGGTACGGGAATCGGGAACTGTTCGATTGCAGTTCTTGCCAATCTGGGAATACTTGCTGTTCGAACCCTTGATTTGAGGAATATTTGATTGTTCGAAAGCTGATAATAAACATACTTACTAATTATTTTAGAAGAACATATTATCGAATAACAATCATCTGCACCCCAATATGGTATAGCACTATATCCGATCTCACCAGCAGCTCCTGCACCTATGACAAAAGTAGTATCAGCATTAAAATTGGATTTCGAATAGTAGCCAAGGGGCGTTAGGCTATTTTGATATACTGGAATACTTCCCTCAATCGCAAGGTCGCTTTTAACGACTCTAACACCTCGTTTGATTTCAGCTATGTTACCCAACGTAGTATATTCCACCCCATTTGGGCAAAGGTGGTCGATTAGTTCTTTCAGCTTGCTCATACTGTTTCGGCTTCAAGTTCACGGATTATCGCGTCGATTTCGGCGCGGAGGCGGTTCTCATGCTCCACGATGCGGGCAATGCGGGCGTTAAGCTCCTTTATGTCGGTCTGCGGACGAGTGTCCTCGGCTTCGACATAGCTGCTGACCGACAGGTTATAGCCGTTTTCGGCTATGGCGGCATTGTCAACCAAGGCCGAGAAGTGCTTGACTTCTTTGCGGTCGGCATATTCCGCTACGATGGTGGCTATGTTGTCGGGTGAGAGTTTGTTTTTGTTGCCCTCATGCACAAAAAGGCCGGAGGCGTCGATAAACAAAGTCTTGTTTTCGCGCTTCGATTTCTTCAGCACAATGATACAGGTGGCGATAGTCACACCGAAAAACAGATTAGGCGGTAACTGAATCACCGTGTCGATATAGTTGTTGTCAACAAGATACTGGCGAATCTTCTGCTCCTTGCCACTGCGATAAAGCACGCCGGGGAACTCTACTATCGCAGCCGTTCCCTCGGTAGAGAGCCACGAAAGCATGTGCATGGTAAAAGCAAGGTCGCTCTTGCTCTTAGGTGCGAGTACACCGGCAGGGGCATATCGGGGGTCGTTTATCAGCAGAGGATTGTCGTCGCCGACCCACTTTGTGGAGTAGGGAGGATTGGAGACTATGGCATCGAACGGCTCGTCATCCCAGTGGTATGGCTCGAGAAGCGTGTCGCCGTTGTGGATATCGAAATCTGCATAATTGATGTTGTGCAAAAACATATTGATTCGGCACAGGTTGTAGGTGGTGATGTTCAGCTCCTGACCGAAGAAGCCTTTTTTGACATTGTGTTTACCGAGGACTTTGGCGAACTGCAACAGTAGTGAGCCGGAGCCACATGCAGGGTCATAGACCTTGTTCACATGGTCGCGTCCATGACTCACGATACGGGCAAGCAATTCGCTCACCTCTTGAGGCGTGTAATATTCGCCGCCGCTCTTGCCGGCGTTGGAGGCGTACATCGCCATGAGGTATTCGTATGCGTCTCCGAAAAGGTCAATCCGGTTATCGTCGTACTCGCAACCGAGGTCTATGCCGCCAATATTGTTGAGTATTTTCGTGAGCTGTTCGCAACGTTTCTCTACCGTGCCACCGAGTTTGTTGGAGTTAACATCAATGTCGGCGAACAGACCTTTGAGGTCATCCTCGCTCTCTGTGCCGATGGCAGATGCTTCAATCGACTTGAATATCTCGGCAAGGGTAACATTGAGGTTGGGGTCATTCTTCGCTTTCGCCCTGACATTGCAGAACAATTGCGATGGAAGGATAAAGAACCCTTTTTCTTTGACAAGCTGCTCGCGAGCCGACTCCGCTTCTTCATCGGAGAACTTGGCATAGTCGAAACCGCTTTCACCGGCTTCGTGCTGCATCTTGTTGACATAGTTGGTTATATTCTCCGAAATAAAGCGATAGAAAAGTATTCCAAGAACATAGCTCTTGAAGTCCCAGCCATCGACCGAGTTGCGCAAGTCCTCTGCAATAGCCCATATCGCCTTGAATAGTTCCTGTTTCTGTTGGGTGCTTGTGGCCATATCAAATAAAGAGAAACCCCGACGTAGCATCTGAAGGCTGACCAAAGCCTGTAACGACTACGAAGGGGTTCTCAAAGTTTTCTCGGCTCTCGCCGTATATCTTTGTGATAATTATCCGGTCATTTTCAGATTAACGTTACTTACCTTGATTACAAAGATACATAGAAATTCTGACATGGCAATCGAATATGCCCGGAAACTGTTATTTCGCTGTCGTGCGCTTGTCCCAGACAGGATTGGCCGGATCTTCGGCTACGAGAGCCTCGTCAAGATCTATGCCGAGTGCGGTGGCGAGCATGGCGCCGTATTCCTTGTCGGCGTTGTGACATGCACGGACGTGCCGTTGTCTGATGAATAGAGGAACGCCCTTCATCTGTGCCGCAGTGTTGTCGCATGTGGCTTTCTTGTCGGCGTCGGTCATCAGACGCCATAGTTTGCCCGGCTGAGTGTAGTAGTCATCGTCGAGCTCGCGTTCGTCGTATGTATACGCCGCGCCGTTAAGCTCTAACGGCGGTTCACGGAGTGCCGGATTGTCCTGCCATTCCCCATAGCTGTTCGGCTCATAGGCTATAGTCGCGCCGTAATTGCCGTCGGTGCGCATCTGCCCGTCGCGGTGGTATGCGTGGAACGGACACCGTGGACGGTTGACGGGAATGAGATTGTTGTTCACACCAAGACGATAACGCTGGGCATCGCCGTAGGAGAACAGTCTTCCCTGAAGCATCTTGTCGGGCGAGAATCCTATGCCGTCGACAATATTGGCCGGATTGAACGCCGCCTGCTCGATTTCGGCAAAGAAATTCTCAGGATTGCGGTTCAGTTCAAGTATTCCGACATCGCGCAGCGGAAAGTCTTTGTGATACCACACTTTGGTGAGATCAAAAGGATTGATGCCATATTCTCTGGCTTCTTCCTCGCTCATGAGCTGAACCTGAAGTTTCCAACGGGGGAAGTCTCCGCGTTCTATGGCTTCGAAAAGGTCGCGCTGGTGCGATTCGCGGTCTTTCGCTATGAGGGCTTCCGCTTCCTGATCTGTCAGATTCTTTATGCCCTGGAGAGTGCGGAAATGAAATTTCACCCAGGTGCGCCTGTTGTTCTTGTCAATAAAACTGTAGGTGTGGCTTCCGAATCCGTGCATGTGGCGGAAAGAGGCCGGTATGCCGCGTGGCGACATGGTGATCGTTATCTGGTGAAGAGCTTCAGGAAGAAGAGTCCAGAAGTCCCAGTTGGCGGCCGGATTGCGCATGCCGGTTCGGGGATCGCGCTTTATGGCGTGGTTGAGATCCGGAAATTTCAGCGGGTCGCGAAGAAAAAACACGGGGGTGTTATTGCCTACGAGATCCCAGTTCCCTTCGTCGGTATAGAATTTCATGGCGAAGCCGCGTATGTCGCGTTCGGCATCGGCTGCTCCCCGTTCGCCGGCTACTGTGGAGAATCTGACAAGACACGGAGTCTGTTTCCCGACTTTGGAGAATATCGATGCCCGGGTGAATTCGCTGATGTCATTGGTGACGGTGAATGTTCCGAATGCCCCCGACCCCTTGGCGTGCATGCGTCGTTCGGGAATCACCTCTCGGTCGAAATGGGCGATTTTTTCAAGATACCACGGGTTCTGGGCGGTGACGGGTCCTCTGGGGCCTGCTGCCTGTACATTCTGGTTGTCGGCTACAGCTCGTCCGTTTTCTGCGGTAAGTCTTTTCTTGTCCATAAGATCAAGTGTTTTGTGATTAGTGTGTTTTCTCTATTTATTTTATTTCGGTGTGTTTACAAGTTCATGCCAGTAGGCCCGGCGCAGTGGCACCACAGAATCGTTATGCTCGATCAGCACGGGAGATCCTGTTTCGGGAGATTCGGGCTCAAGAAGAACTTCTTCGCCGGGGCGAACCACAAAGCGGTATATGACAGTGTTTGCCGATCCTTCGTTCTCAAGTTCGCCGTCGAGCAGTTGTGCCGGTAGTCCTCTGAGGTCATTGGCCGGACCGTATACGGCCATGCGGTAGTGTTTCCCTTCCTTGTGGTGTCTGCGTTCACGGGAGTTAGAGTCGACGCGATATACCTTGCCGTTTCCGTCATTGCGCAGACAGAGCACCGGAAACCATCCCTCGCGTATGCTCGGTTCGATGCTGCGCACCTCTTCGTCGGTCAGGCTGTCAAGCATTTTTATCTCTTTTTGTGAAAGATATTGCACATCATACACGCCTTCGTCCACCCAGATGTATTGGCCGTCGTCAAGACTCCATCCTCGCCATCCATATTCTTTCCAGCGTTCGGGGCCTGCTTTGACAATGACGTTTCGAAGCGAATCGTCGATCATTTCCTTATAGTATGATTTCATCTGATCTTTGCTGTCGATGTCGTGCAGCGGATATGGCCGTTGAATAGGATAAGTCACAAGTTCTGCGAAGCCGGCACTGTCGTTGTCGGCTACCGCGCGGACAAGGAGTTTGACCGTGGCCGGGAGGGTATCGCTGTTTTCAACGGCGTCCACTCTTGATTCCGATGATGATGAGTTTCCGCATCCGGCCAATGGAATGCCGGCGACTATTGCCATGAATATTGCTGATGCTTTGGTAAACATGCCATCATTTTGTTTGTAGTGAAAAATAATCTGTTCTGGTTCTCGTTGCGTCGCGGCATCTGACTGATCTTCCGTGTGGGAGCGGGTGCAGTTGTCGCGGGTGCCGAAAGTGCCGGCATCTGGTTCTTCAATTGTCTTGACGCGGCTTCGGGGTCTTTGACAAACAGGGTCTCGAATTCTTCGATCCGGCGCCTCTGAATCTGCGAATGCACTTTCCCCTGGTATCGGCAATGTGCGATATAATTCTCATAGATGTCGCGGTCGCCGGCTTTCAGTTTGCTTACGACGGATGATCTTGAGGTTGCACCGCTGCCGATATTGTAGGCGAGCACGCCCAGAAGCAACGAGTCTGCGCCGAACTGGCGGAACACCGCGCAGTTCTTGAGAAGGTCTTTTCTGAGCAATGCCTCGGCGTCTGCCTCGTTCATCGCCTTTGTGCGGCTGAATGTCTCGCCGGGAAGCACCTTGTGACCGTATCCTACGAACGGCCAATGCTTCGGCTGGTGCATCCCTTCATATTTCTTTATGATCTGAACGGCCTTTTCGAAATCTGACACCGTCTCGCTTTCAGCCGCGGCTGAGTCTTCGGGGCTGTTGAGGCTCAGACCATATAGACCTTTCATGCCGAATAGGCTGCTGACTGCCATCAGGGCGATTGAGATAGCTGAGATAAGTTTCATTTGCAAGTCTTTTTCACATAGTCATGCCTGCGGCGACGGATTTGTCTTCTCGCTGGTTTTGCGCCTATGCTGTGATATATGCGGAGTTCTGCCGAAGTCCGCTTACACAATAGAAAACGCTTTGCCATACAGATGGTTCAGAACTCTTGTTGCCGGGACACAGATATTAAAAACAGGCTGCGTGACTTGCCGTGTCATGCAGCCTGTGTCTGTTTCCGGGATGGAGCCTAAGCTCTCTCTGATTTCGGATAATGAGATCGCCTTTTGTCGATATCTGGATTGAGTGTTCAGCCGGAATCCTACAAGCTCTCCCGGAGTATCTCCACGATTTCGGCATGGTCCGGAGTCTTGTATCCACCGGTCAGGACAATTGTCGAATCAGCAATCGCATCAAGCATGTCGGGGGTGACTCCAAGAGAGGAAATATCGGAATCCGCGCCGATCTCCCTGATCCATGCGCCCAGGGCGTCTATGCCCTCTGAAGCCATCTGTTCATCGCTCTTTCCATTGGCGGGTATACCCCATACGATCTTCGCGAACCGGGCAAAGCGCTTCACTCCGTATTTCATCATGTGGCGGTAGTAGGCCACTGAAATACCCGACAGTGTCATGCCGTGCGTGGCATCGGTGTGCGCTCCAATGGCCTGTCCTATCATGTGGACCATCCAGTCCTGAGGCTTTCCTTTGCCGATGAGAGTGTTGAGTGCCCATGTCGACGACCACATCAGGTTCGAGCGCGCCTCATAGTTTTCAGGATCTTTTACTGCCACACGGCTCGACGCGATGACCGACCGCATCAGCCCCTCGGCGAGATAGTCTGAAGTGCAGTCATCGTCTCCCGAGAAATACTGCTCCATGATGTGGCTCATGCAGTCGAAAATTCCTGCTACCATCTGCCGTCGGGGGAGAGAGAACGTGTATCTCGGATTGAGTACGGCGAACCGAGGCATCACCTCCTCGCCAAACACTTTCCCGATCTTCATTTTTGTGTCGGGGTTTGTGATCACCGAGCCACCGTTCATCTCTGATCCTGTGCCGGCCATGGTGAGAACGGCTCCCACAGGTATGATCCGTTCTCCCGGAGCGGGATCTTCCTGTCTGATCCAGAAGCGTTCCCAGGCATTCCCCTCGTACCACGCAGATACTGCCACTGCTTTGGCATAGTCGATGGTAGATCCCCCTCCGACAGCAAGAATGAAGTCTGCATCGTTGTCGCGGGCCACCTTGATTCCTTCTTCGAGTTTCTCTACAGTTGGATTTGGCATTACTCCTGACAGTTCAACCACCTCCTTGTCTGTTGCCCTGAGGGCGGCCATGACATCGTCGTACACTCCATTGCGTCTGATAGAGCCTCCGCCGTAAATAAGCAGGACTTTCCTCCCGAACGGCATGAGTGCTTCTGCAAGATTTTTCTGTGCTTCATCCCCAAAATATAGTTTGGTGGGATTGGCGTATACAAAATTTCCTAACATCTTCTTGATTTTTAGAATTTTTAGTTTGGATTATCTTCAACGCAAAATTAGTAAAAATCGGTTACTCTGTAATACCTGTAATGCGGAAATGAATACCTATATCTCTGTATTTGTCCGCGGTGTGTCTGGTGTGAATGTATCTGGCGTGCATATTGCCGACCATATAATATGAATACAGAATAAGTATATATAATGTGCTATATATAGCACTATTGTTATGTATAATGCCGTCTCTGTCGTTTCCTCCTGTGCGAAAATATGTAATGCAGTCCTGATGGCAGATCTGATGTTGATTACCGTTATATTTTCTGTTATATTTTCCGGTCAAATCCAAAAATATTTGTTATATTTGAAGGTTAAAAGTCTGTTAAAATGGATCCCAAAGAACTTAAAAGCAAACTCGCTAAGTTATGGAAAGACACTTTCCATGACTCTGACGATTATGTCTCGCTGATATTCGACAATTATTATGATCCCCGCTTTTCTGAATGTGAGGAAACCGGAGGCGATGTCGTGGCGGGACTGGTAGGTATTCCTTATGAGTTTGGAAATGCCTCGCACAAGATACGCGGACTCTATCTTTGTGGGCTTGCCACAAAGCCGCAATACCGTTCCCGAGGCATTATGACGCGTCTGCTTGCGCGAGTCAACGACAAGGCGCGCGAGGAGGGTTTCGCGTTCACTTTCCTGATCCCCGCTGACGAGGGGCTGCGCAAGTATTACCGCGACCGCGATTATGTCAATGCCTTCTACCGCGTAATAGATAATTATACATCTTTGCACGACTTTGACCGGGAGTATGAGTCCATTCTGATGGAGCAGAAAGAGAAGGTGGCGGAGCTGAAAAGACGCTATTTCTCGTCGCTCAGGGCATCTGTTTTTGACCGGATGGCCGACAATGCGGAGGAGGTCAGAGAGGGAATCAGGGCGTTGATAAGAAGTGTCGAGGATGTGCAGCAGGACCTTCAGTTAATTCACAGTGACCGCGACATCCGTCTTCTTATAAATGAAAATGTGATTGACCGGGGACAGATACATTACGTCTCAAATTCCGACGGCGAGATTACTGCCGTGGCATTCTCGACAGTTTCGGATGGAGCGGTCAAGGTTGCCAAACTTTTCTCTACCGACATCGCGAGCAAATACAAGGTGCTTGGATCGGTCAAGACCGCTAATTCCGATCTGGCGATAAGACATTATGTCTCCTCCATCGAAATGGACCGGTCGGCTTTGTGGATGCGCACCTATGGGTCTTTTATGAAAGACGCGCCGCAGACCGGTGCTGTCTCGATTACCGAACGGGTATATTCTCTCGCTGCCCATGCAAAAGTTTATGGGATGGTCAGAATTCTCGATTTTTCTGAGATTTTAAAATTTCAGGCCGAGTGTAGGCGTGATCTAAAATATTCGATTCTCGTGAAAGCTGATGACGCGGGTTCTTTCGAGCAGATAGAGGTCCGAGACGGCAAGCTTCGGATAAAAAATCTTGCATCCGATTCTCTGACTCATTCTCAGATAGCGCATGTGATGTCGAAACGCGACATAGGGGAGATCCTTTTCCGAAGAAGCGATACGGATAATCTTATTACAGAAGCATTCGGCATTCCGTCGATCAATGCCTCGATATGTCTGATGCTCGATTAGGACCCCATCCCACAAAAATGGAGTGCTGCTCTAAGAACGAAACTTATTAGATAGCTACCGGCTTCGGAGATTTCTCCGGAGCTTTTTTAATGCCCAGACCCCATCCCAAAAAAATTGTGGGATGAGGTCTTATTTCTTTCAGTCTTCCAATGCCTGATATTTTGTCAGGCGTATGCATTATTGTTGCCGGAATATTCATTTTCATAAGAGAGGCTTCAGGTAATGACAATGAAATTGTGTTGTTCTGTCTGCGCATTCGATTGTATGGTCATATAGACCATCGTTACCGCCAGATAATACTGCTTTCTTTCTAAAATTGGCTATTTCTGTAGTAAATTATCAATAATTTTAGAATGGGCAATGAGTTGAAATACGTAGATTTACTATTGTTTCGAACTGTTTTAAAGGCGTTGAGAATCGCTTGAAATCCGTAATCCCGACAATTCCTCGGGATTTTTAGAATCTCGTAACATCGGGCTTCAGAAAAATCGGTTGCCCCAAAATCCTTCTCAAAAGTAGGGGAGAGGTGTTTCCTGATCGTTTTCTAAAATTGGTCAAATTGGGATATGAACAGAGAGCAAAATTCTGTCCGAATTAACTCTTTGCAAATATGAAATCTCAAAAGCATTCGTATCGTTTTAAATTGTAATATTTGCAATTGTAATTCGAGGTCTCTTTGTCAAGAATGAAAATAATTTCGATTTGACATATGGAAATTACATTATGAAAATTTACATTTGAATCACGATTGGAAATGTAAATTTATAGCTTTAACATTCTGTAACATTAGATTTATATGTCTGAATATGAAGATGATAAGTCTAAATATAAAAGTTGTGACATGTAAAACAGAGCCAAAGCTGGGCATTTGAACATCTGATAATAAAATTGAGTTGTATTCTTCTGAAATGTGAGTTCATATAGAGTATTGCTAAAGTATATTTTAACTTGTGGATCAGCAGATTGGTAGCGATTTTGCGGTGAGGTGTGATGGCTGTTTACAAAATACAATATATGTAAATGTGAAATTTAGTTTGTAAATTTGCAAAATTATTATTACATTTGCATCAAGATTACAAAGTTGAAATTTTAGATATGGATAACGACAATGTTGCGATTCGTCTAAAAGGGTTCATAGATTCTGAAGGCTTGTCGCACTCTCAGTTTGCCGATAAGTGTGGAATACCTAAGCCGAGCCTGTCGCAGTTGCTCAGCGGAAGAAACAAGAAGGTCAGTGATGTGATTATTGGTCAGATTCACCGTGCATTCCCTGATCTGTCTGTTCTCTGGCTTTTGTTCGGTGAAGGAGGCATGAGAACGGCTGTGTCTTCCCGATCGACAGAGCAGGATACTGCAAGTGAATCGGAAGATTCATTTCGAGCTGCGCGATTCGGGCATGCCTCGTGTGAATGTTCGGGATCGGGAGACTCTTTTGCGGATGAAGAGGTTGCAGGGAGTGGCCGACTTCCCGAAAATGATTCCGACAATGTTTTTTCAGGCTTCAAGGATGCGGGAATTGCGGGGGATTGTCCGGATGTTCGGAATTATTCAAACCTCAGAGCCTTAAATACCCCCTCTAAAGCATTGCAAATTGCAGAAAAACAATTGCTTGATGCAGAAAATAAAATTGCGGAATTGCAAATGCAAATAGATAAAATGAGGCAAAATCCACGAAAAGTAACCCATATAACCGTATATTACGACGATTCTACCTTCGAGACGTTCTATTCGAAGTCTTGATTTGCTCGGATAATTGGTCATATTGGTGTATTCCCTTTTTCTGAGACCGCGTGGAATGTCTTTAAATGGTCAAATATTAAAATCGGATAAAATGAAAATGAAATTTTTTCTTCTCCTCTCCCCTCTCATGTTTGCGTCTTCAGTGATGGCGCAAGAGGCGATCAGACCGGACCATGCTAAAATTATTTCACCTGAACATTTGGAGCATGGATCAGTCAGATTTCGTCTGTACGCTCCCGATGCTAAAAAAGTATATCTTATAGGAAATATCTCGCGTTTCAATAAGGGGGATTTTGATGCCTCTGAGCAACCTGCGCCGGGTGTTATTCCCATGCGTGAGAGCGAAGGGATATGGGAAGTGCGTATGGATTCTCTTGCATCAGATCTCTATACTTATAAATTCGTTGTGGATGGTGTGGAGGTGGTTGATCCGGCCAATGTCCATGTTGTCCGTGATGTGGCGAGTGTCAGCAATATGGTCATGGTGCCCGGAGATGCAGCAGGTCTATATGGAGTCTCCGACGTGCCTCACGGCAGTGTCATGACCACATGGTACAGGTCTGCGTTCAACGACAATGACCGTCGTCTCACCATCTATCTTCCGTCAGGATATCTCGGTTCCGACAAGTCTTATCCTGTGCTCTATCTGTTGCACGGAATGGGTGGCGACGAGACGTCATGGAGTCAGCTCGGACGTGCGGTCGAGATTCTTGACAATCTTATTGCACAGGGTAAGGCTGAGCCGATGATCGTTGTGATGCCCAACGGAAACATGGCCCGGAATGCCGCGCCCGGCAACTCGACTCTCGGACTTGAGCAACCCGATTTTTATCTTCCGCATACTATGGACGGGGTGTACGAACGTCACTTCCCGGAAATCGTGGAGTTCGTGGATTCCAATTTCAGAACGCTGCGTGACAAGAATTCAAGAGCGGTTGCCGGACTCTCGATGGGCGGTTTTCATTCGCTCTATATATCTGCCGCCTATCCCGACATGTTCGGATATGTAGGTCTCTTTTCCGCAGCGATTGATCCGCGCGAATTCAACTCCGGTGTGATGCCGGAAGTGTATTCCGACCGTCGCGCGAAGGTGAGACGTCTGTTTGACGAAGGCGTTCGTCTCTACTGGATGGGCATAGGTGAGGATGACTTCCTTTATGAGGCCAACAAAAAATTCCGCGCCGAACTTGACGCGGATTCAATTCCATATAAGTATGTCGAGACGAAAGGCGGTCACGAATGGACTAACTGGAGACACTATCTTTCGGAATACGTTCCTCTCCTTTTTAGATAGCATTCCCGGTTGATCAGCGTCAGCTGTCGCTGCGGTTCTTCAGTGCTTCGAGCCTTTCGGCCATCCTTGCCTCCTGCTGGTTATTGCCTGCCTGCCAGAATTCCTTATCGCGGATTCCGTCGGGCAGGTATTGTTGTTTTACATAATTGTCTGCATAATTATGTGCATATTTATAACCGTCGTGATACCCCATTTCCTTCATCAGACTTGTCGGAGCGTTGCGCAGATGAAGTGGTACAGGGAGGTTTCCTGATCTGCCGACTTCCTCAAGAGCAGCATCGATTGCGGCGTAGGCAGTATTGCTTTTCGGAGAGTTTGCAAGATAAATGGCGCACTCGGAAAGCACGATTCTTCCCTCTGGCCATCCGATCTTGTTTATGGCGTCGAAAGCGGCGTTTGCAAGCAGAAGGGCGTTCGGATTGGCAAGGCCGATATCCTCGGCCGCGAGTATGACAAGTCTGCGGGCAATGAATTTCGGATCCTCGCCTCCGGCCACCATCCGGGCGAGCCAGTAGACTGCGGCCTGCGGGTCGCTCCCTCTGATCGATTTGATGAACGCTGAGATTATATCATAGTGCATTTCTCCGTTACGGTCGTAGGCCGCCGGATTTTCCTGAAGGCTTTCGGTGACGTTGCGGTCATCGATCACGACAGGATTGCCAGCCGGAGTCGCCTGTTCGATGAGGTCGAGAATGTTCAACAGTTTGCGCGCATCGCCTCCCGCGTATCTGAAAAGGGCGTTTTTCTCGCGAATTTCTATGCGTCTGGAGGCAAGAATCTCATCTTTCTTAAGGGCTCGGGCGAGCAGGTGCTCCATGCCGTCGGTGTCAAGCGGTTTCAGGGTGTAGACCTGCGCACGCGAAAGAAGCGGGCGTATCACCTCGAACGACGGATTTTCAGTTGTCGCTCCGATCAGCGTGACCGTTCCTTTCTCCACGGCTCCGAGGAGTGAATCCTGCTGAGACTTGTTGAATCGGTGAATTTCGTCGATGAACAGGATGGGGCGTCCGTTTGCGAAGACACTGCGTGAGTCAGCCTCAGCGCGTTCGAGCACCTCGCGCACGTCTTTCACGCCCGAAGTCACTGCCGACAGCGTGTAGAACGGCACTTCCGTGCGTGCGGCCGTGATTCTGGCGAGAGTGGTCTTGCCCACTCCGGGAGGTCCCCAGAGAATAAAGGAATTGACGCGGCGACTCTCGATCATGCGGCGGATGATGCCGTCAGGACCAACCAGATGCTCCTGTCCGATATAGTCCTCCAGAGTGGAAGGCCGCAGTCTTTCGGCCAAAGGTATGGTGTTGTTCATCGGTTTCTGAGAATTTCAATTATGCTCTCTGTGTCGACATCGGCAAGTGTGCCGACACAGCGGTGGCAGAAGTCTCCGATCTGCGATTGCGGAAGCGTGGTGGTGAGTCCGACCACATATGCCCCCGCGGCCTGTCCGGCCTTGACTCCCTGTGCCGAGTCTTCGAACACCACACATCGGTGCGGATCGGCGTCGAGCAGTCTGGCTCCGAGCAGATAGCCCTCCGGATCAGGTTTCGACCGGCTGATCCTGTCGGCTGTCACGATGTCGTTGAAGTATGATTCAAGATGAGGTAGTTCTTCTCTGAGATGACGCATCTTCATATCGTTGCTGCTTGTCACCAGTGCGCACCCAATGCCGAGCGAGCGGAGAGTGTCAAGCATCTCCCGGGCACCCGGAAGCATTCTGTAGCGCATGCGCTGCTCCATGCTGTTGAGCATGTCGATGACCTTTGAGTGGATCTCCGGGCTGAAATTCGCATTGAGTATCTCGGGGAGGGTCTGGCCTTTTATTCTGATGGCGAAGTTTTCTATGCCGGTCGGGAAGTGTCGGTCGATCTCCTCCCATATGCGGGTGTACTCAGTCTCGCTGTCTATCAGGACTCCGTCAAGATCGAACAAAAAGCCGATATTGTCATTATTCATATTGAATGCAGGTTTCTGGTTGAATGTAGGGTTCTGGATAAGTCGTCTTGCCGACTTCTGTGACCCGATGCCGCAGGCATGTGGC
This sequence comes from uncultured Muribaculaceae bacterium, assembly GCA_947176745.1. Lineage (GTDB taxonomy): Bacteria > Bacteroidota > Bacteroidia > Bacteroidales > Muribaculaceae > Lepagella. The sequence goes on from CAMWRV010000001.1 coordinate 59,706, forward strand.
CACTGTGAAAACGTTTTTTGCGTTTCACTTATTTCAAAATCGGCCGCTTTGTTGCAACTATAGATAAAAAAAGGTAAATTTGTAGGTTGAAACATAACAGCGGCTTCTGATGCCGCATATGAGAAAGAAACATTGGTCAGAGATATCACAATCAGGGTAGAACCCCGTCTGGCTGCCTCGCGCGACAAGTTGCTCGAAACGGTGGCCAAAGAGGCCGGAATCCCGGCCCGGTCTGTCAATGACATATGTATTGTCAGACGCTCGGTCGATGCCCGCAAGCGTCCGGTCATGCTCAATCTCACGGTCAGACTCGCCTCGGGCGAGGACAGTGAGGTCGTGCCTGCATTCCGGCCTGTGGAATACAAAAATGTGCCTGCCGACGCTCCACGTCTCCTTGTCGTTGGAGCAGGACCTGCCGGACTTTTTGCGGCTCTTGAGGCCATACGTCTCGGCATGCGCCCTATTGTAATCGAGCGGGGGCGTGATGTCGACGCGCGTCGGCTCGATCTCGCAGCCATAAGCAGGGAGAAAAAGATCAATCCGCAGTCGAACTATTGTTTCGGCGAAGGCGGTGCGGGAGCGTACAGCGACGGCAAGCTTTTTACAAGAAGCAAAAAGCGAGGATCTGTCGAGGAAGTGTTACAGACATTTGTGCAACATGGTGCCTCTCCGGATATTCTCGTTGACGCGCATCCTCACATCGGCAGCGACCGTCTTCCTCATGTTATCCGCGAGATGCGCCGCACTATTCTTGAATGCGGCGGCGAAGTCTTGTTCGAGACGTGTGTCGACGGACTTGTGACCGACGGCACGCGAGTCACCGGAGTAAGATGTGGTGAAGACACAATCCCCGGCGATGCCGTCATCCTGGCCACGGGACACTCGGCCCATGACACGTTCCGTATGCTCGCCGATGCCGGAGTCGTGATGGAGGCCAAGGGCATAGCCGTCGGTGTGCGGCTGGAGCATCCGCAGGAGCTTGTCGACCGCATACAGTATCATTCTCCGTCGGGGCGCGGAAAATATCTTCCGGCTGCCGAATACAGTTTCGTCACTCAGGCCGAAGGACGCGGTGTCTATTCGTTCTGCATGTGTCCCGGCGGGGTGATAGTTCCGGCCGGAAGTTCGGACGGTGAACTTGTGGTAAACGGAATGTCGGCGTCGGCCCGGGCTGGCAGATGGGCGAATTCGGGTATGGTCGTCGAGATTCATCCGGGCGATTTTCCGGAGTTTTCATGCCATGGCCCGCTTGAGATGCTTGCGCTGCAGGAATCTTTCGAACGGCGCATGTTTGAGGCGGCAGGCGGCAGCATTGTCGCGCCCGCGCAGAGGATGCTTGATTTTGTGGAGGGACGAGTGTCTGACTCACTTCCGGCCACCTCTTATGCGCCCGGCTTGATGTCGTGCGACCTCAACGCCATTCTTCCCCCGTTTATATCGCGCCGACTCCGCGCCGGCTTCCGCGACTTCGGCAGGAAGGCCCGCGGATTTCTGACTAACGACGCGGTCATGATCGGTCTTGAGTCGCGCACATCCTCGCCTGTGAGGGTGATTCGTGACAATCTGTCTCTGCAAAGTGTCGGCATGACCGGACTTTTTCCGGCAGGAGAAGGCGCAGGATATGCCGGAGGAATAGTGTCGGCCGCTGTCGACGGAATACGTTGCGCGCGTGCGGCCGCAGGCATGACAGGCTCTGATAATTCAAATAAAGAAACAGAAAATGACAATACTTAATATTGAGACGTCCGGCAAGATCTGTTCCGTGGCGCTCACCCGCGACGGAGCACTCGAGATGCAGCTCGACGACCGCGAGGGAATGCAGCATGCCAACCGTCTCGCCCCGTTTGTCGAGCGGTGCATGGCGGAACTTCACCGCAAGGAGGAAAAACTCGACGCCGTAGCCGTCAGCATGGGGCCCGGCAGCTATACCGGTCTCAGGATCGGCCTGTCGCTTGCCAAGGGGCTTGCGTTCAGTCTCGGTGTGCCCCTCATCGGAGTCGACACTCTGAAGATAATAGCGGTCAAAGCCATGTTCAGATCGATGGACTGGACGGGCGACGAGGTGCTCGTGCCGATGGTCGACGCCCGGCGCATGGAAGTGTTTACCGCTCCCTATGATTTCGCTCTCAACGCGCTTGCCGAACCCGGCCCGATGATACTTGACAAAGATTCGTTTGCCGACCTTCTCGATTCCGGGCGGCAGCTCTGGTTCATGGGTGACGGTGCGGAAAAGGCAAAGGAGGTGATAACACATCCGAATGCCCGGTGGATCGACGGGTTGCTTCCGCAGGCCAAGGATATGCTCGCTCTGTCGGAAAAAGCCATGCGCGAGGGTGATTTCCTCGACATCGCCTATTCCACACCGAATTATCTAAAGGCATACCAGACCACAAAACCAAGAAACCCGCTGGCGTGACGCCACGCCGGGCAAGTCAATCAAAACCGATGAATATGTTACCATACAATACCGATATGGAGCCAGTGCTCCTTCCCGAATACGGACGACACATCCAGGGGCTCGTGGACTATTGCGTCTCGATTCCTGACCGCGACGAGCGCACGGCATGCGCTTATGCCATAGCCGACACAATGGCCGGCATTTTTCCCGAGCTTGTCGGAGATTCCAATGATTACTCCAAGATCTGGGATCAGATCAACATAATGTCGCGCTTCGAGCTTGACATCGATTTTCCCTGCGAGGTCATAACCGCTGAAAAACTGCATCCGAAACCAGCGAAGCTGCCCTACACTTCTTCGGCCATGCGATTCCGTCATTATGGCAAGAACATCGAGAAAATGATCTCTACTGTGGCCGCTCTCGATGAGGGTGAGGAGCGCGACGTGCTCATATCGATGCTTGCACATCACATGAAGAAGCTCATGCTGCAGCATAACCGCGAGGGGGTCGATGATGCGAAAATTCTGCGGGACCTCGCACTTTATTCCGAAGGCAGGATCGATCTCGACCCGCAGACATATCTGCTTCATGAATTCCGCGAGATCTCTCAGCCGCAGCCGCGTAACAATAAAAAGAAAAAAAGAAAATGAGCAGCTTTATTGTCGAGGGAGGTCACTCGCTTCATGGCGAGATCTCGATCAAAGGCGCAAAGAACGAGGCGCTCGAAGTGATCTGTGCCACTCTTCTTACCTCGGAGAAAGTTATTATCTCGAATCTCCCGCAGATTTCAGATGTGCGCAATCTGATCGCTCTGCTGGCCGAGATGGGGGTAAAGGTGAAGTATATGACCCCTTCGGAGGTCGAGTTTCAGGCCGATGAGATAGATCTTTCCTATATCACCGGCGATCAGTTTCGAAAGAAGGCTGAATCTCTGCGAGGCTCGGTCATGGTGATGGGGCCTCTTGTTGCGCGTTTCGGCAAGGCCGTGATGCCTCGGCCGGGTGGCGACAAGATCGGTCGCCGTCGTCTTGACACTCATTTTGTGGGGCTTCAGAATCTCGGAGCACGGTTCAGTTATAATTCCGATACGCACACCTATCATATCGATGCTCCGGAGTCCGGCCTCAAGGGTTGCTACATGCTTCTCGATGAGGCTTCTGTGACCGGTACGGCCAATATCATAATGGCGGCGGTGCTTGCGAAGGGTGTCACTACTATATATAATGCGGCATGCGAGCCTTATATTCAGCAACTGTGCCGTATGCTTGTCCGCATGGGTGCGGTGATCGACGGAATCGGCTCAAATCTGCTGCGAATAACAGGTGTTGCCGAACTCGGAGGCACCGCTCATCAGCTTCTGCCCGACATGATAGAAGTCGGCAGTTTCATCGGCATGGCCGCCATGACGGGGTCCAATCTGCTCCTGCGTGATGTCGCCACAGAAGAGCTCGGTATGTTGCCGACTGCTTTCAGCCGGATCGGTGTCAATCTCAAGATCGAAGGGAATGATATCCGCATAGACCAGAAGGAGATTTATCGCATCGACGAGTTTATTGACGGTTCGATCATGACCGTCTCCGACGCCCCGTGGCCGGGACTGTCGCCCGACCTTCTCAGCATATTTCTTGTAGTGGCCACACAGGCCGAGGGATCGGTCATAATTCATCAGAAGATGTTTGAGAGCCGCCTCTTCTTTGTCGATAAACTCCTCGACATGGGTGCACGGGTGATCCTCTGCGATCCCCACAGGGCTGTTGTCATCGGTGCGGGAAAATTCCATTCTCTGCGTGCCACCGACATGGTGTCGCCCGATATCCGCGCAGGTATCGCGATGCTTATAGCGGCGATGGGAGCGAGGGGTACAAGCCGGATACAGAACATAAACCAGATTGACCGCGGATACGAGAATATCGATCGGCGTCTCAACAAACTCGGCGCCAAAATCATTAGAATAGAAGATTAATAGACCACATCCTACAAAAATAGACGTTATGATAAAAAAGGAGGATATAGTCGCGATAGGCAAGTTCCAGAAGACGCACGCCTTGAAAGGGGAGCTGAACGCGCTTCTCGACATTGACGGTGATTATGCTGCCGACGGACATCCGCTGATCGTTGATATCGACGGCATATACGTACCGTTTTATGCCGAGACGGTGAGACCGAAAGGCGCGGAGTCGTTTCTTGTCAAATTGCGCGACATCGATTCTCAGGAGAAGGCGCAGGAACTCGTAAACAAAGAGATCTTCGGTCTGCGCTCCGATCTTGTAGAATATTTTGATGATCCTGACATGGAGATCGTGGCCGATTTTGTCGGTTACAAGGTGGTTGACTCCCGTCTGGGAGAAATAGGAAGCATCGAGGATGTCGACGACTCTACGGCCAATGTGCTGTTTGTTGTCGTTACAGACGATGGCGAAACCGTCTATATCCCGGTTGCCGAGGAATTCATAAACGCGGTCGACGACGAGCGCAAGGTGGTTGAGACCACACTGCCCGAGGGCCTTGTCGATCTAAATGTATAAGATTATGAGCGAACTTGCAAGATTTGACGAGGATGAGGCGGTAAAATTCATACGTGCCGCTCTATCTGACGGGATAAACTCCCGCATTACTGACGACGACATCCTGTATGTCATCGACACGATATGGGACTGGTATGAGAAGAACGGTTATCTCGATATCAACGCCGATATCACCGATGAAGAGGAAATGAAGACAGACGAGCTCACGGCATATGTTGCCAAGGAACTCAGGCGTGCCGGAGAACTTGACATCACGCGCGACGAGCTTGAGGATATAATCAAAGCGGAATTGCAGTATGAAGAATCGATCGATGAGTTTTAGACTTGTTCTGCCGGCTCTGCTTTTTTCCATTGCCGCAGTGCCGTCGGCAGCACAGAACCGCATGACATTCAAAGTCGGCGAGAGTGCCGCGACCCAGAGCGCGGTAAAATCTGAAAATGCTTCAAAAGGGCATAATGTTGCACAAAGAGAAACGCCCGAGGACCTCGATGAACTGAATTTTATCGAGATGGTCAATTCTGTTCCGCTCGACAACAAGAGTGCCGAACTGATCCGCAAGTTTCAGGAGAAGGAAGGCCGCAACAGACTGTTCAGCCGGGAGTATAATTCGAAGAACAACTGTACGGTCGAGACTTTCAGGAACAAGGAGGTGCTTCTTGTCACAATTCCGGCTGCAAGTCTCTTCGCGCCCAATGCCACCGAACTCAGACCTGATGCCGCCGCCCTGCTTGCTCCTTTGAAAAGGTATCTGAAAGATCCCGACATGTATCGTGTGCTTATGGTTATGCACACCGACAACACCGGATCCGAGGCATATCGTGATCATCTGACCGAAGAGCGTTCCAAGGCCGTGGCCGACTGGTATGCCGATCAGGGTGCCGATACCACATATCTCTTTCCCTATGCTTTCGGCGATGACATGCCGCTCGTAGAGAACAACTCGATGGGCAACCGCGAGCGCAACCGCAGACTCGAGGTCTATCTCGTTCCAGGAAAGAAGATGCTTGAGCAGGCCAAGAAGGGTCGCATCGTATTCTGACCTGTCATATGGCACGCAACAACGTGATCTCCATCTGCAAGGGTATCGCCATAATTCTCATGGTGGCCGGGCATGCCGAACCGCCGACGCTCATCTCCAATTTCATCTACATCTTCCACATGCCGCTGTTTTTCATAACGGCAGGCTATTTCTTCAGCCGGAAGCATCTCGATGCACCATGGGAGTTCTGTGCCCGACGTTTCAAAAGCCTTTACGTGCCGTTTCTGAAATGGAGTGTGCTCTTCCTTGTCCTGCACAATCTCTGGTTTGAGATCGGACTGCTCAACGAGCAGTTCGGCAACTGGACCGGCGGTGTGACGCATCCCTACACCTGGAGACAGTTTTTCCAGCGTCTTTTCATGATTGTCACCTCAATGAGCGGATATGACGAGTTCATGGCCGGGGCATTCTGGTTCTTCAGGGGGCTTCTTGTCGCGAGCATCCTCTTTCTTGTTCTCAACAGGATGTTTGACAGGCTTCTTGACCGGCATACGGGCCTTTCGCCAGTGTGGGCTGTGATAGCCGTCTGTGTGGCCGCTCTCGCATTCAATGCCTATCGTCTTGGATTCGGATTCAGGATCTCGACCATTCCCAACGGCGGTCTGCGCGAGGTGTGGGGTGTCTTCTTCTTCGGCATCGGAGTGCTTTACCGTCATTATGAGAATGCGATAGGCACGCGCTGGTGGGTCTCGGCCGGATGTCTGGCGGTGATGTGTGTCGGTGCCTGGTTTCACTGGTGCGGAATGAACAACAGCGGTCAGCTTCGCGATCTTGTCACATTGCCACTTACGGGTGTGGCAGGATTTCTCCTGACAAGACATGTCGCGTCGCTTGTAGAGGCTGCCGGCGGGTTTGTGTCGCGCCTTCTTGTCTACATCGGCAGCAATACGCTTTATGTGTTTGTTTTCCACATAATATCTTTCAAGGCAGTGTCGCTGCTCAAGATATGGTGGTACGGCCTTGATCCTGCCCAGATAGGATGCCACATGGTCATACACTACAATAATCACGAGGATCTTTTCTGGCTGCTATATACTGTGGCCGGCACCGCGATACCGCTTCTCGGCCTTGAATTGTGGCGTCGCCGCCGGTCCATGTTTGTCCGTTTCTACCGGCCCGCCGCTGACCGGAGCTGATAAGATACTGATGATTTCTCACATAGGCTGTCTGTTTTTCAGACAGCTTTTTTTGTCGCAACTGTAACAGGTGTCTGGTTTTGTGCGTTAAGTAAAAAGAACATAACAACTGTATTCTATGTCTGCGAGATCAGGACTTGCCGCGCTCCTGTCGGGAGTGTTTATGATGCTGTCGCCCGTTACCGGGCGTGCCACTGTCGTATTGGATTCAGCCACTGCGCAGCCGTTGCCGCGAGCATCCGTATTCGACAGAAAGGGAAAACTTGTCGGATTCTGTTCGGACTCGGGGGTAGTTCCGGTTTTGGATGAAGCATCCTATCCGCTCGCGGTCCGCGTCATGGGTTACGCCACAGCTGAAGTCGCAAACCCGAGGCAGAAGAGTGTGATTCTGTCGAAGGTTGATTTCGATCTTCCGGAAGTCGTGGTCGAGTCGAAGAAGCGACAGGTGCTCCACATCACTGCATATCTTCGCGAATACTCCACGCTAAGCACATATTCCGACACGGTGCTTCTGTTCCGTGAAAAGACCGTGGATTTTATGGTGCCCACAAAAAAAGCGGGAAATTTCAAAGGGTGGCTTGACCCTCGTGTGCTCGCCTCCAGATCATATTACCACTTCTCCGGCCCCGATGGCCTCGACAGTGTCAGCAATCATTTCGGACAGCATTTCTCATGGTCGGACTGGATAGGCATATTCCCGTCACGCGAACTGCCGCAGCGGCTCAGAGATGTGACATTGGCCTCAGATACCGTATATGGACGTTACAGCCCGTCGGTGATTTGGAGTCGTGACGATATGAATGTCAGTCTCGAAGTCGACATAATGGCCGACAAGGAGAACCGCAGTTTCATGCCCGGGCTGTTCGACCTGTTCGGCAGAAAGGTCGAATTCACACAATTCAACTTACGCTATCTCTTTTCGGGAGTTGACGGAGACAAAGTATACGCAGATAATCTTGCGCGGATGTCTTTCAATATCGAGTCGAACGGACGCGGTCGCAAAGTGCGCCATCTGCTCTCATCTGACGGGCCGGCATATGTTGATACATACGCCGAGCTATATGTGACGGATCTCGAATACATCAGCGTGGCCGACGCCTGTCGTCTGGAAAAACGCCCTCCTTCAGCCGAAGAGATTGGTATCAATGCCCCGCCAGATGCTCCGGAACTTCAGCCGGCAATCGCCGATTTAGTCTGTCGCGTCGACAATTTCGATTACATCGGCCATCGGCTCGTAGAGAAGGCAGATCCGAGATATGCCGGAAAGACCATTCCCGAGCATTTCCAGAAACGCCCCAATTTTGTGGTCAGGGCTTTGAGATCGATCATCAAAGACAATGTGTGGCCGAGTTCGGGAATGCAGGGAAAGTTTGTTCTCGGGCGTTAGGGCGCGCTCTTGACCGCTCGCCGGAATCAGAAGGGGAGACCCGCCGGCACGACTTGGAATATATGAAAAAAGGGGAATCCGGCGCGTCCGGATTCCCCTTTTTCATAGATTGATGATATTTCTTAGAAATATGTCTCGAGAGCGTAGTTGATGTTCTCCAGAATGTAGTTGACGTCGCTGTCAGAAGGATCGAGGGCCTGAGCGCGTTCAGCCACTGATTTGGCAGCCTCGAAATAGTTGACTTTCACGTCCTGGCGTTTCTCGGGCTGGTTGCCTTCGATGTTGTTCCAGATCACGGTTCCTGAAGTATATATCTTCTTCGCGGCGTTCTTGAGAGTCTCTATGTCGGCGTTGTCGAACGATGCGGCCTTGCGGTAGTCGGCGAGCGAAGCCTCGTCGTCGCCTCTGCGGTCGTTGACATATCCGCGAAGACCGTAAAGAAACGCCATGTCGGGAGTCTTCTCGATCTGCGATCCGATCAGGGCTACCGCGTCATCCTTGCGGTCCTGCTGGAGAAGGGCGTTCACAAGGTTGTTGAGGAAAAGCGGATTGGTTATGCCGAATTTGTCATAACCGGCACGGGCAATACCCTCGATCTCCTTTTTGGCCGTCTCTTCGAGAGTAGAGTCGCGGAGAGCGAGGTTCTGCCAGCATGCTATCTCGTAGACATAGTTCTGCGGATCGGTGATACCGGCCTTGCGGGCTTTCTCAAATGCGCCGAGAGCCTCTTTGAGGGCATTGCCCGAATATGCTCCGATACCGGCGTAATGGTAGGCGAGTGCAACCATCGAGTCAGGCACTGCTTTGACCGCCTTGTCTGCCCAGGGCTGCGAAGGAATATCGCCGTATATCATGAACGCGTTGTATGCCTCGGGGTAGTAGTGCTTGCTGTTGAACATCTCGCCGCCGAAGTTGAAATAGTCGTTGTGATGGCCATTGATACGGCTGATCATGTCTTTCGAATGTTTCGGCTTGACCTGACCCTTCTCGTTGGGCACAGAATCAAGAGGAAGAGCCTTGAGGAAGTAGTTGTATCCGTTCACGAGCTCGTTGCCCATGTCAAGGATATTGACCGCAGGATCATCCGGGTTGATGGCACGTTTCTTGAAACCTTCATCGAAAGCGTCGAACTCCACCTTGCCAGCCACAAAATAAGTGCGTGCGTCATTGGCAGTCTCCGGATTTGACACCGCCTGACCGATCAGCGCGCGGGCATCGGCGATCTTGTCGATCTTGCCTGAGAGTTTTGCAGCCTGGTCGACCGCGTCCTTCTGTGCGCTCATTGTGCCTACAGCCGTAAGACAAAGAGCCATGGTCAGAATCTTTCTCATAGTTTTAAGTTTTAAGTGTAAGTATCTGTTTGAATTAGTTTTACTGTTCCTCTTCTGTCATGTTGTCGGAAGTGGTCTCGCCGTCGGCCTCAGACTCTTCTTCTGCCATGATCTCTTCGGCCTCGCGTATCACGCGGTCTTCAGCACGCTCGATGCGGGTTTCTTCAGACTCGGCCTCAAGCTCCTCCTCGATCTCCTCTTCCGGCTGCGAATCGACCTTGCATACCGATGCGATCGTGTCGCCGCGCTTTCCGAGGTCGATGAGCTTGACTCCCTGGGTGGCGCGTCCCATCACGCGGATATCGGCCACGGGCAGACGGAGAGTCACGCCGCTCTCGTTGATGATCATCAGGTCGTTCGAGTCGTTGACGTTCTTGATCGACACAAGAGCACCGGTCTTGTCGGTGATGCTCATTGTCTTCACACCCTTGCCGCCGCGGTTGGTGATGCGGTAGTCGTCAAGAGCCGAACGCTTGCCGTATCCGTTTTCTGAAACGACCATGACGGTCTCGTCGGGCGATCCTGTCATGGTGATCATGCCGACCACCTCGTCTCCCTCGTCGAGGGTCATGGCCTTCACGCCTTGCGACATGCGGCCCATGCTTCTTACGGTCTGTTCGTTGAACCTGATGGCGCGTCCTTTGCGGTTGGCCATGATGATCTCCGAGTTTCCGTCGGTGAGGCGTACGCTGATCACTTCGTCATCCTCGCGGATCACTATGGCGTTGACGCCTATGGCGCGGGGACGCGAGTATGCCGAGAGCTGTGTCTTCTTGATGAATCCGCGGCGTGTGCCGAACACGAGGTTGTGGGTCGTGTTGAATGCAGGGTCTGTAAGCCCTTTGACGCGGATGAAGGCGTTCACCCTGTCATCCTGATCGATCTGAAGCAGATTCTGGATGGCACGTCCTTTCGAATTTCTCGCACCCTCGGGAATCTCATATACCTTCAGCCAGTAGCAGCGTCCTTTCTGTGTGAAGAACAGCATGTGGTTGTGGTTCGTGGCCGGATAGATATATTCGATGAAGTCCTCGTCGCGGGTGGAGCTTCCTTTCGAGCCTACGCCGCCGCGGTGCTGGGCGCGGAATTCGCTCAGCGGAGTGCGTTTGATGTAGCCCAGATGCGAGATCGTGATGATCATCTTGTCGTCGGCATAGAAGTCTTCGGAATTGAAATCGCCCGAGAAGGGGTTGATCTTCGTGCGGCGTTCGTCGCCATATTTGTCGCGGATCTCCACAAGCTCCTCCTTGATGACCTCGCGGAGCACGTGCTCGTTGCTGAGAATGTCGTTGTAGTGGGCGATCAGGCGCATCAGCTCGTCATACTCAGCGCGGAGTTTCTCCATCTCCAGACCGGTGAGCTGGCGAAGACGCATCTCGACAATGGCACGCGTCTGTATCTCGTCGAGACCGAACCGCTCGGCCAGACGGGTTCTTGCCTCGTCGGTGGTCTCGCTGCCACGGATTATGGCTATCACCTCGTCGATGTTGTCGGTGGCGATCATCAGTCCTTTGAGAATGTGCGCGCGTTCCTCGGCCTTGCGCAGATCGTAGCGTGTGCGGCGGAGAACCACTTCGCGGCGATGATCCACGAATGCCTGAAGTATTTCCTTGAGGTTTAGAGTCTTCGGACGGCCGTCGACAAGAGCCACGTTGTTGACGCTGAAAGAAGTCTGCAGCTGTGTCATCTTGTAAAGCTTGTTGAGCACGACTTTGGCGTTGGCATCCTTCTTTATGTCGATCACTATATTGATCTTGCCGCGTGCCGAGGTGTCGGTCACATCGGCTATGCCTTCGATCTTCTTCTCTTCGGCGAGCTGTATGATCGATTTGACAAGTTCTCCCTTGAGTACTCCGTAGGGAATCTCGGAGACGACAATCACATCGTGGTTTCCTTCGGTCTCGATTTCCGCTTTCGCACGTAGCACGACGCGGCCGCGGCCTGTCTCATATGCGTCGCGCACGCCCTGGAGTCCGAAGATCTCGCCTCCGGTAGGGAAGTCGGGGGCCTTCACGTGCTCCATTAGCTCGTCGATGGTCATGTCGGGATTGTCGACAAGCGCGATCGAGGCGTTGAGCGATTCAGTCAGGTTGTGCGGAGGCATGTTTGTCGCCATGCCGACAGCGATGCCCGCCGCTCCGTTCACAAGAAGGTTGGGTATGCGTGTCGGAAGCACCGAAGGCTCATGCAGCGTATTGTCGAAGTTGGGCACAAAGTCTACGGTCTCCTTGTCAAGGTCGCGCAGAAGTTCCTCTCCCATGCGGGCCAGCTTGACCTCTGTGTATCGCATGGCGGCGGGTGAGTCGCCGTCGATCGAACCGAAGTTTCCCTGTCCGAACACAAGAGGGTAGCGGAGTGACCATTCCTGTGCCAGTCGCACCATGGTCAGATATATCGAAGAGTCTCCGTGGGGGTGATACTTACCCATGACCTCTCCGACTATACGGGCGGATTTCTTTGTCTCGCCCGATGAAGTGTTTCCAAGTTCGTTCATTCCGAACAGTACCCTACGGTGCACCGGCTTGAAGCCGTCGCGCACATCGGGAAGGGCACGAGATACGATCACCGACATCGAATAGTCGATGTAGGCGCTTTTCATTTCCGATTCGATATTGATCGGAATAATCTTGTCGTCTCCTTGCATTATTTCTGTGTAATGTAAATAAGTTTAGACAACTTCATTGTCTGTGCAGGGGGATTACCCGCGCCCGGCGCGTTCTTTCCTCCAATTGACAAAATTACAAAAAAAATACGACTTTTTACTCTTTTTTCAGCAAAATGAGACAAATAAAATGGCTCGTTCCCGACAACTGAAATGGCCCGTGCGGTTGTGCCGCCGGGCCATGTTTGTCAAAGTCTTGTCAGAGATCCGTTCCGAGGTTATTCCACGGGTCTGTAATCCAGAGTGAGCCTGTCGTCTTCTTTCTTGTATGTCACGCTTATCATGCCTCCTATCTGCCCTTCTGCCCCGAGTCTGAGCATAAGTTCGGCAAGCTCGTCTTCGAGATATTTCTGGATGGAACGCTTCAGGGGGCGTGCCCCGAAATTGCGGTCATATCCCTTTTCGGCTATGAAGTCGCGGGCCTCGTCCGACAGCTCAAGACGGAAACCGAGTTTCTCGACACGGGCGAAGAAGTCGCGGAGCTCGATGTCGATGATGCTGAAGATGGCATCGCGGTCAAGCTGGTCAAACATGATTATGTCGTCGACCCTGTTGATGAACTCGGGCGAGAAGGCTCTGTTGAGGGCTTTCGAGATCACGCCGTGCGCCTGCTCTTTGCTTACAGAAGCCGTGTTGAAGCCGACACCGCCGCCGAAGTCCTTGAGCTGTCGTGAACCGACATTGCTTGTCATGATCAGAATGGTGTTCTTGAAGTCGATCTTGCGCCCGAGCGAGTCGGTCAGACGTCCTTCGTCCATAACCTGCAGCAGCAGATTGAACACGTCGGGATGCGCTTTCTCGATCTCGTCGAGCAGTACGACCGAATAGGGCTTGCGGCGCACTTTCTCTGTCAGCTGGCCTCCCTCTTCGTAGCCTACATATCCCGGAGGCGCGCCAACCAGCCTCGACACAGTGAATTTTTCCATAAACTCGCTCATGTCGACGCGGATCAGGGCGTCTGAAGAATCAAACAGATATTCGGCCAGCTTCTTCGCAAGAAGCGTCTTTCCGACGCCTGTCGGGCCGAGAAACATGAAGACTCCGATCGGCTTGTCGGGATCCTTGAGGCCGATGCGGTTGCGCTGTATAGCCTTGACAACTTTCTTGATCGCGTCGTCCTGGCCGATTACTGACCCTTTGAGCGACTCTCCCATCTGTATCAGACGGGTCCCCTCGGCCTGGGCTATGCGCTGTGTCGGCACGCCTGTCATCAGTGCCACGACCTCGGCCACTTTCTCGTCGTCTACTTCCTGCCTGTCGTTGCTCAGGCTCTCCTCCCAGTTTTTCTTCGCTGTCTCAAGGGCGGCTTTGGTCTTCACGACCTCGTCGCGCAGCGAGGCTGCTTTTTCGTAGTCCTGTGATTTGGCCGCCGCGAGCTTCTCTTGTGTGAGCGTGTCGATCTTTTTTTCAAGAGTCTCGATCTCTTCCGGCACGATTATATTGGTTATGTGTACGCGGCTGCCGGCCTCGTCGAGTGCGTCGAGAGCCTTGTCGGGGAAGTTGCGGTCGCTCACGTATCTCTCGGTCAGGTTGACGCAGGCCTCGAGAGCCTCGTCGGTGTATGTGACGTTGTGGTGGTCTTCGTATTTATCTTTCACCTGACGCAATATCTCGAGTGTCTCTTCGGGAGTGGTCGGCTCGACCATCACCTTCTGGAAGCGGCGTTCGAGAGCGCCGTCTTTCTCAATGTTCTGCCTGTACTCGTCGAGGGTGGTGGCTCCGATGCACTGTATCTCGCCGCGTGCCAGTGCGGGTTTGAGTATGTTGGCCGCATCCATCGAGCCGGGCGCGCTGCCGGCGCCTACTATGGTGTGGATCTCGTCGATGAAGAGTATTATGTCGGGATTTTTGGAGAGCTCGTCGAGCACGGTTTTGATGCGCTCCTCGAACTGGCCGCGATATTTCGTGCCCGCTACCATGCCGGTCATGTCGAGCCCGATGACTCGCTTGCCGAAAAGCACACGCGACACCTTGCGCTGCACGATTCGAAGTGCAAGCCCCTCGACTATTGCCGATTTGCCGACTCCCGGCTCGCCTATGAGAACAGGGTTGTTTTTCTTGCGGCGCGAGAGAATCTGGGCAAGCCGCTCGATCTCGTTCTCTCGGCCCACAACGGGGTCAAGACGTCCCTCCGCGGCTGCTTTGGTCATGTCATAGCCAAACTTGTCGAGAGCCGGAGTGTCGCTTTTGCGCCCCTTGGATTCTCCGCGCTGTGCGGTTTTGCCCTGCTGGCCTTCGGACGATGATGCGCCGGAAACCGGTGCGCCGGGACCGTCGTTCTCATCTTCGTCTTCCTCTTCGTCATCATCGGTGTCTTTGCCCATCGACGGCATTCCGCCGGGTGCTCCGAAACTCTGCACCGAGATGTCGAAGTTAAGATATTCATCTTTTATGTGCTGCAGAATCGGCGAGTCCATGGCTCGTTTGTCATGTATGAGGGCGAGCAGGATGTGCTCGCTGCCTATCACATGGGCGTTCATCTTGCGTGCTTCAGATGTGGCAAGCTGCAGATGGCGTATGGCGGCAAGGTTGATCTTGTATTGCTGCTCGAAGAGGGTTGTGGTCTCTCCTGTCTGGTGGGGTTCGGAAAGATATTCCTCGAGCTCGGCGATTATTTTGTCTGTCGGAATGTTGAGTTGCGACAGTATCTTGAAAGCATATCCGTCCTGCTGTCTCATCGCGCCGAGCACAAAATGCTCCGCCACTATGACAGGGGAATTGAATCGGTTGGCCTCGCCGAGAGCGATCTCAAGCATAGGCCTGAACTGTTTTGAAAAGTCGTTCTTCATTAATTCTTTTATCGGTTTACCGTATTTATAACAAATCGTGTGCCAAAGTTATGGAGCTGATACGCGATATTGTCGGAAAATGCAGCCGGACTGCCTTGGTGTTTCCTGTAGATGAAACGTGTAGGCAGTCCGGATGATTGTGTCTGATGTGTCGGCAACCTCAGCTGAACAGCGAGGCTATGTGGTAGGTGGCGAATGCCAGAATCCAGGCAAGCCCCGTGTTGTAGACGAGCGAGAATGCCGTGTATTTCCAGCTTCCGGTCTCGCGGGTGACGGCGGCCAGTGTCGCGATACATGGAAAGTAGAGTAGAACGAACACAAGGAACGCAAGTGCCGAGGCCCGGTCGAACGGTGCTTTGCCGGTTAATTTCGAAGGTGTGCTGAGTCGTTCGGAAAGTGCGGCCGCGTCGTCATCTCCGACGTAGAGGACTCCGAGCGTCGAGACCACTACCTCTTTTGCAGCCGCGCCGGCTATCAGCGACACGCAGGTCTTCCATCCGAATTCCATCGGTGCCACGACCGGCTCCACGGCTTTGCCGATATATCCCAGTATCGAGTGCTCCTGCTGGTATTCTGTAGTCACCATTTCCTCGATGGCTGCGGCGTCGTTTTCGGCAAGTGTTGTGGCCGGCATGTCGGCGGTCACCTCTGTACGGTACGTCTCTGGCACTTCTTCAGCCGAATAGTGCGGGAAGTAGGAGAGTGCCCATATGATGATCGACGCCACAAGTATCAGACCTCCCATCTTCTTGAGATACTGCTCGGCTTTTCCCCACATGTTGCGCATGGTGGCCTTGAGTGTGGGCATGCGGTAAGGGGGAAGTTCCATCACAAAGGGAGTCTCGTCGGCCTTGAACCAGAACTTGCGCAGCATTTTAGCCGTGAGCACGGCTATGATGACTCCCAGCAGGTAGAGCCCGACAAACACAAGGGCGCCATGCTGCGGAAAGAATGCTCCGGCAAGCAGCACGTAAATAGGGATTCTGGCCGAACAGCTGATGAACGGATTGATGAGTATCGTGATCAGACGGCTCGACTTGCTCTCGATTATCCTTGTCGACATGATGGCCGGAACGTTGCAGCCGAAGCCCATCACAAGCGGGATGAACGACTTGCCGTGTAGCCCCATCTTGTGCATTAGCCTGTCCATGATGAACGCCACACGCGCCATATACCCGGAATCTTCCATGAACGATATGAAGGCATAGAGTATGAGTATGTTCGGCAGGAATACGATCACACCGCCTACGCCGCCGATCACGCCGTCGAGCAGAAGGTCTTTCAGAGGGCCGTCGGCCATGTGGGCGCCGATTGTCTCCGAGATCCATCCGACCAGACTTTCTATCCATTCCATAGGATAGCTGCCGAGCTGGAATGTCGCCCAGAACATCACCCACATCGCTATCAGGAAGATCGGAAATCCGAAGAGCTTGTTTGTGACGAACGCATCGATTATTTTTGTCGATTTCTCCTCACGGTCGAGCGATCCTTCCATCGTTTCCCTTAGCGCTCCCTGGATGAATCCGTATTTGTCGGCAGAGATCGCAGATGTCACGTCCTCGCTGAGTTGTGTCTGGATTCTCGCATCCTCTTTGTCGCGCATCTCGACCCACTTCCTGTAGTTGCTGTTGCCGCTCAGCATTGATTCGATCTCCGGATCACGCTCCATGAATTTGATTGCCAGAAAGCGGGGCGAGAAATGCTCCGTCACCGTCGGGTCTTTCTTGAACTCCCGGTTGAGGGCGGAGACCGCCTGTTCGATTTCGGGGTTCATGTTGACATGTATGTGGCGCGTGTCGGGGTTTTTCATCTCGTAGATGTCGATCACCGTGTCGAGCAGTCTGTCGATTCCCCATCCTGTGGGTGCTATCGTCGGTACGAACGGCACTCCGAGCATCTTGCCGAGCGATGAATAGTCGAGGCTGGCGTTTCCTTTCTGGAGCTCGTCATACATGTTGAGATCGACCACCATCGGAAGGTTCATGTCGATAAGCTCGGTTGTCAGGTAGAGGTTGCGTTCAAGATTTGACGCCACGACCACATTGACTATGACGTCGGGGGTTTCCTCGCGAAGATATCGCATCACGTAGAGTTCTTCTGGCGAATAGGCCGAAAGCGAGTATGTGCCGGGCAGGTCGACTATGTTGAGCCGATAGCCTTTGTATCTCAGCGAGCCCTCTTTCGCTCCCACGGTCACGCCGGCATAGTTCCCCACATGCTCATGCGCTCCGGAGGCCATGTTGAACAGTGATGTCTTTCCGCAGTTCGGATTTCCGATCAGGGCGATATTGATGATCTTGTCGCGGCGCAGCCGCCCGGTTTTATGCTGGTGCGCGTCGGACTCTGTCACGTCGTGCGCGTTGTCGGCATGTGTGGCAGAGGCATTCCAGTCTTCGAGCAGTTCGACTTCCACGAGATTGGCTTCGGCGCGGCGTAGCGACACCTCATATCCCATCAGTGCGTATTTGACCGGATCCTGAAGCGGTGCGTTGAGTATGACACTCACTTCGCGACCCCTGACGAATCCCATCTCCATGACCCGTTTGCGGAAGGCTCCGTGTCCGAGTATTTTTGTTATGACGCCGGTCTGTCCCGGCTTAAGATCTGACAGTCGCATGAATTCTTAAGTATGTTTTAACCCACAAAAATACAACCAATATCCGACGATGCCAAAACCCTTCGGCAAATTACCCATTTATGGGTAGAGTCATAATAGAGGGGAGGGCGCGCGGTTATTCCGTGCGCCCTCCTTCGGGATATCCATACCGTATATGATGTATATGACGGGGATATGATGTATATGACGGTGTCTTATTTCGCGTTCTTCAGGTGCTTGTCGAGGAAGCGGAAGAATGTCCGCTGCCAGAGTATTGCGTTCTGGGGCTTCAGCACCCAGTGGTTTTCATCGGGGAAGACGAGCATTTCGGCCTCAAGTCCGTGCATTTTGGCGGCGTTGAATGCCTGCATGCCTTGAGATGCGAGGATACGGTAGTCAAGTTCGCCGACAGTGACAAGCATCGGTGCTGTCCAGTTGTTGACAAAGCGGTGGGGGGAGTTGGCGTAGGTGCGCTGTGCGGTGGCGTTCTCCTTGTCCCAGTAGGGGCCGCCGAGGTCGAAGTCGGCAAACCACATCTCTTCTGTCTCCAGATACTGAGCCTCCACGTTGAAGATTCCCGCGTGGGCTACAAGAGCGGCGAAGCGGCCGTCGTTGTGGCCTGCGAGCCAATACACCGAGAATCCGCCGTAGCTTGCGCCGATCGCACCCACATGGTCTGCGTCTACATATGGCTGAGACTTGATGTAGTCGGTGGCTGCGAAGTAGTCCTGCATGTTCTGGCCACCGTAATCACCTGAGATCTGGCGGTTCCATGCGGTACCGAATCCAGGCACGCCGTGACGGTTGGGGGCGATGATGATATATCCGTGGGCCGCCATGATCATGAAGTTCCAGCGGTAGCTCCAGAACTGGCTGACGGCCTGCTGCGGACCGCCCTGGCAGTAGAGTATCGCGGGGTATTTCTTGTTCGGGTCGAAGTCGGGCGGAAGAATCTCCCAACAGGTCATCTGGCCTCCGTCGGTGGTCGGAACTATAACTTTGCGCACGTCTCCGAGCTTAAGCTGGTCAAGAAGCTCCTTGTTGACAGATGTAAGCTGTTTTGCCTCATTCGCGCCCTTGGTCACTACAAAAATCTCGTTGGGCTCGCGCATGGAGTGGCGCATGACGATCGCGGCGTTGTCGGCCACTGGCGTCACGCCAACATAGTCGTATTGACCGTCGGCCACTGTGTCGATGGCACAGGTGTTGACGTCGATGGTGAATACCGGCGATACTCCCTGATAGTAGCCTGTAAACCAGATCGAGCTGCCGTTTTTCGCCCATGCTATCTGCTCGGGCCAGTAATCCCAGTCGGCTGTCAGGTCGCGGGTCTCGCGGCTCTTCATGTCCATTACCATCAGGCGTTTCTTGTCGCTTTCGTATTTGGCTGTAGGCATCGAGAGCCATGCGAGTGTGTTGCCGTCGGGCGAGAACACGGGGTCAGTGTCGTAGCCCGGGAATCCTTCACCGGTGAGCTGCTCTGTGTTGCCGCTTGCGAGGTCGTAGAGATAGAGGTTGGAGTCTGTCGAGAAGACGTATTCCATACCTTTGAGTTTGCGGCTTACATACACGAGTTTCGAGCCGTCGGGAGTCCATGCGAATGACTCTGCGCCGCCGAACGGACGCATCGGGCATTCAAACGGCTCGCCGGCCATGATGTCTTTTGCGTTCTTGACTTCGCCGTCGAGATCGGCCACAAAGGGATGTGGAATCTTGCTCACCCATTCGTCCCAGTGCTTGTAGCCGAGATCGTCAACGACGCGGCCTGTGGTTTTGGGAAGTCCTTTGAAAAGCTCCTCGTCGTTCTTGTTGAAGTCATCGATTGCCGATGCGAACACGACATGCTTTCCGTCGGGACTGATCTTGAAGCATTCTATTCCGTTTTTCTCTGCTGACAGACGCTTCTCACCCGATCCGTCGGCGTTCATGCTGAATATCTGCACTGCGTCTGTCTCCTTGTCGTGGCGGAGAAACGCGATCTTCTTGCCCTCTTCTATCCACTGGAGGTTCGATTCCGATCCGGCGGTAGTGGTGAGTCTCTTCATCTCCTTGCCGTCTGCCTCCATGATGTATATCTCGGAGTTGCCTTTGTTCTCCTCGATATCCTCATAGGTGAGGGTGAAGATGATTTTGGTTCCGTCGGGCGACGGTGTCGCCTCAGAAATGCGCCCGAAGGCCTCGAGAACCTCGGGGGTAAGCATGCCGTTCTCGATCTTGATTTCCGGCTTTTCAATCACTTTGGCATCGCCGCCGCTTTTGTCGGAGCATGCGGTCAGGGCCAGGGGCAATAGCATTGCACACATTTTTAATCCTGTTTTGTCCATGACGTTCAGTGTTTTTTGGTATTACGGTGTTTGTTGTTCATATTGCTGTTTTCTTTAGTGTTTCTGTTTCCTGTCTTGCGGCCACCAGTCTTTCTTTCCGGTCCGCGTGTGCCCCCTCGTCTGGCCGAGTCGAGACGGTTGCCCGGGTAGAGAGCCTGGATCAGGTCGGGTCTGTGCATCTTGCGCAGTTCGGCCGTGATCGACGCTCTGCTTTCAGGTTTCCACCAGAAGAAGAACTGGCGCTGTGCCAGCTTCTCGCGTTCGTTCCTTGCAGTATACATCTTCTCGCCGGTGTACGGATGATAGCCCGAGTAGTATATTTCTGTGGCTACGGTCATCGGCGTTGGGGTAAAATCTTGCACTTGTTCGAGCTGGAAGTTCAGATCTTTGGTTATGGCCGCGAGTTCGGCCATGTGCTCTTCCCGGCATCCGGGGTGAGACGATATGAAGTAGGGTATGAGCTGCTGGCGCAGACCTGCCTCGGTGTTTGTCTTGTCGAAGATGCGCTTGAATCTGCGGAACTGTTCGAATTCAGGCTTGCGCATGCACATGAGCACTTCGTCCGACGTGTGCTCGGGTGCCACTTTCAGTCGTCCGCTTACGTGGCTTGTGATCAGTTCTCTAAGATAGTCGCGGTTTGTCTTGTCGGTGTCGGCCGATCCGGAGGGAGCCATGGCGAGGTCATAGCGGACGCCGCTGCCGATAAAAGATTTCTTTATGCCGGGCAGTGCGTCGACCGCATGGTAGACTTCGAGCAGCCGCGCATGATCGTTGTCAAGATTGCGGCAAGGCCTGGGGTGAAGGCATGACGGGCGCGCGCACCGACGACAGATCTCTTTGTCGCGCCCTCCCATGGCGTACATGTTGGCCGAGGGGCCTCCGAGATCGGATATGTATCCCTTGAAGTCATCCATCGTGGTCACTTGTCTTGCCTCGCGGACTATCGACTCTTTCGACCGCGAAGCGATGAATTTTCCCTGATGTGCGGATATGGTGCAGAAAGCGCATCCGCCGAAGCATCCGCGGTGCATGCAGATGGAATGGCGTATCATCTCGTAGGCCGGAATGGTTTTTCCCTTGTATCTCGGATGGGGGAGTCGTGTGTACGGCAGGTCGAACGATGCGTCGATCTCTCCAGTGGTCATGGGGGGAAGCATCGGGTTGATGCGCACCATCTTTCCCCTGACCTCCTGCCAGATCGTTGCTCCGTGATATTTGTTGGATTCCTCTTCTACGTGCCGGAAATTAAGTGACTGGAGTTTTTTGTTTTTCAGACATGACTCGTAACTGTGAAGCACAATATCTCCTTCGGAAGGTGCTCCATTGGTAATAAAGGCAGTTTGTTGCACATCCGTTATATCTCTGATGTCCTCTCCCCGGTCAAGTCTTGCGGCGATCTCAAGCATGGTGCGTTCTCCCATGCCATAGCATATCATGTCGGCAGGTGCGTCGAGAAGTATGGAGGGGCGGAGTCTGTCTTCCCAGTAGTCGTAATGGGCCACGCGCCGGAGAGATGCCTCGATGCCTCCCGCAATGATGGGGGTGTCCGGATAAAGTTCTTTCAGAATCCGGGAGTAGACTATGGTGGGCATGTCTGGACGCATCCCGTGCCGTCCTCCGGCTGTATAAGCATCGTCGTGGCGCAAGCGCCGGTTGGCGGTGTAATGGTTCACCATGGAGTCCATTGCTCCGGCCGACACGCCGAAAAAGAGTCTCGGCTTTCCAAGTTTGCGGAAATCACGAAGGTCGTCGCGCCAGTTTGGCTGGGGCACAATGGCCACGCGGTAGCCGGCTTTCTGGAGTGTCCTGCCGATCACGGCCGCGCCAAACGACGGATGATCCACATATGCGTCGCCCGAGAAAATTATTATGTCGGGTCTGTCCCAGCCGAGGGCTTCGGCCTCCTCGCGCGATGTCGGTAGAAAATCACTCTTTGACGGCATTGCTGTTTTCCTTTTGAAGTGATGCCTGCAGATCCTGCAGGTTTACAAGTTCGTCGCGCAGTTGTGCCGCCTCGATGAAGTCGGTGCGGCGTGCGGCGGCTATCATGTCGTGCCGCACGCGTTCGATGCGGCTTTCGATTTCAGGCAGGCTCATGTATTCTATCACCGGGTCGGCGGCATATGCGGCCTCATGCTCTTCCTCTATATAAGGACGCGGAGCATGCGACGGAGTCTGGGGGCGTGCCGCGCTCTGCTTTTCTCTGACGTTCCTGCGTTCGGCCGTCTTGCCTCCCTCGTAGATCTCGATAAGGTCGTTGCCGCTTTTCTTTACAATAGGTGTCGGCACGATGCCGTGCTCTATATTATATGCCATCTGCTTGGCGCGGCGGCGCTCTGTCTCGTCGATGGTGCGCTGCATCGAGTCTGTGATCTTGTCGGCATACATTATTACTTTGCCGTGGACGTTGCGGGCCGCGCGTCCGGCTGTCTGGGTCAGCGAGCGATGGTTGCGCAGGAAACCCTCTTTGTCGGCGTCGAGTATCGCCACAAGGCTCACCTGCGGAAGGTCGAGACCCTCGCGGAGAAGGTTGACTCCGATCAGCACGTCATACGTGCCCTGACGCAGATCCTCAAGAATGCGGATGCGCTCAAGTGTGTCGACATCGCTGTGTATGTAGGCCGAACGTATGCCCCATTTAATAAGATGTCGGTTAAGTTCCTCGGCCATGCGCTTTGTCAGCGTCGTGACAAGTATGCGTTCGTCGGCCTCGATGCGAAGGCGTATCTCCTCCATCAGGTCGTCAATCTGGTTGAGGGTGGGGCGGATCTCGATTTCAGGATCAAGAAGCCCTGTGGGTCGGATCACCTGTTCGGTAAAGACTCCCTCGGTCTGCAGCATCTCGTAGTCGCCGGGTGTGGCGCTTACGTATATCACCTGCGGGGTCAGACTCTCGAACTCCTCGAATTTGAGAGGCCGGTTGTCTATGGCGGCGGGAAGCCTGAATCCATATTCCACAAGGTTCATCTTTCTTGAGAGGTCTCCTCCGTTCATGCCTCTTATCTGCGGAAGCGTGACGTGGCTTTCATCTATTATGGTGAGAAAATCTTTCGGAAAATAATCGAGCAGACAGAAAGGACGCATGCCCGGCTCGCGTCCGTCGAAATATCTTGAGTAGTTCTCGATGCCGCTGCAGTGTCCGAGTTCCTTGATCATCTCAAGGTCGTAGGTGACACGCTCGCGCAGACGTTCGGCTTCAAGAATCCTCCCTTCCCTACGGAAGAAATCGCACTGTGCCCCGAGATCGAGGGCTATGCGGTCCACGGCCTGTGCGGTGCGCTCTTTCGACGACACAAATATGTTGGCCGGATAGATATTGAACCCTTCAAGATCGGTCAGCGGCGTGCCGGAATCCGGATCGACTGTCTGTATCTTCTCGATTTCGTCGCCCCAGAACATCACACGGAGCTGTATCTCCTCGAACGACAGCATTATGTCGACCGTATCTCCCTTGACGCGGAACTGTCCGCGCATAAGTTCAGTCTCCGTGCGGCTGTAGAGCGAGTCGACGAGCCTGCGCAGAAACGCGTTGCGCGATATGCGGTCGCCCACCGATATGCGCACCACTGTCTGCGCGAAGTCTTCAGGATTGCCCATGCCGTAGATGCAGCTCACCGACGAGACCACGATCACGTCGCGGCGTCCCGACAGGAGCGCGGCGGCGGTCGACAGACGCAGCTTGTCGATCTGGTCGTTGATCATGAGGTCTTTTTCGATATACTTGTCCGATCCGGGTATGTAGGCTTCCGGCTGATAGTAGTCGTAGTAACTCACAAAGTACTGCACCGAATTGTCGGGAAAGAAATTCTTGAACTCCGAATAGAGCTGTGCGGCAAGGGTCTTGTTGTGCGAGAGTATGAGTGTGGGACGCTGCACCTGCTGGATGACATTGGCCATCGTAAACGTCTTGCCGCTGCCGGTGACGCCGAGCAGTGTCTGGTGTTTCTGACCGCTGCGTACGCCTTCGGCAAGTTCGGCTATGGCTTCCGGCTGGTCGCCGGTAGGCATGTATTCACTTGTCAGCTTGAAATCCATCTTACAAAAATAATGTATTTTCAGGTAGAATGCAACCGCGACGCCTTTAATAATGTGACTCCCGGTGTTAAAAAAAGTTGAAATGTCTGTTTTTGTCACCGGAAAAGAGTGATTTTTGCCTCTGTCCCGGTGTTGATATTGAAGTTTAGACGTCTGCATTTTGTTATCACAAGAATTATGACTAATTTTGTAGGAAAGTTACAGATATAAAATTTTAAGAAAATGAGAAAGAATATTGTAGCCGGCAACTGGAAAATGAACACCACTCTTGAGGAGGGTGTCGAACTCGCCAACAATGTCAACGCCCTTCTCAAGGGCAAGAAAGCGAACTGCGACGTTATCGTGTGCGTTCCTTTCACCCACCTCACCTCTGTCAATGCCGTTCTTGAGCCTGAACTCGTCAGCCTCGGCGCGGAGAACTGTTCAGAGCATGCCAAGGGCGCATACACCGGAGAGGTCAGCGCGTCGATGGTGAAGTCGACAGGTGCCGGATACGTAATTCTGGGTCACAGCGAGCGCCGTCAGTATTTCGGTGAGAACAACGAGCAGCTTCTCGCCAAGACCAAGATCGCTCTCGAGAACGGTCTGCTCCCCATCTTCTGTGTGGGCGAGGTGCTTGAGCAGCGCGAAGACGGATCGTTCAACGAGGTTGTGAAGTCGCAGGTCGAGGCTCTCTTCTCTCTCTCTGCTGAAGACTTCGGCAAGATCGTGATCGCATACGAGCCCGTATGGGCCATCGGCACAGGCAAGACTGCAACTGCAGAGCAGGCTCAGGAAATGCACGCCCATATCCGTGGCGTAATCGCCGACAAATATGGCAAAGAGGTGGCTGACAACACTTCGATCCTCTACGGCGGCAGCTGCAAACCCTCGAATGCAAAGGAAATCTTTGCAAAGCCCGATGTAGACGGCGGTCTCATCGGTGGCGCGGCTCTGAAGGCTGAGGACTTCATGGGCATTATCGAGGCGTTTGACTAATCGGCGGTGAAGATGGATCTGAAAAACCTGATATTGATACTGGCCGCGGCCGGAGGCATTATGCCTCCGGCTTCGGCTCAGTCTGTTTCCGGAGAAAAAGCGCCGGGACGCTCCTCGAATCCGGTGGAGCGTATAATGGAGGAATCGGAGGGCAATGTGGTGATCGACATTCCGGCCGATATTCTCGAACGCATTCTCAAAGACGATCAGCAGTCGCAGAGAAACGGTGGCGCGGTGCTCCGTCCCGGCATCAACAAGATGTCAGGCTTCAGGGTTCAGGTTTTCAGTGACGGTCATAACCAGCATTCGCTTGAGTCGAGGGCAAAGGCCAGAGGCAGCGCGATAGTGGCCAGATTCCCCAAATACAGAGGACAGGTCTATTCCTTCTCAAGCTCTCCCAACTGGTATACCCGCATCGGCAATTTCCGCACTTCCGAGGAGGCTTCGGCTGCAATGGCCGAACTCAAGAGGGCGTTTCCGCAGTTTGCCGCGGAAATGCGTGTGGTAAGAAGTCAGATCGTAGTAATCAAATGAAGTGATGGCAGAAGTCAGCAGACATGATCCCCGTCTTGTCGGGGAGATAGCCTCTCATTATGAGGCGATATTGCGCCTTGTGGGCGAGGATCCGCAGCGCGAGGGGCTCATGAAGACCCCGGTCAGGGCGGCAAAGGCGTTGCTCGACATAACGTCGGGCTATCGGCATGATCCGCTCGCCATAGCGCGGCAGGCTGTTTTCGAACATGCCGGATCGCGGATGGTCATCGTCCGCGACATCGAGTTCTACAGCATGTGCGAACACCACATACTCCCTTTTTTCGGAAAGGTGTCGGTGGGCTACATTCCCGACGGCAAAATGATCGGACTCTCGAAACTTGCACGTATTGTCGATAATTTCGCAAGACGTCTGCAGGTTCAGGAGCGTCTCACCGCTCAGGTGTGCGCCCTGCTGTCGGAGGCGATGCCTACAAAAGGAGTCATTGTCAGCTGCACGGCCGAGCATCTCTGCATGAAGATGCGCGGTGTTGAGAAGCAGGACTCCGCCACCACGACCTATGACTACAACGGTCTTTTCGAGACAGACGCCTCGCTGAGGATGGAATTTCTCAACCTTGTCTCCTCTCCGCGATGACAGCAACAAGCCAGACATACTCCGTGACATAAGAAGGCCGCGTCCGTATCAGGGCGCGGCTTTCCTTTCAAATCAACCACCCGGCCTGGTTCAGAAGCTAAGCCTGAAGCCTCCCATTGCCGTGAAGCCGGGCATGTCGTAACCCCGGTTTATCATGTAGCGTGCGTCCGTAATGTTTTCAAGCCGGCAGAACAGAGATACATACCGGCACACATCCCATGTGATCTTGAGGTTCACAAGCGCGTAGCTCTGGTGGTCGATCCCGTCGGCCACATACAGGCCGCCGGTGCCTTTCAGATCAGCATCTATTCCTATGAAACTCCAGGGACGCCACTGCACTCCGAGATAATACTGGTTCTTCGGAGCCCCTGTCAGATTGTCGAGCGAGGTGTGAAGATAGCTGTAAGTGGCCTGAATCCACAGGTTGTCAAACGGATGACTGCGGGCAGAGACCTCGATCCCTTTGTTGATGAAGCGGCCGGTGTTCATGTTTTTCATGTCGACCTGCTGAATCAGGTTGTCCCCCTTGCTGTAATAGGCGGTGAGTTCCGCTGACAGGTATCTGGAAAATGATTTTGAGACCGAGAGCTCGTAGTTCATCATCTTCTCCGGCTGCAGGTCCGGGTTGGCCATGCGGTAAAGGTAGAGCTCGCGGAACGACGGATTCCTGTATCCCATGGCGAGGTTTCCCTTGAAGGTCAGTCCGTAGCCGGGATTCAACGAGAATCCGAACTGCGGAATCCATTGTGTGTCGAACATGTCGCTGTTGGCCATGCGCAGACCGGCGTTGAGACTCACTGCGTCGTCAAGCAGCGTCTGCGACAGTGTCAGGTAAGGGGAGTATTCTGTTATGCGTTTGCGCGACATGGTGCTCAACGAGCCTTCCGTATGCGCGTTTCCTCCCGACATCGGTATCTCTCCCGAATAGCTGTCGAAGTCAAATCCTAACGTAGCCGAGGCGTCTCTCCATGGCCTGAAGTTCTGATATAGCATCACCCCGAGCCTGTCATCCTTGCTGTGGAAGTGGCGCGGATCGTCGACATAGTGATTCCCGTAGTTGTAATATACGCGTGCCGATCCTGAAGTCGTGCCGTAATTGTTGGTGACAGTCGCACCTGCTTCTCCCCTGACTATGTTCTGCCTGTATATGTCGGTTGATTCCGGATCTGAGAGAGTGGGGTAGATCGGGTCATTTCCCCTGAAATTCATAAGCGTGTAGTCAGCATAAGCCTTCCAGTTGTCAGAAAAATCGTAGCCTGCTTTCGCATAACCGTCGGCCTGGCGGAAATCGAAGTTGTCGGTTGTGCCGTCTGTCCGGTTGTAGGATAGAGACACGAGCGACGAGAACTTGCCGGCGCGAACCATATTGGTGGCCGATGACAGCCATGTGTTGTACGACCCGTACTGCGACTGGACTGTAGTGCGGACTCCGTCATGTCTGGCGGATTTTGTGATCACATTTATCGCGCCTGCCATGGCGTTTGAGCCGTAGAGCACCGATCCCGGGCCGCGTAGCACCTCCACGCGCTCCACATATTCCTTGTCATAGAAATCGGCAATGTGGTGTGAATATATACCGGCGAACTGGGGCTGCCCGTCAACCATCATGAGCACCGCGCTTGCACGGTCGCCGCCGACTCCGCGCAGTTTTATGTGCCCCGATCCTCCGTTGCTGACGCCGAATCCGAAAATGCTCCGTTGCGATACGAACAGACTCGGAACCATGCCGCTTATTGCGGAAAGCACCTGAGTCTGGCCTGACGCCTCAAGCCGTCGGTTGTCTATGACTGATACGGTGTAGGGGAGTAGTCTCTGCTGCACTCCGCTGTTGGTGCCTGTCACCACCACTTCTTCCAGAACGCGGGTGGTATCTACAGTTTCGGCTCCTGATGAATCAAGAGCCGAAACCGACAGTATGGAAGCTATCGCTCCCGCAATTGCCTTGTAGTTCATGTGGTGGTTATCTGTCCTTCCCGGCGGTTATGTCAATAAGGTCATAGTTTTTAGTGCCAAGGCCAATCTTTTCGGCATAGTCCACAATGTGTGTTCCGTGGCGGCTCTCTATCCGCTCGATGAGTGGACGGTTGTCGTCGCCTTCGCTGTGCCCGTGACCGAATACAAGGTCAAGACATGCCTTGTCGAGTGCGACCGGATCGAGCGACGCGAGTATGCCGATATCTTTCATCTTCGGTGCGTCGGGGTGTCCGTTGCAGTCGCAGTCTACCGAAAGATTGTTCATTACGTTGATATAGACCACCCCTTTCCTGTCGGCGAAATAGTCGTGTACTGACTGAGCCGCTCCGGCCATGGATTCGAGAAATGCGTCCTGTCCGAAGGGTTGCTCGAATGCATGCGCAGTGTCGGAATATGCGCCTGCGGTGTGGATCCGCGCTTTGCCGTCGGCCGACGCTATGCCGATGCTCTGGTTCTTGAGCACACCTCCGAATCCACCCATCGCGTGCCCTTTGAAGTGGGCGAGATTGATGAGAAAGTCATAGCTGGCAAGGTGATCGCCCACAAGGTTGCCGGCAAACCAGGTCGTGTCTTTCATCGGCAGAACCATCTCCCCGTCGGCATCCATGATGTCGACAGTGGCGATCTTGCCGTAGCCGCGCTGCTCTATGGCTCTGCGATGGTCGGCGGTTGTCGACCGGTTGCCGCCGTAGGCGGTGTTGCATTCCACGATAGTGCCGTTCACATCTTTCACAAGTTTCCCGATAAGCTCCGGCCGGAGATGGTTGCTCTTCTCGGATTCCCCGGTGCTGATTTTTACGGCCACATTCCCCTGCGGTTCGACTCCTAAGGTCTTGTAGATAGAAAGAAGTGATTCCGGCGATATTTCAGACGTGAAGTATACTTTTGCCGGTGCGGACGGAGTCTGAGCCATAGCGGCAAGTGCCAGACCGAGTGTCAGTGATGTCAGTGTTCCTCTTTTCATTGTAAGCATGATGTTGTGTTATGGATGCGAAATTACAGCTTTTTATCCGGATGTGAATTATACATTTTCCGGAAATGTCAACCATTATTGCGGTTGTCTATTCTCCGCAGGCTGCAGTCTCCTTGCAATACATTTCCGCTTCCTGTCGTTATTAACGCGTGAACGGTCTTCGACTCATATCTGTCATGCTGACAATTTCTGCCGTGGCTTTCTGCGGGAGAGCTTTCTCATTTTCGGCTGACTCGATAGCTGCAATGGGCCGTTTCCCGGCATTTTGTGTGAATGTATACAGAAATGTAGACCGTTTTATAAATTCCACAGACTCGGCATATGTGTGTCCGTCGGGATACGCCATGAACGTAAAACTGCGTTCAGCCGGCTGGACAGATTTCAATTCCTTCTATTTTGACGGTGATGACCAGATAAGACTCCATCTTCCGTTTACGGCCACTGTCGGATGCGAGGCGGCTTTTATGGGTCTGAGTCTCGGGTATGACATAAGTGTCAACAGACTGTTCGGTGCCGTTGACCGCGCGAAGTTGAGAATTAATTTCGAGTTCTCGTCTGCTTTGCTGGCCGGACGTTTCTATTCGATGCGCAACGCCGACGGCATGAGGCTCAGTTATCTGGCCGGCAGCCGCGACATAGACTGCTATTTCAACGGAATGGAGACCGACACCTGGGGGCTTGAGGCATTCTATTTTTTCAATTCCCGGAAATATTCTTACGCCGCCGCCACAACCTATGGCAGAATCCAGAAGAAGAGTCAGGGATCGTTCATAACCGGTCTGGCATACCAGCATCAGAAACTCGACTTCGATTTCAGCCGTCTGCCTGAATCGCTCAAACCTTCTCTGCCTGAGGAATGGCGCAACCTTCGTTATGCCGCCGACGGCGATTCTTTCTCTATCGCCGGAGGATACGGCTTCAACTGGGTGCCGCGTCAGAAATACAATGTCGGCATCATCGCAGTGGTGATGCCGACATTGAATTATGGTTTTCTGAACTCAGCCCGCCGTAATTATTCCTTCCGTATAAATTACCGTCTCACCATGTCGGCGATCTACAATCACGACCGATGGTTCGGCGGCGTAGTGGTCAAAAGTGACCTTGCCAACATCTATTCGCGTCATTCAACTCTCACCAGTGCGCTGTGGGTGATAGAGGCAAAGATCGGGTGGCGGTTCAATATCCGGTAGTTTCCCGGCTTTGCGGTCAGTCGTCGTAGCGCAGGAACTGGCCTGCCTTGTTGAACTTCATTTCTATTCCGTTGGAGAGCTCCACATCGTAGCCTGAACGCTCCTTGTCAATGCCGACGATGCGGGCGCCGCTGTGGTTCTTGCTTACGAAATCTCTTATGCCTTGCGGCACGAAAGCATTGGGTACCGACGAGGTGTTGGCGGTCTCGATATTGTCCCAGTTGCCGTCGCGGTCAAATGAGATCTCAGTTCCGTCGGAAAGGATCACCTCATATTCGCTGACCCGTCCGAAATCCTTGTCGATCTTGACGACACTGACTTTCGACTTGAAATTGTTGGCGAGCACTGTCTGTGCAGCTTTGGGCAGTACGGAGGCATCGTGCGCGTAAGTGTCACGCGCGCAGGCGGCTGCCGCCATCATGGCTACGGCCGCGAACAATATCCATATCTTTTTCATATTTCCGGTTTTTATTTATTTTCTCTGTTTGGATTCCTCTTCCGACAAGAAGTTTAATCTCAACTTCCTGTTTTAGAAACGTCCGGACATTCATAATGTTTTGAGCATTATTCGGCTGGCGGTGTCGATTTCCAAAATTAAAAAAAATTTCGTAATTTTGCAATGCGGTTCACAAAGAGTCGCATGCAGATGACCACTATATACTTGTTTGTTATAGACACTGTCCCGTCGATATTGCACTGGGGCGTACTTGAAAACTGGAAGAGCACCGCAACGGGTCTCCGATTCTTATTTTCTGCATCCCGGCACGGGTAAGGCGGAAAGATTTTATCCGGACTAATTTCCAACATCATAATTTTTACCGTTTCCTTATGAACAATCACCGATTGCTCACAGGATTGCTGTCTGCGATCCTGTTGGGCGGCGGAGTGTGCGCTGTGGGACAGACACGACAGGTCTTCACTATGGAAGAACTGTTCGAGGTCGCAGAGTCCAACAGCGTCCAGCTCCGGCCATCAGTAGACGCCGAGGAAGTTGCCCGGCGTGAGATCAGTGTGGCCAACAGTCAGTGGCTTCCTGATATAAACGCTTCATTGTCGCTTAGCTATATCGGCAATGGTTTCATAACCCGCCGTGACTTCTCGGGTTATGAGAAAGCTCCCATACCGCATCTTGGCACCGGTCTCGGTCTCAATGTCTCCCAGCCGGTCTACACCGGAGGCGCGATCCGCAACAGCATCCGTATGGCCGAGCTTAAGCTGACCGCTTCGCGTTATGCCACTGAACTCCAGCGTGACAACATACGCTTCACGCTTGCCGGATTCTATCTTGACATCTACAAGTATGGAAATCTCCGAGATGTGGTGACCGGCAATCTTGCGCAGGCACGCATGGTTCTTGATGAGATGAAGGCCCGCTATGAGCAGGGTCTCGCGTTGCAGAACGACATCACCCGTTACGAACTTCTTGTGTCGGATCTTGAACTGCAGCTTATCAAGATCTCAAACACTCTCGACATTCTGAACAACAATCTTGTAGTCACCGCCGGTCTTCCGGCCAATACCGTGATTGTGCCCGATTCCACCATTCTGTCGCGTGCGCTCCCGTCTGAGAGCGAGAGCTGGTGGCAGAGCGAGGCCTCAGGCAATGCTCCCTCGCTCAAACTCGCTCGCAGTGGTGTCGACATTAGCCGGAAAGCAGAGGATCTCGTGAAAAGCGAACGTATGCCTAAAGTCGGAGTGCAGGCCGTATGGACCATGGATGGTCCGATCCTTGTCGAGATTCCTCCGATCAACAGGAATCTGAGCTACTGGTATGTCGGTCTCGGCGTGAGCTACAATATCTCGTCGCTCTACAAGACCAACAAGGCTCTTGCAAAAAGCCGGGCTGCCACGCAGGAGGCTCTCGTCCGGCTCGACGCCGCCGCAGAGAATGTCAGTCTCGGCATACGCGCGGACTACATCCGCTATCTTGAGGCATACGAGGAGCTCCGCACCCAGCAGAAGAGTGTCGAGCTTGCCGACCGCAATTACTCCACGGTCTCGACACGCTATTCGGCGGGAATGGCTCTGATAACCGACATGCTCGACGCCGCCAACTCAAAGCTTGATGCCGAGCAGAGACTTGTCAATGCCCGTATCGATATCATATATTATTATTACAAACTTCTATTTACTTCAGGAAAGATATGAACCATCGTGCTAAGAAAATAATCTCATATGTCATCACCGTCGCTGTCATAGCAGTAGCCGCCGCATGGGTGTGCGGTAAATTTCTCCGTCTCGGCGATGTCGAGTTCACCGACAATGCCCAGATATGCCAGCAGATTGTGCCCGTCAACAGCCGTGTGCAGGGGTATATACGCGAAATCCGTTTCAAAGAGTTCGAACCGGTCCGCAAGGGTGACACTCTTGTAGTGATCGACGATGCCGACATGCGTCTCCGCCTCGCGCAGGCCCGCGCCGACTGGCAGAATGCCGTTGCCGGCAGGGGAGTGGCCGACCGCAGTGTCGGCGTCGCATCCGCCAATGTCGCTGTCACTGAGGCTTCGATCGCCGAGGCCAAAGTCGTGATGGATCTCGCGGCCACAGATTTCGCCCGCTATGAGAAACTGATGGCTCTCGACGCCGTGACGCGTCAGCAGTACGACGCGGCCAAGACCGATTACGAGGCAAAGAAGGCAAGATATGAGACGCTGGCGCGCCAGCGTTCGGCAACCACTTCGGTGGTGGCCGAGACAAAAGGACGTATCGCTCAGAACGATGCAGGAATCGAGCTTGCCAAGGCTCTCGTAGAGACTGCCGAACTCAATCTCTCTTATTGTGTCATCACTGCTCCCTGCGACGGTTTTGCGTCGAGAAAGGAGATACAGATCGGTCAGCTTGTGCAGCCGGGGCAGACTCTTCTCGACATTGTCGATTCCTCCGATATCTGGGTGACTGCAAATTATAAGGAGACTCAGCTCCGTCACATCGCTCCCGGCAGCGAGGTCG
Organism: uncultured Muribaculaceae bacterium; assembly: GCA_947176745.1. Lineage (GTDB taxonomy): Bacteria > Bacteroidota > Bacteroidia > Bacteroidales > Muribaculaceae > Lepagella. The sequence continues at coordinate 93,122 of CAMWRV010000001.1, forward strand.
AGATCAAGGTAGATGCCGTGCCCGACGTGACATTCAAGGGCAAGGTGGTATCGCTCTCGAAGGCTACGGGCGCATCGCTGTCAATACTCCCTCAGGATAACTCCGCAGGCAATTTCGTGAAAGTGCGCCAGAGGGTTCCGGTCAGAATCGAGTTCTCAAAAGATAATCCTGCGGCCGACATGGAGCGTCTGCGTGCGGGAATGAATGTCGAGTGCGAGATCAGATATTGATATGGCTGACTGGCACGCTCCGCAGGGACCGTTCGATGTCCCCGATGTCTATGGCTTCATCCCGCGCCGCCTGAAGCCCTGGCTTTTCATTCTCTTTGTCCTTATAGTCCAGTTCTCCGGTGGAGTCTATCTCGCCGCAGCCTCCGACATGGTCGGCACGACGGCCCTGATGCAGGAGGATATACTAATGGCAGGATATGCGTCGCTGGTCGGAATGGCTATAAATTTCGCTGTCATGTTCCGAATCAAGTTCCGCTTCACCACCCGCACCCAGCTTCTGGTGTCGGGGGCGGTGCTGATTGCGGCCAATCTCATATGCGCCAACACTGATTCGGTGCCGCTTCTTGTGGCTGTCTGCTTTGTGGCGGGATGGTTCAGGATGCAGGCCACGTTCGCATGCAACTCCACCATCCAGCTGTGGCTGACACCGGCACGCGACATGGCCATATTTTTCTGCTACGTCTATATTGTGGTCGACAGCGTCATACAGCTCAGCGGCATTGCGTCGGTCTACACCGCATTTTTCACACAGTGGGAATACATGCAGTGGATCATGACGGCTCTCCTCGCGCTGATGATGCTTCTGACCATTGTCTGCCTTCGGCCTGTAAGGGCGCCACTCTTCATCCCGCTGCTCGGAATCGACTGGATCGGCGCCGCACTGTGGGCTGTATTCATGCTCTGTTTCACATTCGTGTGCGTATACGGCAACTTCTACGACTGGTGGGATTCGGGCGAGATATGCCTCGCCTCGCTGCTTGGACTCGCGTGTCTGGCCATAAATCTATGGCGGGCCACCTTCCTGCACCATCCCTACATCTCTCTCCCGGCCCTGACAAACCGCAACGTTGTGAAAGCCACGCTCGTCTATCTTGTCTTCTTCACCCTGCTTGCCACAGAACACGTTTTCGAACATGCCTACGCAGCCTCGATACTCGGTTTTGACGAGACAAACCTTATCGACCTCAACTGGTATGTATTCGCAGGCATAATCGCAGGATGCGCGTTCACGTATTACACGTTCGCGCTTCGCAAGTGGCGATACAAGACCATGACTGCTATCGCTTTCGCTCTCGCCATTGTCTATCTCGCATATTTCTATTTCCTCATAGACTATGGCGTCGAGAAAGAGATGCTTTTCATTCCTCTCTTTTTCAGAGGTGCGGCATCGGTCATCATTTCCATTGTATATCTGACATCGGTTGTGCAGAGCGGACTGCCGTTCCAGGTGTTCCCCCAGGCTCTTACCGTCAACGGTTTTACCGGAGCTGTCATGGGAGCGACTCTCGGTCCGGCACTGATAGGGGAGTTTCTGCGGCGCACCATGGCGTCTAATGCCGCGCTTCTCGGCGCACCGCTGACAGACTTCAATCCTGCGGCAACCCATATACCGTTTGGAAATCTATACGGCATGGTGTGGCGTCATGCGCTCGCGGTGTCGGTAAAGGAGATCTACGGCTGGCTGTTGATCGCGGCCATTGTCTCACTCGTCCTGATCGCCGTGAGCTACAGCAACGTGCGTCCCTGGGCCATATTTCCGAAATGGCGCACAGTGCGCCGGGTTCTTCGCCGCCTCGTCCGTCAGGAGATTCGCGAGCAGCCCGACATCTGATCTCTGCCCCCAATCATCCCCGCTTCAATGCCAAAAGGAGTGCAGCCGTCATGGCCGCACTCCTTTTTTAGTTATTTCACAAGAGCGTGGCCGGTTCTGAAATCACCTCTGGTCCCGTATATCCCGACCGCTTTTTGGCCTGCTCCTCAATCGTGTACATAAAGTACACTCCATCGTCACAGGTCAAAAATCGTCGCAAGCCATACGACCCTGACGGCAACATTTTTTGTGGGATTGGGTCTTTATCGAAACAAAAGACGAGCTTCTGTATCAATACGCGGTTTGCAACACGCTTTGCATTGATTGTCGGAGATTCTTATAAAAATATTGTTTACCTAAAATTTTCCATAACCTGTATCGTGCTTTGATACATCACCATTCTACCTTTGCATCGAACAATCGCTTTAGCGCTTTGCCAAAGCAAAGAAACATTAAAAACACCAAAAGATATGGAACCTATTACAAGTAATGATTTCCTTAACTCAGTTCTCGAAACTGAGGCATGGAAAGAGGTCTCTCAGAGCGGGAGCCTCAGCATGACGATGATTGAGAAGTTTGCCGACAAACTTGACTGGGAAGAAGTCAGCGGCAACAGTAATGTCATCTGGACGGTGGAGGGCATCATCATCTTTTGCTTTAACCATCTTTGATTCCCTGACATCTCCAGACCTCCTTTTCTGCCAATATTGCGGACAATTTGATTTCATCGCCATTTAGATTTTCGTCACTGTTAACCGACCAAATTACGTTGACTGTTTCCGGAAGTTCTGATATCAGTTGCTGTATGCTTGCCATTTCACTCATCGCCAATGGAGTTGAACGATTTGGATTATAATAGAGATGTATGGACAAATAATCAACACAGCTAAAATCCAATTCGTTAAAAGCAGATCCCAATTTTTTAGCAGCTTCTTTAATATCATTACCTGACGTTGATTTTACCGTGAAGTAATCGGAATCTCGGAATATGGTACTCAGGTCATTGAAGTCGAATGATATCATACACGAGGTGACAATGGGCTGCAGGAGAGCCTTTATTATTTCCGGATATTCATTGCGCGACTCACATAACATTATACTGTCGTAACAAGAAGGATCAGCATCCTCTGAAAACCCGAGAGTCAGAACCCCGGCATCGTGAAATGTATTGGCTATTCTATTTGCCGTTTCTTCTAAGTCAGTAAAGATTATTATTGCAAGTTTGTCCTCGTTGTTAGGAATACATTCATAGGGAGGTCCTGCAATTTCAGCAGAAACGCCGTCTAATCCCAGTGAGTTGATCTTATTGATAACTTCTTCGATTCCTGTTCCGACACCTATCACTCTGAATGAGGCCGGCAATATTTGCAGATGATCTGAGTTATAATATTCCATTATGATTTGGTGATTTAATAGCAATTATTTGAAGTGCAACTTCGTCTCTTAAATTTTCATCAGTTCCTTTGATAAGTGAGGGAACTATGTCTCGGAGTATAAACGTTGGCTCAAAGGCAGTGTACAGTCGGTTATCTTCTTCTTCTGTTAAAGGACTTTCTTTACCTGAGTAGACTACCATAATAATATCATCGGCATCCTTACATAAATCATCCAATACTGGATGAAATTTTAATAACAGATCTGTTATATAGTCTATGCGGTCAGCTTTTCCATAAACGTGTGATTCACGCCATGTCTCATATATTTCTCCTGCATTTAAGATCTGATATTCTATCATTTCCAATGGGACATTCGTATGTTTGATGATACTATTTATCAAATGCTGACGTTTATCAAGTTTTTTTAGACTCTCCATTCGTGATCTTATACGATAGTCTCGTTTACGCTTACTGCGATTCATACGCATACGACGTTTACTTAGTTCATGCCATTCTCTCCCGGAAAGATAGATTGACATACAATCAGGCTCATCTTTTAACTGTTGTTTCAAATCTCTTCGTGTTTCAGGTGAGACATAGGGCAGGATGTTTTTAACTTTAAGTTCTTTTACTTGATAACCGTATTTAGTATATGCGAGATTTCCGATTTCGCAATGCAATGTTTCCTTTGTTTGTCGAGGAGTAAAACCATAGAACGTCATTCCCCACAGTATAGCACCTGCAAGTTCTGCATCTGTAAATGAGTTACTATCAGGTTTAACAATAGTCTTTCCTGCTATGTTTTCCCAATAATCTCCTTCGACATTATCGGCAAATAAAGGGAGATTACCAAATAAAAAACACTCTTCTCTTAGAATCATGTCAAACGTCACTTCACCGCCATCGCCGTTAAATTCAGTATTCCTGATTATATCAAAAGCCTCTTTATAACCATAAAGACATGATACTGAATCCTCGTTTCGATGGGTATTTTTTAAAGCATTGACAATTTCGTCAAAACTAAGGGAGTTGAATAATTCTTTTACCGTAATTGCAATTTTATTTTCTGGCAAATTTAGATTTACGGTGTATCAGATTTGGTGACAACCTGAAAAATATTCACAATATTCAAAAGAAGTCAGATTTGAGCATCGAGAGCACGCTTCCCATGTTTTTCTCCCTCAAACGAGTAGTACAAGGTAAATAGCGAGCATACCCTACACTGCATACGCTGGAACGCCGTGCATTGGCCGTCTCAAAATCTATTGCTGCAAAGTCGGTCATTCTCAGTCGTTTTTATACAGTTGGTACATATCAGAAATCCACCCTTTCATAGTTCTGCGTAAATGAGTCGGTTCAATCACCTCGACCATTGAGCCGACTTGAAGCAGCTTCATTACAAAATCGTAAGTCGGAGCCAGAAAAAGCTCAAAATCCGCATACTCCCCGACATCCTCAATCAAACGCTGACTATGATGAAGAGGCAACGATTTAAGATAATGCTTGTGGTCTTCATTAGCCCTTATAATGATTTTCTCCGGTTTCTCTCCTGTTCCTACTACTATACCGTATGCTGTGGAAAAGTATTCCTCTGCATTAAAATCCTTTGGGAGTTTGAATGTTTCTGATGTTACTTCAACATTCTCCATGCGGTCAAGACCGTAAAGACGAATATCACCATAACGGATGTTATGAGCCAGTACATACCAGCGATTCTCAAAGAGTCTCACACAATATGGCTCAATTGGAAAGGTATAGCCATGCGATTTCTTGAAAGGACGATAAGTTATAGTTACGATGCGATTATCTTTCATTGCCTCCAGGATGGTAGTGAGATGATCGCGTCCGGAAGGTATCTCTTCAACCAATATACGATCCTTTAATGACAGATTCTCCCCGATGACATTGCCAACCGCATAAGAGTCAAGCATCCACTTTTTGAGTTTGTCCTCCTCAATATCCTGAGGATTGGCAATGAAATATAAGTAGCCACCGGTCTTCTGACAATCTATCATGATGCTGAACTGGTCATAAATAGCCTCTCTCCACCGGTTGAATGTAGCACGGTGGAGCGGACGGCAATCGCTCAGTTCCTTGTGGCGTTGCCACTTATCGGAAAGATCCTTATGAGAAATCTTTCCGGCACGGCGGATCGTTTCAATCAGCCATGTGTATTTCGGCAGTTGGTTCATGTTAATGATTTAATTATGTCGTCAACTAAAGCTTCAAAATGAGTTTTAAAATACTCACTTCTTTGTCCGCGAGTAGATGGATGAATTGTACGGGCTGCATATTTCACCCCGGGGATATTAATTCGATCAAGAAACAATCCTTCCCTTATCTGATGGAAAGAGTCATCAGACAGACCAAATTTTTCTTTTATGTCGTTGTCTGCATAAAATCCTGTTAGAAAGATTATGATATCCGGTTTAAGTATTTTCACTTCTTCCCTAACAACATTGAAATACCTACATTCTATTTCGCGAATTTCTGGTGTGGGCTTTCCACAACATTGACCAAAGTCTTTGCCACCCCGGCTAATCTTTGATATATTATTCCATACGACTCCTATATTATAATTAACAAGACGATATGCCAACTGCTGAATCAACTGATCCTGACGACGGGTAAATATAGACTTTCTAATTCCACTTTCCTCATAGCAGTAGCCATGATAAATGTCTCCCAATCCATAGTACTCTTCTTCTCCGTCAATATGTCTACCCATAATTTCGGTAACAATATCATCGGAATTACGGAGATTGAAATTATAACTGCCAAATGGATATTTACTGCGATTATACTTGTCGTTCCAGTTATTCGTTTCTCTACCGAAAACCATCACACGCAGATCGGCGTTCTCATACGATCCGTCATCGTTGAGTTCAATAAGCAGCGGTAACGCAGGTTTGATAGCCTCAGGATCATCGAACAGAGGTTTTACAGCCGAATAAAGTCCCGGAATTTTGGAAGCGTAGAGATTAACTAATTTGTCGTTTAGTGACTTCTCTTCAATTGGGATGTATTCTATATCTTTCATGATAAAGGGGATTTGTTATCGCTTACAAAGTTAATATTTTTCTGTATCATTTTACGTTACACTTTCTGTTGATTTCTAACTTCAGACATCCAATTCCTCAATTTCATCTAATGTGAGGTCTCTCCGTTAGTTCTCGCCAGTTTTTAATCATGTTGACGAGGCAGCTTGCCACAAAGTATTCGGGTGTGGTCGGAGGAAATCCCATCCATGGATCATGCCGGCGTAAATCGCGGACTTTGGTCGCAAGGCATGTTGTCCATGCTTCTCTCGTGATAAAAAAATCCTCATGATGAAGAATGGAATCGTCAGATACATACGAATCATGAACAGCAAGGAATCCACCTTTATCCTCATAGGGATTATGGTTCACTTCCCTTGACAATTCTTTTAGTTTTACAAAAGTCAATTCGCACTCCGCCAGCTGATGGTCATAATACTCTCGTTCATTCTTTCTGATAAATTTTCGGACTTTGTCCCAGTTTGTGTATCGGAAATAGTATTCCAGCCTCATATCTATGTCAGTAAGATCATCATCATTTATCTGGTTACAATGGATACCTCTGTTGAGCCGGAGTAATTCATCAATCTCAGATCTATTCACTAAGGAATCAGGCCGGGATACAACGCTCAAAGCTGAGTGCTGTGGAAGATATATCGATTTAATGGGATTGCAGGAGCAGTCAAGGTGGGTGAGGTTAGGACAGTGGCGTAAATCCAATTTCGTTAGTTCGTTGTCTCTACATACTACTCCTGTAAGAAAATCTTTCCGATAAGAGCCCGGTGTAAGGTCGAGATTGGTAAGGCACTGTCCGACGATTGATAATTTCCTGAGTCCGGTACAATCGCCTAAATAAATAAAATGCAGTTGACGGGGATAGCGACTGAAATCAAAGCCTTCGATAATCTTTTCCCATAATGATTCAATGTTGATTGTATATGTTCCCGGCTGAGAGTAAGAGTGATGGCATGTAACGCTTCCCGTCTTGTCCGAGTCTCCATATTTATCGCAAGTTCCGTCTCCCCAGTCAACAATCAGATGACAATAAGGAGCAATTTCTAATGAGAATTCGCAAACAGAATTGTCAGATTTTATCTCAACTTCCAATATCATCCAATCATGTTTCATAATTCCGCGCCGATGAAGCATACACTGTTGACGCATCTTTTTTATAAAATGATCGTTGTCGTTGATGTATGGACTTTCAAGGTACTTTATATATAAATCGAATTGTTTGATTTTGCTTTCATAGCGACCATATAGGTCGCCCAGAGACCAATAGACTTCTGGTTCAACACAACAATACATATCGTAATATCTCTCAAGATATTCTCTGGCAAGCTCATGATTCTGCTTTGTGCCGTGTCCGTAATAATACATTAGTCCGAGGTATTTCGCTGTATGATCATCTTTCAAATTTTTTAAAGTATTGAAGGCCGACTCATATTCTTCCGATTCATAGTAATATGTTCCCAACGTGAATGTATGCCGAAAATCTCCTTCGGATGCTTTCTTTATATAATACTCACGCACCGCAGGATTGTGAAGCAATTTCGAAAGTCCACACCCTATAGTTGCACTACACCCAACAATTATTTCTACAAATTCACGATCGGTCCAGTCAAGCCTGCGTTCAGCGATATCTTTCCCGAGCTCGCATGTTAGTATTTTGGCCAATGCGTTATTGCAGTTCTCATATCCGACATTCTTCCACTCAGTTAAGCGGTCAATGGAATATTGAAATTCCTCTTTACTCACATTACTTAAGAAAAATGTCAGATTCATAACATTCATCGAGATAAACGAAGTGCCAAACTCGTCTGTCAGCCTATTGGCAATCCGAAGATACTCCTCGATGCAATCAAGTCCTTCGATTAGCTGCGGACGAATCGAACCATCCGAATTCCATATTTTTTCTCTGAGTGGCCTTAATATTCCTGATGCCTTTTTGACTAAGTCCCGGGCTCTCTTTTCATTATCTTCTCTTTTCATTGCTAATATGACTCAAAAATATCTTCTTCATCGGCGCGTTCTTCCGTTGAAATATTCAAATAACTATTGCAACACACTTCATCCTGCCATAGAATAATGTCGCTTACGGTTAGAGTTCCATCTGGAGTCTGTATAATGAAATAATATTCGTACTCTGTAAAATCTAACTGAATATATAATTGCAGGTAATCTTCATGTTCTGTCAATTCGATTCCCATAATAGCAAGCCACATTTCCTGAGCCTTAATGAAGTCGGCAAACGAAGTATATTCCTCCGCTACTGCCGAAAAATATGCCTGCCGCTTACGCATCATTTCAATGCGCTCTTTAGTGGACATAGTTGTTAAATCCATACGAAACTTTTTAAATTTTGGAAGCAAAATTATTTCAGAGCTGACGCATTTTGCGGTACACCATAAAAATTATCAAAAATAATAGCTGACGCATAAAATGATACACCAAAGCATTACCTTTGCGATAAAAATAGAAAACATGAAAATCCTTCACCTTTCCGACACTCACAACTGCCATCATCGACTCCGGGATTTACCCGAAGCGGACGTGGTCGTTCATTCCGGCGATTTCTGTATGGTCGGAACCGAACAGGAAGCCCTTGATTTCCTTAACTGGTTCTGTGACTTACCATACAAACACAAGATCTTTATCTGTGGCAACCACGATGAATGCCTTTATGGAGCGAACATAGAAGGTCTGGACTCAAATGTTTACTTTCTATGCAATTCGGGCGTTGAGATTGAAGGTATTAAATTCTATGGCATACCTATGTTTTTGAGCGACTGTGTTACAGAACGTCAAAACCAAAACTATGCTAAAATTCCGGATGATACTGATGTGTTGATAACACATTCTCCGGCATACGGTATTCTTGACTTTGATGATAATATCCACTATGGTTCCGAAGAACTACTTGAAAAAATATCTACGCTCAATCTTAAAGCACATCTGTTTGGACACATTCATGCTCAGCGTGGATTGGAAATTATAGACAACGCATTATTTTCTAATGGAGCCATTCTTGACGCTGACTATATAGCGACCTCATCTCCCAATGTGATTACAATATGATCTTTGGGAACTTTTGGGAACAAATAATCTTATAATACAAAAGTAAGCATACAGATAATTAATACAAAAGTAAGCATACAGATAATGCTATCATAGTCGATAGCGTAATCCTCACCAATGTGATTGTTGAGGGTATTAGATTTATGATTTTGTTATGGTACATTATTGCTTGTTTTCCGAGAAGTTACAGTAAACATAAACAACCATAACTAAATCATAATCTCAAAGTTCCCGGTTTTATAATTGTAGATATAACAAAATATGGTGCAACTCGTTGAGTTACACCATATTTTGTTATTGATTATTATGTGTCTTACTTCACTTCCTCGAAGTCGACGTCAGTCACGTCTTTTTCGTTGTCGGGCGCTGCTCCGGGCTGAGGGCCGGCCGCGCCGGCGCCTGCGGCGTTCTGGGCGTTGTAGATGTCCTGTGCTGCCGCCTGGAACGCGTCGGTCACCGCTTTGACCGCAGAGTCAACATCCTCTACAAGCTGGTTCTTGTGAACCTCTTTCAGTTTTGCAAGTGCTGATTCGACATTGGCTTTCTTGTCGGCCGGAATCTTGTCGCCGAGTTCATTGAGCTGCTTCTCGGTCTGGAAGATCACGGAGTCGGCGTGATTGAGTTTGTCGGCACGCTCCTTGGCCTTGCGGTCGGCTTCCTCGTTGGCCTTCGCCTCGTCGCGCATGCGCTGGATCTCGCTGTCGCTAAGACCGCTCGAAGCTTCGATGCGGATTGACTGCTCCTTGCCTGTGGCCTTGTCTTTGGCTGTCACGTTGAGGATACCGTTGGCGTCAACCTCGAATGTAACCTCGATCTGCGGAACGCCTCGCGGTGCGGGTGCGATGCCGCCGAGGTTGAACTCGCCGAGCAGTTTGTCGTCGGCTGCCATCGGACGCTCGCCCTGAAGCACACGGATCGTAACCTCGGGCTGGTTGTCGGCCGCTGTCGAGAATGTCTCGCTCTTTCGTGTAGGAATTGTAGTGTTGGCGTCGATAAGCTTGGTCATCACGCCGCCCATTGTCTCGATACCGATCGACAGGGGCACCACGTCAAGAAGAAGCACATCCTTCACGTCTCCGCTGAGCACGCCGCCCTGGATTGCCGCGCCGATTGCCACCACCTCGTCGGGATTGACACCCTTGTTGGGCTCCTTGCCGAAGATCTCTTTCACTTTGGCCTGGATGGCAGGAATACGGGTCGAACCGCCGACAAGAATCACCTCGTCGATCTCGCTTGCCGACATTCCGGCGTCCTTAAGCGCGTTGATACAGGGCTGAGCCACAGCGTCGATGAGTTTCGACGCCAGAGCCTCGAATTTCGCGCGGGTAAGCACTTTCTCAAGGTGTTTGGGGCCGGTGGCGGTAGCGGTGATGTAGGGGAGTGCTATGTCGGTCGAGGTTGAGCTTGAAAGCTCGATCTTGGCTTTCTCAGCGGCATCCTTGAGTCGCTGCATGGCCATGGGATCCTGACGGAGATCCACACCTTCGTCTGCCTTGAACTCGTCGGCGAGCCAGTCGATGATCACATTGTCGAAGTCATCGCCGCCGAGGTGGGTGTCGCCGTTGGTCGATTTCACCTCAAACACGCCGTCGCCCAGCTCAAGGATCGAAATATCGAATGTGCCGCCTCCGAGGTCGAACACCGCGATCTTCTGCTCCTTGGTCGATTTGTCAAGACCGTATGCAAGCGCGGCGGCAGTAGGCTCGTTGATGATACGCATCACCTTCAGACCAGCGATCTCTCCGGCATCCTTGGTGGCCTGACGCTGTGAGTCGTCGAAGTATGCCGGCACTGTGATGATAGCCTCGGTCACGGGCTGGCCCAGATAATCCTCGGCTGTCTTCTTCATTTTCTGGAGTATCATGGCCGATATCTCCTGCGGCGTGTAGTCGCGGCCGTCGATGTCGACCTTGGGCATGTCGTTCTGGCATACCACCTTGTAGGGAACTCGTTTGATCTCGTCGGTCACCTGATCGCACTTCTCGCCCATGAATCTCTTGATCGAGTAGATGGTGCGCGTCGGGTTGGTGACAGACTGTCTTTTGGCGGGGTCGCCTACTTTTCTCTCGCCGCCGTCTACAAACGCGACAACCGACGGAGTCGTGTTACGTCCTTCATTGTTGGGGATCACAACAGGATCCTTGCCTTCAAGCACAGCCACACATGAGTTGGTCGTTCCCAGGTCAATGCCAATAATTTTTCCCATGATTCTATATTTCTTTAAGTGTTAATAATTCTATCGTTTCCGTCACGTTGCTGACGGGGCAGGATGCGGGCGGTCATGTCCGCATGCCCTGCATTTGACTTATTAACAAATAATGTGCTAATTGGGTTGAAACGTTTCGGCATCCACGGCTGAAATTCCTTAAAATTGTGGCTCTCTGATTCTTGTGAATATCGTCAGCAAATCGACACATGTGTCACTGGCGTGACAAAAATGACATTTTATCAATTAAATCTGACCAAAATTCGGCATTGTCACATATTATTATTAATTTTGTAGCCTGATTTTAGATGAACATGCGGGCGGCACTCCCTTCCCGTGTTCGGGTCCGGTCGGTGATCCGTGATTTTATCAGGATTCCTGACGTGCCAATTATAACGATTTCACAAATTATGAAGCCCTTACAACAGAAACTTTCGGCTTACGATGCGCCCCAGCGCGCCAAGGCGGCCGGTGTTTATCCTTATTTCCGAGCCATTGAGAGTGAGCAGGACACTGAAGTCATCATGAATGGCAGGAAAGTGCTCATGTTCGGCTCTAACAGCTACATGGGTCTGACAAATCACCCGAAAGTGATCGAAGCGGCCGTGGAGGCTACTAAAAAATATGGAACAGGACTCGCCGGTTCTCCTTTCCTCAACGGCACGCTCACTATCCATAAGGATCTTGAAGCCCGCCTCGCCGACTATGTCGGCAAGGAAGACGCCATGCTCTATTCCACAGGGTTCGGCGTCAATCTCGGAGTTGTCTCCATTCTGACAGGCCGTGAAGACTACGTCATTCTCGACGAGCAGGATCATGCCTCGATCATCGAGGGACGCCGTCTCTCTTTCTCCAACTATCTGAAATACCGTCATAACGACATGGCGTCGCTCGAGACTCAGCTCCGCAAGTGCGATCCCGACAAAGTGAAGCTCATCGTAACCGACGGTGTCTTCTCCATGGAAGGCGATGTGGCCGATCTTCCCGAGATAACGCGTCTTGCCAAGCAATACAACGCGGCTGTGATGGTCGACGAGGCCCACGGACTCGGTGTGTTCGGCGAGGGTGGCCGCGGCACCTGCTTCCACTTCGGAGTGCAGGACGACGTAGATCTCATAATGGGAACATTCTCGAAGTCGCTCGCTTCGCTCGGTGGCTTCCTCGCTGCCGACAAGGTCATAACCAACTATCTGCGCCACCATTCGAGATCTTATATATTCACCGCGTCGATCACGCCCGCATCCACCGCTGCAGTCAACGCCGCGCTCGATATCATTCTGGCCGAGCCCGAGCGTCAGGAGCATCTGTGGGAGATCACCAGATTTGCCCTTGAAAACTTCAAGGCCATGGGATGCGAGATTGGACATACGTCCACACCCATCATTCCCCTCTTCATCCGCGACGACTACAAGACATTCCAGGTTACACACGACCTTCTTGAGGAGGGAGTGTTTGTAAATCCGGTGGTCACTCCGGCTGTAGGTCCTCACGACACACTGATCCGCTATTCTCTGATGGCCACCCACACCAAAGAACAGGTGGAGCGCTCGCTCGAAGCCATAGAAAAGGTGTTCAGAAAGTACGGTCTGCTCAACCGCTGACGACTTCACGCAAATTATTCACAGACGGAAATCCATCATGGATTTCCGCCTGTTTTTGCGTTATGCGGAAGCGTCCGCATTCGGTTAGAGGCAGTGTACGGCCGACAGGTAATTTTTTTTCAAGAAAATTTGTCTGCTACTTGCACATATAGTAAAAGTGAATTAAATTCGCGTTGTTTTTCGGGACGCATATGTGCGCCGCATATTAACTCAGGATTACTTAAGATAAAAAATGGTATATAGGTTTAAACTCGTAAGCGATGAGGTGAGCAACTTCAGCCGCGAAATCGAAATCGATTCGGAAAATACATTTCTGCAATTGCGCAACGCGATTCTGGAAAGTGTGAACTTTACCAAGGATGAACTCGATTCTTTCTTCCTATGTAACGACGACTGGGAGCGAGAGGAGGAGATCACTCTTGAAGACATGGGCACTTCTGCCTCCGATCAGGATCTCTGGCTCATGGAGAGCACGCCTCTCAGCGAGCTTATTGAAGACGAAGGCCAGAAGCTGTCGTTTGTATTCGACTATTTCACTGAGCGCTCATTCTTTCTTGAGCTTAAGGAGATGATTCCCTCGCGCAGTCTTGTGGAACCAATCTGCACGATCAAGCGAGGCAAGGCTCCGTCGCAGACCGTCGACATGGCTGAATTCGACAAGGCCATCGACGCCAAGGCGTCGCAGTCGGTGATTGACGACATAGATATCGAGCCAATCGAGGGCGGTGCTTTCAACGAAGAGGATCTTGAAGACGGATTCGATATTCTCGACGACATGTAAGCCGTCACACAGATGACCGGATACAATTATCCCCGACCGTTTTTGCGGCCGGGGATAATTGTATCCGGTCATCTGTGACACTTTAAGGTGCCAATATCTTGAATATGCATGCGTCACAGGTCAATGTCATCTTCGCCGCGTCCGAAGATCGCATCAAAAATGCTCCTTCTTTTCTTTTCGGCCGGACGGAAATGAACCGACATGTTGCTGTCTCTCTTGCTGAAAAAAAGAATGTGCGACTGGAATACAAACGCAACGTTGCGGTCGAACTCAAGCACTGCGTACAGTCCACGCTTCAGAAACCGGCGGAACGGACTGAATTCCTCCTCGCTCTCCACAACGACCTCCATGTCATCTACCGTAAGGCGGTGATGAGGCCGGAGCAGCTCGACAAAGTAGGGGAGATTTAGGTCTTCCTCGTTCTTGCACGGCTTGTTGTAGCTCTTGTAAATCTCACTTATGACTTCTTGTGTGATCATATCGTTTTCAGGATGAAAAGAATGTTCTGTTCAAGATCCCGAAGAGGTCTTTATTATTATAACCGTTCACAAGGAGAAAGGTTTTATGATTTGTAAACTTTTTTTAAGAAATGCACGACAGGCATTCTGTCGGACTCCGTGACCGGAGCCGTAGAATGCCTGTCAGTAAAACAAAATCTGAAGTGCCAGCCGGATGCAGGCACTGATTGTTATCCGAGGAAACTGAGCAGTACGCCCGCTGCCACTGCCGATCCGATCACACCGGCCACGTTGGGGCCCATCGCGTGCATCAGCAGGTAGTTTGTCGGGTCATATTCGAGTCCCATGTTGTTCGATATGCGGGCTGCCATAGGCACCGCCGACACTCCGGCATTGCCGATGAGCGGATTGATCTTCTTGCCCGGCTTGAGAAGCAGGTTGAAGAGCTTCACCGAGAGCACTCCCGTGCTCGAAGCGATTATGAACGCCGCGAAGCCGAGTCCGAAAATCAGAAGAGTGTCGAGGTTGAGGAATTTGTCGGCCTGGGTTGATGCTCCCACTGTCAGACCGAGCAGTATGGTGACGATATCGGTCATGGCGTTGCTTGCGGTTTTGGCCAGACGGGTGGTGACGCCGCTTTCCCTCAGAAGGTTGCCGAAGAAGAGCATGCCAAGCAGTGGAATGCCCGAAGGCACTACAAAGCAGGTGAGCAGAAGGCCGACAACGGGAAATATGATCTTCTCGTTCTGGCTCACAACACGCGCCGGTTTCATCTTTATCATCCTCTCTTTATGAGTGGTGAAAAGGCGCATCAGAGGAGGCTGGATAAGCGGTATGAGCGCCATGTAGGAGTAGGCCGACACGGCTACAGCACCGAGCAGATCCGGATTCAGTTTAGAGGTGGTGAAAATGGCTGTCGGGCCATCGGCTCCGCCTATGATCGCCACACACCCTGCTGACAGCGGATCGAATCCGCACAGCAGTGCGAGCATGTACGCTCCGAATATGCCGAACTGTGCGCACGCACCTATGATCATGAGCTTCGGGTTGGCAAGAAGAGCCGAGAAATCCGTCATGGCGCCGATTCCGAGGAAAATCAGCGGAGGATACCATCCTCGTTCGACTCCGTTATAGAGAATGTTGAGCACAGAGCCTTCTTCATATATGCCGATTTCCATGCCCGGCTGAAACGGTATGTTGCCTATCAGCATTCCGAAGCCTATCGGCACAAGAAGAAGCGGTTCGAAGTTCTTTTTGACGGCAAGCCACACGAAGAATATGCCGACCGCGAGCATGGCGAGATTCTCCCACTCGCAATTGTAGAAACCTGTGAATTTCCAGAATTCGGAGATTGTCCGTGTCAGAAAGTCTCCGAATGAATAAGCGTCGAGCAATATCATGGTTTACTCTATTATCATTATGTCAGTGCCCTCAAGTATCGCGTCTCCGACGTTTACAAGTATCTGCTTGACTGTGCCGCCTTTTATAGTGCGGATGTCGTTTTCCATCTTCATTGCCTCGAGGACACCCACTTTGTCGCCGGCCTTGACAGTGTCGCCGACCTTGACGTCGATACTCATGACAGTGCCCGGAAGAGGACTCTTCACCACTTCTGCAGATCCTGTCACAGCAGGCTTGGGGGCAGGCCGCGATGTGGTCGCTGCCGCAGGGCCGTGGTTCGTCTGGCCTGACTGGCTAAGTGCCGGTTTCTGCGGTGCCTTTCGGTCCAGTTCTACTTTGTACGGAACGCCGTTGACTTCCACGGTCGCTTCGTTGTCCACGATATCGCCGACCACGACTGTGAACTTCATTCCGTTTATCTTATATTTGTATTCTTTCATTTTTTGCTATGGAAGGGGAGGGGTATTGGTTAACTGTATTATTCTTGACCTTTGTATTCTATTTCTGTCCCGACGGTCTCGCTTTCGCATGCTCCTGAATGTGGCGCATGTTGTAGATCTTCGAGTTCCATGGTGAATATGCCTTGCGCATGCGGCGTATGGTGAGGATCGTGTCCTCCATGTCATGTCCGTGTCCGGAATACTCGGCGAGTGCCATGCTGATGGCAGCGATCACTTCGCCTGAGTCAAGTTCTTCATGATGCTCTTCCGCCTCTTCGGGGGTGACACCGTGGGCGAGGCGCTTGCGGTGCTTCTGAAGTGACGACGAGACTTTGCCGAAAAGCAGGAAGAGTATGCTGAGTATCAGAAGTGCCGACAGCACGATCGACATGGCGATGATCGTGATCGCTCCGCCGTATTTGTCATTTTCCGCGGCGTTGCGGGCCTTCTCGGCCTGGATCATCTTGCGTGTCAGCTCGCTTTCCTGCACCGGATCGACAGTCTGTCCGGCAGGCATTGCTTCGCCTGCGTCTGTCAGGATCATCTCCGTCTCGACTACGGTATATTCTCCGTCGGACTGGGCAGCCGCCGTGGCTGCTGCCGGCGTCACCGCCAGCAGCGCCACGCCGAGTGCCGCGTTGAGTATTGTCTTTTTAAGCATTTCGTTGGCCTGCTTCTGTTTTATAGAGGAATGTTGCCGTGCTTCTTGGCCGGGTTGGTCTGCTTCTTGGTCGAAAGCATGTTGAGGGCCTTGATCACGCGGAAGCGGGTGTTGCGCGGTTCGATCACATCATCGATGTAGCCGTATTTCGCTGCCTGATAGGGGTTGGCGAACAGGTCGCGGTATTCATCCTCTTTCATCTTGATGAACTCCTTGGGATTCTCTGCTGTCTTGGCCTCTTTGGCGTAGAGCACACCTACGGCGCCCTCTGCTCCCATCACCGCGATCTCGGCCGAAGGCCATGCGTAGTTCATGTCGCCGCGGAGCTGCTTGCAGCTCATCACGATGTGGCTGCCGCCGTAGCTCTTGCGCAGTGTCACTGTCACCTTGGGCACCGTAGCCTCGCCGTATGCGTAGAGAAGCTTCGCACCGTGGAGGATAACGCCGTTGTATTCCTGACCAGTGCCGGGAAGGAAGCCCGGTACGTCGACAAGCGTAACCAGAGGAATGTTGAACGCGTCGCAGAAACGCACGAAGCGGGCTCCCTTGCGCGATGCGTTCGAGTCAAGCACACCGGCGAGTATCTTGGGCTGGTTGGCGACGATGCCGACAGCCTGGCCGTTGAAGCGTGCGAAACCGATGATGATGTTCTTCGCAAAGTCTTTCGACACCTCGAGGAATTCGCCGTTGTCTACCACCGAGGCAATCACCTCGTACATGTCGTAGCTCTGCTTCGGATTGTCGGGAATGATATCGTTGAGCTTGTCTTCAAGACGGTCGATCGGATCCTTGCAGTCCACAAGAGGAGTCTCCTCAAGATTGTTCTGCGGGATGTAGCTCATGAGTTTGCGCACGAGCTTGAGAGCGTCTTCCTCGCTGTCGGCGGCGAAATGTGTCACGCCGCTCTTGGTGGAGTGTACCGACGCGCCGCCAAGCTGCTCCTGAGTCACGTCCTCGCCTGTCACGGTCTTTACAACCGACGGGCCGGTAAGGAACATGTAGCTCAGACCTTTCGTCATGATGGTGAAGTCGGTCAGTGCGGGGCTGTATACTGCTCCGCCCGCGCAGGGACCCATGATGGCCGAAATCTGCGGTATCACGCCCGAGGCCATGATGTTGCGCTGGAAAATCTCTGAGTAGCCGGCAAGTGCGTTGATGCCTTCCTGAATACGGGCGCCACCCGAGTCGTTGAGTCCGATCACCGGAGCACCCATCTTCATCGCGAGATCCATCACCTTGCATATCTTCTGCGACATGGTCTCCGACAGCGAGCCGCCGAATACGGTGAAATCCTGTGCGAAGACGTATACCAGACGGCCGTCGATCGTTCCGAAGCCGGTCACAACGCCGTCGCCGAGTATGTGCTTCTTGTCTTGGCCGAAGTTGGTGCAGCGGTGGGTGACAAACATGTCAAGCTCCTCGAAGCTGCCTTCGTCAAGAAGCATCGCGATGCGTTCGCGTGCGGTGTATTTGCCACGTGCGTGCTGTTTCTCGATAGCCTTCTCACCGCCGCCGAGACGCGCCTTGGCACGGTTTTCGATCAGCTGGCTGATCTTTTCTTCCTGTTTGCTCATTTCTGTTGTGTTAGTGTTGTCTTATTTGTTGGGATCCTCGCAGAGTTCTGTCAGTACGGCCTCTGTCGATTTCGGGTGAAGAAACGCGATCTGAAGTCCGTCGGCACCGCCGCGCGGAGCCTTGTCGATCACTTTCACTCCCTTCTCCTGTACCTCTTCAAGTGCGTTTGCTACGCCGTCTTCCACTGCGAACGCCATGTGGTGCATTCCGCCGCGGCCACCGTTTTTCTCGATGAATTTGGCGATGGTGCTTTCGGGGCAGGTCGCCTCAAGAAGCTCGATCTTTGTGTCGCCGACCTTAAAGAACGCGGTGGTCACCTTCTGATCCTCCACGACTTCCTGCTTGTAGCATTTGAGTCCGAGTACGTTCTCGTAGTACTTGATAGCTTCCTCAAGGTTGGGAACTGCTATCCCGATGTGTTCAATGTGCGAAATTTTCATTGAAGTGTTAGTTTTAGGTTATTGCGTTTGGGTTGATTTCTTAGTTCACATTATTTAATGTGGAATGTCATGCAAATTTAGTCAAAAAATCGGACTTTCCGGCAATTCGTCTCTCAAATTTTATAGGCCCTCTTTCCCGATAGCTTCTATTTCTTTAAATAAGGATGTTCGGACCTCTCTTTGTAACAGCCCTCTTATTCGCGTGATTTGCGACAATCTCGCGGCAATCTCGGCCCATGCGGTGTTTCTTGATGGGGTGGAATTAGGAAATGTCACAAAAAATTTCTAATTTTGCCTGTAATTATATAATTGCGCCCGAAACCCGCTTGTGCCGGGCCTCGAAAGCATGGCAGTAAAACTGATAAAAATTCGACAGTAATGAAAGTGACTCCGCTCCTGATCGCCTCTATGACAGGCGGCATTGTGGAGGGTGACGAAAATATAGAGATAACCGGCTTTGCCAAGATAGAGGAGGCAAAACCGGGCGAGATCTCATTTATAGCCAACCCGAAATACGCACATTTCCTGACAACGACCAAGGCTTCCGTACTTCTTGTCGGACGTGACCTGCCGGCGCCGTCCGGCGGCTCGTGTCCCACGCTTGTACGCGTTGATGATCCATATGTGGCGGTCGCCAACCTTCTGGCGGCTTTTGAATCGCAGAAGCCTAAGCCTCAGGGTATCGAACAGCCTTCTTACGTTTCCGAAGGTGTGGAGATTCCAGAAGGAGCCTATATAGGTGCGTTTGCCTATATAGGGCGCGGTGTCAGACTCGGAAAGAACGTGAAGATCTATCCTCAGGCTTATGTCGGCGACGGCGTGGAGATCGGCGATGACTCCGTGATCCGCTCCGGAGTGAAAATTTATGAAGGGTGCTCTATTGGCAGACGCTGCATAATACACAGCGGTGCCGTCATAGGTGCCGACGGTTTCGGCTTTGCGCCTCTCCCCGACGGGTCGTATGAGAAAATAGCCCAGATCGGCAACGTCGTGATCGAGGATGATGTCGAGATCGGAGCCAACACCACAGTCGACCGTGCCACATTCGGCTCCACCCGTGTGGGCCGCGGAACAAAACTCGACAATCTCATCCAGATAGCCCATAATGTCGAACTTGGCGAGGACAATGTTTTCGCTGCTCAGACCGGAGTGGCAGGTTCCACCCGCATCGGCTCGCGCAACCGTGTCGGTGGCCAGTGTGGATTTGCCGGACACATCCGTGTCGGCGACGCCAATGAATTCGGAGCACAGTCGGGCATTCCCAACAATGTCGGCGACAAACGGCGTCTCATCGGATATCCTGCTGTCGACATGGTCAGGTTTGCGCGGACTCAGGTATATCTCGGACGTCTTTCAGAACTTTTCAAGAAATAACTACACGTACACGACAATATGAAACAACTAACCTTAAAAGACTCTTTCGCGGTCAGCGGAAAGGGGCTTCATTCCGGCCTGCAGATCACCGCGGTCTTCAATCCGGCACCGGAGAATACCGGCTATAAGTTCCGCCGCACGGACCTCGAAGGAGAACCGCTGATTGACGCGATAGCTGAGAACGTGGTCGATACCCGCCGCGGCACAGTGATAGGAAACCGCAAGGGTGATGTGGTAAGCACCATCGAGCATGCCATGGCCGCCCTTTACGCAGCAGGCATCGACAACTGCATCATCGACGTCAACGGCCCGGAGCTTCCGATTCTCGACGGCAGTGCCATAGAATATGTCGACAAGATCGAGGCCGTTGGTCTCGTCGAGCAGAATGCCGACAAGGATTTTTATATAATTAAGGAGAAAACCCGCTTCAAGGACGAAGAGACGGGTTCGACTCTGACCATTTATCCCGACGACGGTTTCAGCGTCGAGTGCATGGTGGAATACAACTCCGCAGTGCTGCCCAACCAGTTCGCGGTGCTCGACGATCTCGCCGAATTCCGTCAGGAGGTGGCCAACGCCCGCACTTTTGTCTTTGTCCGCGAGATCGAGCAGCTTGTCGACGCCAACCTCATCAAGGGCGGGGACCTCGACAACGCCATCGTAATATATGACGAGAAAATTCCGCAGGACCGCATCGACCACATCTGCGATGTGATGAAAGTTCCCCACATGCAGATCAACCAGCTCGGATATATCAATCCTAAGCCTCTGGTATGGGATAATGAGCCCGCCCGCCACAAGATCATGGATGTCATCGGCGATCTCGCCCTGATCGGACGTCCCATCAAGGGCCGCGTGGTGGCTGTGCGCCCCGGCCATACGGTCAACAACAAGTTTACCCGCATGGTGCGCCACGAGGTGAAGCACACGGAAATCCAGGCTCCTGTCTACAATCCCAATGTCGCTCCAATCATCGATATCAACGGAATCCGCAAACTGATTCCCCACCGCTATCCGTTCCTTCTTATCGACAAGGTCATAGAGCTTGACAAGAAGCATATCGTAGCAGTGAAGAACGTGACTGTCAACGAGCCTTTCTTCCAGGGGCACTTTCCCGAGGAACCTGTCATGCCCGGTGTGCTTCAGGTCGAGGCAATGGCCCAGGCGGCCGGCGTGCTTGTGCTCAATTTCCTTGAGGAACCTGAGACGTATTCGACCTATTTCCTCAAGATCGACAATGTCAAGTTCCGTCAGAAAGTCGTTCCCGGCAACACGCTCCTTATGAATGTCTCTCTCATGACCGAGATCCGCCGCGGTTGCGCCCTCGTCAAGGGATATTCGTTCGTCGGTGAGAAAATCGTATGCGAGGCCGAGTTTATGGCACAAATCATCAAAAACAAGTAATCTCTTCGGCTATGAGCAATTTCTATAAGGTAAGTCCTGACGCTAAGATCGGCAACAATGTAAGTATCGGTGACTTTTCCACTATCTACGAAGATGTGGAGATCGGCGACAACACCGTAATCTACGGCAACGTTACTATCTTCCCCGGCGCACGTATCGGAAGCGGAGTCACCATTTTCCCAGGTGCCGTGATTTCGGCAATTCCGCAGGACCTCAAATTTCACGGCGAGGAGACATTCGCCTATATCGGCGACGGAACGACTCTTCGCGAGTGCGTGACGGTCAACCGCGGAACCGCATCGAAAGGCAAGACCGTTGTCGGCAAGAACTGCCTCATCATGGCGTATAACCATATCGCCCACGACTGCCGCATAGGCGACCGTGTCATTATGTCGAATGCTTGTCAGCTCGCAGGCGAGGTGCAGGTTGACGACGCTGCGGTAATCGGTGGCGGTAGCCTTATCCATCAGTTCTGTCACCTCGGACGCAATATAATGCTTCAGGGGGGTGCTCTCGTCAACAAGGATATCCCGCCGTTCGTAAAGGCCGCCCGTGAGCCGATCTCATATGTCGGTCTCAATTCCGTCGGACTGCACAGAAATCATTTCACCGATGAGGAAATCAAGCAGATAAGCGACATCTACCGCATCATCTATCTGAGCGACCTCAATGTGACCAATGCGGTGAAAGTCATTCTCGACACTCTCCCAGAGTCTGAATACCGCACTGAGATCGTCGACTTTGTCACAAATTCCAACCGAGGCATCATCCGCTCCGCGATCTGATCGCTCGGTGTGTGGATATCACGAAAAAAGAGGAGAAGACTTCATTAAGTCTTCTCCTCTTTTTTCCCGTAAACCACAGCTTCATCTTTCCGGTGGCTGTCGTGCCAGACCTGAGCCATAAATGGATTTCGACGCGACTCCTCGTCGTAATTCCATGGTGCCGGCAGACAATCAGGGCACCAGTGCCCTCCCCGGAGCACAGTGCGCGGCAGCGCGTGGAATCTGTGTCCGAACGCGCATTCCCATTCAAGAGGAGAATCAAGATCCCCCTTTGACATCTGTGGCGACAGGCATCGTCCCCCTCTGAAGCCGGCGGCTGAAACCATGTCTTCGATATCAAGGTCGGTCTCCGGCTTTCTCTCGTCATATCCGTGATCGAGTCTTACGGCACGGTCCGAGGGGGGAGTGGTGTCAAAGCTGTCCCATCCAGGTATCTGTTTCTGCTCCTCGCGGCTTCCGAAATAGGCCGTTATCTTTTCCTCGCAGTCTTTGCGCCTGAGCCAGTCAAGAGTGCCGAGTCCCGGTGTTGATGCCACCCGCTTCATTACCCATCTGATAATGAAAGCGGGGACGAGAGGTGTCAGACTCATCCACCATGGCATTCCTTTCGACAGACGCCTGAAATACTCCTTGCAGCTTATATTTTCTCTGAACGGCACAAGCTCTTCGAGTCGGTCGGAATCGATATACCATTGGCCGTGAAAATTACGGGTCGCGAACCAGCCGGTCTCGAATACTTCTTCCGGAGGCGGGCATCCGAGTGCCTCGAGAAGAAACTTCTCGAACTGATAGTTAGTCAGCCTGAATTCCGCACCGCTGCCGATATTGAAGAAGTTCCGCCACAGGCTGTCGGGCACATCTTTCTCGCTGATGTTGGCCATAAGTCTTGCCGAGTCCTCGACAGTGGCCCATTCGAGCACTCCCTGCAGCGGCACATGAAACGCTATCGGATCCGAACCGTTGAATATCAGTCCGCGGTGAAGTATTCCCGACTGCCGGAGGCAGACCCAGTGTTTTAGACCTGATTCTGCCACTATGCGTTCGGCCCGGATCTTCGATATGCCGTAGTAGTCGTATACTCCGGCCATGATCGGATCGCCTGTGCGTCCCCAGTGGTGGGGTGCGAAGCGGTGGGATGTCTGAGCCACGCTTCCTATATACACGAGGCGCACGCTGTCGCGGTCAGGTCGGCTCTTTATGGCATCGACAATGTTGCGTGCCGCACCCACATTTACTTTCATGGCAAGCTCGGGATGATGGTCGGCAAGTGGCGAGACCATGCCGCCGATGTGGAGCACGACGTCGGCGGCTCCCATTGCTCTTGCGACATCCTCACGGTTCATAAGATCTCCCCAGATTACGGTCACACCATCCATACGCATGAAGGGTGCAAGTTTCTTCCGGTTCTTCCTGCCCGGACGCGAGAGTATGCGTAGGTCGAATCTGTCAAGTCTGAGCGACAGTTCCTTCAGGGTCTCGAACCCCATGACTCCGGTCGCACCGGTGATGAAGACTGTCCTTTTATGATTATTTGCCATCGCTATTGTCGTTTATGTTTTTGCGGCGGAGAACCCTGTCGGCATGTTCCCTGTACATTCGCCTCCGTCTTTCCTGATATGTCTCTTTTTTTCTGCTTTTCACACGCTCGGGCAACTGAAGGTCTCTGCCGTCGAATACGGTCATTCCCAATTTTCCCTTTGAGACATCGACTCCGATCGTGTCTCCTTTGGACAATCTGTCGTATGTCTTCTTCAAAACCTCGATATCCTTGCTCCTGCCATCGTGGAAACGGATTTCAATAAAGTAGACAGGATATGGCGCTCCCCGCACATACGTTTTTCTGCTGACACGCCGGGTCTTGTATCTGGTCTCTTTGTAGACTCTTGTCACGGCCACTTCCTCTCTTGTGGCATGCTTCCCTGAAGTCGCGTAGTTAATGGTGAGTGCCGCGCAAAGCAGCAGGGGGAATGTGAAGATAATATGGCAGATAAGATTGACAGCCACATTGCGGGTGCCTGTCATCCATCGCCAGACGCCTCGGGCCGGAAGCGCGGTCGCCACAACAGCCGGAAGCAGTATCAGTGCCGGAATCCACCATGGCGTGAGCAGAAAGTGAAAGAGATAGATGCAGCCGGCGATATTGAAGACCGTCACAGCGCATACGATCACCAGAGCTATTGCCCGCCCGACTCCGATCCCCTTGTTGTTTGCTCCCATTTGTCCTTTTGAAGATTCAGGTAATGAAGTTGTTTAAACTAATTTACGAAACCTAAGAAGTGTTTAAAATTGTTTCTTAA
>CAMWRV010000002.1 GCA_947176745.1 uncultured Muribaculaceae bacterium
CTTGGCGGAATTTACCGAAAAGACGCCGGGCAGAGGTAACTTGAATAAATTTTAGTTAAAACCACTATTAAAATGAACACCCCTCCGGCAAATCATGTTGGTGCATCATCGCAGCTTCCGGCCATCTTTGACCTTTTGGTTCAGTCGCATAGCCCGCTATGCTCCTTCACCTGCAAGGTCAAATCTGACCGAAATCTGCGACCCCTGCATTAACATTTTTTGTGGGATGGGGTCTAAACTATTCCGTCACTATGTCTGACCATAAGCAACAGAAATATCCCTATATCGACAGGGATGTCAGCTGGATGTATTTCAATCACCGCATTCTTCAGGAGGCCTGGCGCAAGGATGTTCCCCTTCTTGAGAGAATGTCGTTTCTCGGCATATACAGCAACAATCTCGATGAATTCTTTCGTGTGAGAATGGCCACGATCTCGCGTGTGGCCGATATGAAGGGGAAGGAGATGGAGGCCGACCGTCTTCGGGCCACAGATCTTTTCCATCGCCTCGGATCGATGGATACCCGTCTGGCCGAGGAGTATTCCGCGTGTGTCAGGAGTGTGTCGGATTCTCTGGCAGAGAACAATATCAGGATCGTTGACGAGACGGAGCTTGACGACAGCCAGCGGCATTTTGTGAGATGCCTGTTCCGCAACCGGATATCCGGATTCATGTCGCCGGTGTGGCTGTCGAAACTTAATGCCTTTTCCGAGGAGAGCGACAGCCATATCTATCTCGCCGTCGAGCTGAAGGGGGAGAAGAAGAAGACCGATTATGCCGTAATGGAAGTGCCTTCTTCAACGTGCGGACGGTTTGTCATGCTGCCCGAACGCGAAGGGGTCAGCTACGTTATGTATCTCGACGATGTGGTCAGATGTTGTCTGCCCATGATCTTTCCGGGTATGGGTTACACCGAATTCCGGGCTTTTTCCTTCAAGTTTACGAGAGATGCGGAAATCGACATTGACAATGACCTCGACGGCGGCCCGATGGAAAAGATCGCCAAGGCCGTGCGCCGCCGCAAGCGTGGCGCCGCCCTCAGGGTGCTTTATAATTCGGAGATGCCTCAGGAACTCCTGCGGCAACTGATGAAGAAACTCAGACTCGACAAGCTCGATACTGTCCAGGCGACCGGACGCTATCAGAATCATAAGGATTTCATGTCTTTCCCTTCCGAATGCCGCAAGGATCTCAAATATCCGGCATGGCCGGCATGTGTTCCGCCTGAGATAAAGGGAACTGAGTCGCTGATGCGGCTGATAGCGGATAAAGACAGGTTTGTCCATGTTCCTTACCAGACGTTCGATTATGTGATCCGTCTGCTTCAGGAGGCGGCTGTGTCGAAAGAGGTCAGGAGTATCAAAATAACGCTCTATCGGCTTGCCCGCAACTCCGAAGTGGCAGAGGCTCTGATCTGCGCTGCAAGAAACGGTAAGAAAGTCACTGCGGTAGTGGAGCTTCTGGCGCGTTTCGATGAGTCGAGCAACATAAACTATGCCAAGAAGATGCAGGATGCCGGCGTAAATGTGATTTTCGGGGTCGAAGGTCTTAAGATACATTCGAAGATTGCGCTTGTATCGCGGCGTGACGGCAACGATATCGCCGTTGTCGGCACCGGAAACTTCCATGAGGGTAACGCCCGGGTATATACAGATTATTTTCTGATGACTGCCGACCGTCGCATTACCGGAGAGGTGGAAAAGGTGTTCGACGTCATCAGGCGCCCCTACAAGGCTCAGTCTTTCCACAATCTGCTGGTGTCGCCGTTCAATATGCGCGAGACTTTTCGCTCGCTGATAGAGGATGAGATAGCGGCTGCCAAAAACGGCAAAGAGGCATGGATCAGGATAAAGATCAACCACATCACCGACGAGGAGATGGCCAAGCTTCTCTACAAGGCCTCGCAGGCGGGCGTCAAGGTCGATCTGCTTGTCCGCGGCAACTGCTCGCTTGTGACAGGATGCAAGGGGGTGAGCGAGAACATAAGCGCGGCGGGAATCATCGACCGCTACCTCGAACATTCACGAATCTTTATCTTCTGTGCCGGAGGGGAACACAAGACATTTATGGGATCGGCCGACTGGATGCCCCGCAATCTCGACCGCCGCATCGAAGTCGTGACAAGGGTTTACGACAGCGGCCTGAAGGCTGATCTGATGCGCACAGTCGAATTCGGACTGCGCGACAATGTGCAGGCCCGCGTAGTCGACGGGTCGGGACGGAACGAGATCAGGGTTGTCGAAGGAGAGAGCGTGCCGTTCCGCTCGCAGGAGGAACTATATAAAGAATACAACAGATGAAAGAAAAGACTTACGCCGCCATTGATATCGGCTCGAATGCCGTCAGGCTTCTGATAAAAAGAGAGGAATCCGACGCCGTGGAAACGGTGCCGGCATTGAAGAAACTCCTTCTTCTGCGAGTGCCGCTCCGCCTCGGCTTCGATGTGTTCTCCAAGGGTGAGGTTTCGGCGAAGAAGGCCGACAACCTGGTTCGGCTCATGAAGGCATACAGGCAGCTTATACGTATCTATGAGGTCGACAGGCTGAGAGCCTGCGCCACCTCGGCCATGCGCGATGCCGCCAACGGTCCCGACCTGCTGAAACGTATCAGAAAGGAGACCGGCATTGAGGTCGAGATAATCGCAGGCGAGGAGGAGGCGCGCATTGTCTACGACAACCATATCGAGCGCGGAGGACTGGATTCCGGGTCATACCTTTATGTCGATGTGGGGGGAGGCAGCACTGAGCTGAACTTTATCGACAACGGCACTCTGATCGAGTCGAGATCTTTCAACATAGGTACGGTCAGGATACTGACCGGGCGGGTCAGAAAGAGCGAATGGGATGAACTGCATGACTTTCTGGCGGCCATAGCCACGCGTTTCAGCGATGTCACGATAATCGGATCCGGCGGCAATATCAATAAACTGTATAAACTCGCTGAGGTGAAAGACAAGGAGAATGACTCATTTCCTGTGTCGGAGCTTTCGCGTCTCTACCATACGCTTAAACCTCTCAGTGTCAAGCAACGTATGGAACGCTACGGCATGAGAAACGACCGAGCCGATGTCATTATCCCGGCGGCGGAGATATTTCTGACGGTGGCCTCGACTGTCGGCGCTGAAAAAATCATAGTGCCCACAATAGGTGTGGCCGACGGCATCATCGACGGTCTCTATCTTTCAGACCGCGAGAAACATGAATGAAAGTCACAACGGATTTGCAAGCGCGAGTCCGATGCGTCCTCTCACAGGGTCGAGGTCGATGACCTCGACCTCTATTTTCTGACCGAGACGCAGCACTTCCGAGACCGAGTTGAGTCTGCGTCTTGCGATTTTCGATATGTGGAGCAGTCCGTTCTCATGTATGCCGAGATTGACGAACGCGCCGAATGCCGTAATGTTGCTGACAAGTCCGGGCAGGATCTGGCCTAACCGCAGCTGGTCGAAAGAATCTATGGCCGGCACGAACGGGTCTTCAGTGTCGGTCTGCCTCGGGTCACGCCCCGGCTTTCTGAGTTCGGCGATTATGTCGCACATCGTCTCGTAACCGCCTGTGCCGTTCTCGGCGAGAGTTCCGACGTCTATTCTGTCGAGCAGTTCGTAATTGGCCGGAAGGTCGGCTGGACGCGCGCCGACCGAGGCGGCCATCTTCTCCACGAGATTGTAGCTCTCGGGGTGAATGCCGGTGTTGTCGAGCGGCTCGGAGCCGTCGCTTATCCTGAGGAAGCCGGCACTCTGCTCGAATGCCTTGCTTCCGAGACGCGGCACATTGCGGAGCTCGGCGCGTGATGTGAACGGTCCGTTAGCGGTTCTGTATGCCACTATGTTTGCGGCGAGAGCCGGCCCGATTCCCGATACGTATTGCAGCAGACTCTCTGACGCGGTGTTGACATCGACACCCACGGTGTTGACACAGCTCATGACCGTATAGTCAAGCGCGCTTTTCAGCCGGTTCTGGTCCACGTCGTGCTGATACTGGCCGACACCGATCGACTTGGGATCGATCTTGACAAGTTCGGCGAGCGGGTCGATAAGACGGCGTCCGATCGACACCGCGCCCCTCACCGTCACGTCCTTGTCGGGAAACTCCCGCCGGGCCAGATCCGATGCGGAGTAGACAGATGCTCCGTCCTCGCTCACCACGAATATGGAGTCGTTGTCTATAAGACCCGACTCGCGTAGAAATCTTTCGGTCTCGCGCGATGCGGTGCCGTTCCCGAGAGCCACAGCGTCAAGAGAGTGCCTGCTGATCATCTTTTCAAGAGTGGACCGTGCACCTTCGATGTCATTACGCGGCACGGTGGGATATATCACCGCGTCGTCGAGCAGTGTGCCCTGGGGGTCGAGTGCCACTACCTTGCATCCGGTTCTGAATCCGGGGTCTATGGCGAGGATTCTTCTCCCTTTAAGCGGCGCGGCGAGCAGAAGCTGGCGCAGGTTGTCGGAAAATATGTCGATGGCCACGCTGTCGGCATTCTCCTTAAGACCTGCCGATACTTCAGTCTCGACCGACGGGCGGATAAGACGCCGCGACGCGTCGGCCACCGCACCGGCGATCACCAATGCGCATTCCCCCGCTGCGTTGGCCGGCATGAACGAGTCGGCGAGCGCCTCTTCGATCGATCCTCTTGAGTTGTCGAGCTCATATCTGACTTTGAGCAGGCCTTCATGCTCGGCTCGTTTTATTGCAAGATACTGGTGCGAGGATATTCGGCGGACGCTTTGCGAAAAATCCGCGTATTGCGAATAAGGGGAGGCGGCAAGCTCAGCATCCTTCTCTTTGGCGGGTGCGCAGACTATGCGTCCCGTGCGCTGGTAGGCGTTGCGGGTAATGTTGCGAAGGCGGGTGTTTTCCGACGCCCATTCGGCTATGATGTCGCTTGCTCCGGCAAGTGCTTCCTCTGTGTCTCGGACTCCGTTTTTACCGACAAACCGTTCTGCCGCAGCAAAACAGTCAGGATTTCTGGCGGCCATTATCATTTTGGCAAGAGGTTCGAGACCCTTGTCGCGTGCCATTGTGCCGCGTGTGCGTTTTTTAGGTTTGAAAGGGGCGTAGATGTCTTCGACGTCAGTAAGTGTCACGGCATTGTCAAGGCGTGCCGAGATTGCAGGAGTCATGGCTTGAGCGTCAGTTATGGCCTTTCTTACAAAGTCTCGCCGTGCAAAAAGTTCTCTTACTGATTTTAGAGTCGATTCAATGGCTCTGATCGCTGTCTCGTCGAGACAGCCTGTCATTTCCTTTCTGTAACGGCTTATGAACGGCACTGTGGCTCCTTCGTCCAGAAGACGCGATGTCGCTTCCACACTTCTGCGACTAAGACCAAGTCTCGCCGCCACATCATTATATATATCCTGCATTTTGTCTTGCTTGCTGCTCCGGTTTTCTCGGGGTGTATATTTGTCCGCAAATATAGCAATAATATTCCAAATCTCATTGCATATGCATTAAAGTGATGGTGAATGTTCGCAAATTGTTAAATTTCGGTTGATGTACTATCTGTTTTGGTAAAGAAAATATAAAAGGAGGCAATTAAACAAAACATATGCAACCCTCGCGGTGATGATTCGTTTTATAGGTACAAAGCAATATGGATGGATCATCCAGGGATTCGTGAGAATGGCTGGATGTGCAAAGTTTAGTTAGATATAGTTTATAGTGGAATCGTGGAAAGGCGTCCGAGAGGGCGCCTTTCTTTCGGTGTCTGACATATTTTTGTGGGGTGGGGTCTAAATCCGTGCAAATCCTCAATATAATTTAGGGTAATCCCTAAATTATTAATTGTCAGTGGTTAAAATTGAGTTTTGATTTGAAATATTACGACCTGTTGTTTAATTTTGCCGCAAAATACAGATAGCTTCCGTAAGAATTCGCTTGAATCTGCGGGACAGTCAGACTTACAACCAATCATCCATTATAAACTCAAATTCCAATCATCTAAACCTAAACATCATGAAACGACTTCTTACCGGCATATCGGTTGTATGCGTTTTTGCCCTCGTCGGGTTGTCGGCGTCTGCCGTCAGTCAGACCCGCCGTGGAGTGCAGGGTGCTTCCCGAAGTGCCGGATCACCGGCGGGAAAAGCTGAAATCAAGGGGCTTCGGATAGACAATATCGGGATTTCTGACCGTGTGTTCCGCATGTCCGACAACGGAGATCTTATGCTCGATCAGGCCGGTATGCACCTTGAAGTGACAATGAGTCTGGCTTCGACCGGTCTTGGCGGGCAGCGGGTCATTTGCGCCCTTATGCCTCTGAGTGCCGACGGCTACACTCTTCGCGACAATATGGGAGACCTTATAAGCATGAGAGCTGTCACTCCGGCTTCCGGTAGTGCCTCGTCGGAAGTCAAGATCCCGATTCCATATGGTTGGGTGATTCGAGATGGAGAGAAAGTGCAGACTATCAGCTTCTCGGCCATGGTGATGTATCCGGCGGCAGAGGAAAATTCGCTGTTGGCCGAACAGACCATAAACATCGATCCCTCGCAGATCAATATCAACAAGCAGGACCTCCCCGGACATATGCTGGGCCAGTTGTTCGGCGGAGGCTCGGGCAAGAGTTCGAAGGGCGGGATGGGCAGTCTGCTGGGCGGCCTGTTCGGCGGACCTTCCGCCACTTCGACGCATGACTGCAGTGCCTGTGACGGCGAAGGACTTTGCCAGCACTGCGACGGCGACGGCTTCTTCAATCCGGCCGTGTGCCGCAAATGCTCGAAAGATCCCGGTGTGTGCCGCCGCTGCGGAGGTGCGGGAACCGAGGAAGTCGAGGTGGAACTTCATGAGAGCCTTTTCTGAAACTGAATACAAGAACCGTATAAAATAACAATCAAACCTTAATAATGAACGCAAAAATGATAATTACTGCCGGCGCATTGATGGTTGCGGCCGGTGTTTCGGCAGATACCCTTCGTGTGAACAATGTGGCAAGTGCCGGGGCGCAGTTCACCAGCATAGAGGATGCCATCGAGGCAGCATCGGAAGGTGACGTCATAATCGTCGAGGCTTCAGAGACAAGTTACGGCGATATTATCGTCAATAAAAAAGTGACCCTGAAGGGTCCCGGTTATTTCCTGCAGGAAAACGGAATCTCAAACGAGGGAGTCGCCACCGCGACATGCGACAATGTCTCCATCGGGGCAGAAGGAGCTACAATATGGTGTTTGCTGCTCCGTTCAGCGTGACGGTCGGCAGCGGAGTGGAGAACGTAAGCTGGCTAATGGACGTAAGTGTTTCGCGGGCATCAGGATCTGTCCTTCTCACAGCCGACAGTCTCGAACCGGACAGTCAGGTAGAGATCATAACGGTTGACGGAATGGTTGTGTACAGCGGAACGTGGCGTGACACAGACTCTCCGCTTGAGATCAGTCTCGACCCATCACGCCGCAACTGCATCCTGACCATCGTCACTCCCGCCGGCCACCGCCTCCTGAAGCGAATCAGATAATAAGTAACGAATCAGATAATGATTGTTGCGGTGTTCAGACTGATGCTTCTAAACACATCAGTCTGAACACCCTTATATTTGCTTACTTGCCGTCGTCGCAATCTGAGTGTCAATTCTTATCCCGACACTCAATCCTTGAATTTATAACTTATCATTCATCAATTTATAATTTTTATGATCAAACCTTATGCACTATTGGTAAGCGTGCTTGTTCTGAGCGCTTCCGCGGCAAGCGGAGTTTCGGACAACGCCGTCGTCACGGGCCGAACCGCGACGGCTGTCAATGCGCAGCGCGCACAGACGCTAACAGCCGATCCCGAAAAGCTGACCCTGAAAGGATCGCCGTCAATCGGCCTCATGAATGCAAACGGAGAGGCCGTGTCTTTTACCGCTCCCTCTCAAAAGACTCCGCTGAAAGAAACAGAGGCCGGGTCAGAGTCCGGGTCAGAATCCGAAACAGAGCCTGAGACCGGGCCCGATACCGAGTCTGACAGCTGGACTCCGATCGGAACCGGAACTATGACCGATACAATCCTTTCAGATTTCTTTGTTGGAGTCGAGCCCTCGACATTCGAGGTGGAAATCGAGCAGAACGACGCGGATCCCAACACGTACCGCATCGTAAACCCATACGCCAACTGGACACTACCGGATGACGACGTGGTCTATCATGACGAGATTACCAATTATCTGGTGTTTCACGTCTATGATGACC
Source organism: uncultured Muribaculaceae bacterium (assembly GCA_947176745.1). Classification (GTDB taxonomy): domain Bacteria; phylum Bacteroidota; class Bacteroidia; order Bacteroidales; family Muribaculaceae; genus Lepagella. The sequence continues at coordinate 8,162 of CAMWRV010000002.1, forward strand.
GGTACGTCTATATCGAGAGTTTCAACACTGGTGTAGAGTTCGTAGATGAGAGCTATTTTGTTGTAGGCGATGGCTATTTCGTGAAAGTCACAAACAATGCCGGCCCTCTTATAGAGAACTACGGCCTCGAAACAATAATGGAAAATATGCCCTCGGCTTTTGCAACGTATGAAAATGGTGTGATTCGTCAGCCGGCATACTTTCTTTCGAATGTAGCTTCAAGTTATAGCTTTTTTAGTGAATGGGCAGGAGAATTGTTCTATGCCAATAGCGGAGGTGGCCTGACGATTACATTGCCCGATGCTGTCATTCCTCAGACCAATTGGGTCAGCCTCGGCACCGGGAAATATACCGACGATATCATCTATCCCATGTTAGGTATTTTAGAATTCAACTCCATGGATGTAGAGATAATGCAGGATGCTGACGATCCAACCCATTATTGCATACCGGATCCCTATGCCGACTGTTTCCCGACGTTGACTCATACAGGGCGAGGATTGTTTGAATTCTATGTTATCGACGATGAATACGCTTACTTCATGGAATTTAACACAGGTGTGAAAATTAATGTGGAATTTGTTTCTGTTATGAATGTCAGAGACCTTATCTTAAACCACGGACATCGGGCTGTGTATGAAAAGTATCCGGATTCTATGCTGAAATATGAGAACGGTGTCATTACTGCTGCAGACGTCTTTGAGGGTACATATCCGGTGATCTTTACGTTGGACGGTTCCTATATCTATAATAGCAACCCTCATGGACGGTTCCGCATCGAGTTTCCCGATGCCGTTCAGGAGGATCCTTACAGCTGGGAATCTACCGGCTATATAACATTCACCGATGACTTTCTCGCCTCGTTCTTTCCCGGCGCGCTTCCTGCCTGTATGGATGTCGTGTTGGAGCGGGATACCGACAATCCCGACCATTACAGGATAGTCAACCCATATCTCCACTGGCAGCATGCAGACTACCGTCATGTGGCTCCGGGCCTGATCGAATTCTATATAGTTGACGATGCTTATGCCTATTTCCCGAAGATCGTAACCGGGGTCCGTCATGATGGAGAGATATTGGAAGTCTCACACAAGGTTATGGATTTTCTCAACAGCGGAATGGCGTTGGAAGATGCGATCGCAGTCTATCCCGGGGCGTTTGCTAAAATTGAGAACGGTGAGCTTAGGGCATCCTCGTCGTTCGACTGCGACGGCGATTCATTGCCAGTTTTCCATATCGCCCATAACGATGCAGTCACACCAGTAAATCAGTCTGAGTCGTTCAGTCTGAAATTACCGGAAGACATTCCCAGTTCAGTATCCACGATATCGGGCGACAACACGCGTCCTGCGGTATACTACAATCTGCAGGGCGTTCGTGTCGACAATCCAGCGTCCGGACTCTATATCCGCGTATCGGGCAATCGCGCCGAGAAGGTGGTCATACGCTGATCTCAACACCGCAATCAAAAAACCGGGCAGCTTGTCGCTGCCCGGTTTTATTGCGTCAGAACGCGAACCAGCTCTTCTAATGTATTATTTCAGAATGCCGAGGTGCATGGCGCGGATCACGGCTTCGTTCATGGTTCGTGAATTCAGTTTGCGCAGTATGTTGGAGCGGTGGTATTCAACCGCCTTCTCCGAGATGAAAAGCTCTTTGGCTATGTCGCGGCTGCTGTTGCCTGCGCTGATCAGTTCAAGCACTTTTGTGTCGAGCGTGGAGAGTATTCCCTCCGATTTCATTATCGATGAATAGCGGCTGTTGTAGCGTGGACTGCGGTAGGATTTCCCTTTCTCGACCATGCGTATGGCCTGGAGGAGTTCGGCGAGATCATCACCTTTGAGCACAATTCCCTCCACCTCTGCCATTTCCATGGCGCGGATGTTCCAGAGTTCTTCGTGCATGGTGTAGATCACCGTAGGGCGGCGAATGTCTCTTTCCCGCAGGGTCTTCGCCAGTTCCAGGCCGTCAGACGGTTCCTGAAGGGCCATGTCGATCACATATGTGTCGATTGCCGGAACATTTGCAGCCAGATTGACGGCCTCTCTCGGTGTAGAGGCCGTCAGTACGTTATAACCGTTTTTCTCAAGATATTTTTTCAAGCCCTCGAGGACTATCGGATGGTCATCGACTGCCAGTATTGTATTCATGCAAAACAGGTTTGGACAACTTCTTTGTGTAATTTCTATTTTTGAGTTATGTGCAGCGAGAAGAATCCTGCATTTGACGACGCGGAGATCTCGGAGTTTATTACTTTGGCACGCGCTCTGAGAGTCTTCAGATCCGATTCTCCGATGACCGGAGTGTCGACATTGTTGAGGTCGTTTTCGATCGTCAGCTCATACTTGTCGCTTCCGTCAAGAATGATCCTGATCTCAGTCGGATTGGCGTGACGCAGGGCATTGTTCACACCTTCCTGCACCATTCGGTAGAGTTCCATGGCCACGGAGTTGTCAACCGAATTCCAGTCGAACGAACCCTCGTCGGTTAGTATGAGATGGCACTGTCGGTGGGTGACGTTGAAATCAGCCATGAAGTCGGTGAGCAGTTGCGTGAGCGATGCATACTGGAACTCAGGCGGCATCAGTTCGTGCGATAGGCGGCGGACGTCGCGCCCGATCTCCGACAGTTTCGACACGGTCTCCTCGTGCGAAAGCGAGTCAAGCTGGAACTGCATTCCGAGCAGGCGTCCGGCAATGTTGTCGTGGAGTTCACGCCCCATTCGCGCCCGTTCCTGTTCGAGGCCGCGCAGATAGTCGCGGTTTCTTTCGAGTTCATGGCGTATGCGTATGCGCCGACGCGCACCGATGGCCGTTATTATGAAGATTGCAGTCAGCAGGGCAAGCCCTGCTGCAATTGATATCCAAAGCATGCGTTGGTTGTGAAGCTTCTGAATTTCAAGTTCTTTCTGTAATGTGTCATATTTCACGTAGAATTCCGACAGTTGCCTTTGCGATTCCGAAGACCGTATCGAGTCAAGAGCCTCGAATGCCTTGCGCTCCATATCCGACGCCTCTTTGTAGCGCCCGAGCGAATGCAGACATATGGCGCGGTCATGAAGAGTCTCGGATTCAAGCGATCCCGGCACTCCAAGAGAGTCGATGTGACTGTAGAGTCGCCATTGCCGACTGAAGTCGCCCGTTCTGCCGGCGAGCAGAGCGTCGGCATATTCCACCGCAATGCTTGCCTGGTGCTCCGGAGGCAACATCGCCGTGATGGCACGTGCCTCGGCGATCGCTTCAGCTGCCTGCTGCAGTGAATCGGTTTTGATCAGCGCGTGGAAGAGGGGAGTGAGATATTTGATCTTCAGCAGGGGCACCGCGCCCTCGGCGTAGGGTGCATATGATCTCAGCATACTGATAAGCTCTTCGTTTCTGCCGTCGGTGGCAAGAATCGAACCGAGAGTCGAGACCGACGATATCACCGCATTCGAGTCATTCAGCTGCCGGGCAAGTTCGATTGCCTTGACAGAGAATTTCTCCGCCTCTTTCGGACGCTTGCTCTGACCGTAGACAATCGCGAGAAGATCATAAAATGACTGCTCCATCTCGACATCTCCGGCTTCTTCCGAAACCTTGAGGCCTTGGGAGTAGGTCTCGACGGCTTCATCGAATCTGCCCTCCCGGCGCAGTGCGACCCCTTTTATCTGATAAGCGTTGCTGACGGCCTCGGCGATATGTCGTTCGCGGCCGAAAGCTGCGAGGGTGTCTGCATAGGCGGCTGCCGCGTCAACCTTCCCGGCATTCATGAGAGCGACGTTGCGCTCGATCATTATGTATGCTTTGACGGAATCACTCAGCTGAAGTCCTGAGTCCAGTATCGAGTCGCTCAAGCTCACCGCGTCATCGTAGCGGCCTTCGGCTCCGAGATAATTCACACGTTCGAAGAGTGCCTGTTCTTCTGATTCACTCACTTTGTCTTTGCGGGCACATCCCATAGCAATAGTGAGAATAGTAATCAAAATAATCAAGTGGTTTGAAGGAAAACTCATGTCAAGTCTTGTTTAAGATGGTTATTGCCTTTTTCTGAAAGTTAATGAAAAGAACATAAACACTCTTCGAATTGTGTGAAAAATGTGTTTCCGGCCGATCCGGCATGCTGTCGGATTATGCGCTTTGTGATGTGTCGGACTCAGAATTCATTCTGTTTGAATATCGCTACATATTCACCCTTGTCGTTGATGACTCCGTCGCGGACCGCTGTCACACCGTCATCGCCGAAGGAATACCGGAGCTCATGAAAGTCGTGGGCGCGGAGGTAGATTCCGGGTATCGCCATCCCTTTGGATAGAGCTACATTCAGAGTTCTGACCAATATTCCGATTCCGTCCTTAAAACCGACAGCCATCGAATAGCCTTTGCCAAAATTATTGACAATCTTGCCCTGTTTGTCGAAAATCGCAGCGCGGTCATCTTCGGTTTTTGCCATAAACCGGCCGTTGTCGAACCGGGGCCACGCCTCATCCTGGCTATATATGCCGGTGACGAACTGTTTTTCGGGCTTTATCTTTTCGCCCGATGAAGTCAGGAAGTAATCTTCATAGATTGACACGTAGACATACTCGTCGCCATAAGACTGGTTTCCGGTCTCAGAGCTGTTCATATCACTGTCGGCAGATTCGCTGTCGCTTCTCCGGGCCGTGCTTTCTTTCTGTTTCCTGCTGCTTTTCTTATCGTTCTTGCCGATCGCGTTCGACACCTCGTTGACCGCCTTGCCGAGCTTCTTGAGAAACTGGGCCTCGGCTGTGCAGGGGCTCAGCAGCATGACGGCGCACAGAGTGCACAATGTGATCTTTTTCTTCATGTCAAATTCGAGTTTATAATGGTTGAAATGATTGTCAGGAAGTTCGTCTAAGAATCTTTGCGACTGTGCGACATCCTGATTGTAAAATTAGGGCAGTTCGGAATGCATACAAAATTTTTAATTCTTAAATGTGTGAGCGAGGTTTAAAAATTAGTGATATCCCTAAATTAGGGTTAGGAGATACCATAAACTGAATTTGATCGTATGGACCGATCGTTTGTGCAGTCTGTTATATATCAAGACCCCTGTATATATCAAGACACCTGCATTAACATTTTTTGTGGGATGGGGTCTAAGTGCAAACGGCGGCAAGACGTGTTCAAGACATGCTCAAGTGGTAAATTCGGTTTGGCTGTCTCGCCAAAAGTCTGTAATTTTGTATTTCGAAAATAAGAAGACATATTCAGGTCATGCGGAAATATACAAAAATAGTCGCAACCGTTTCCGACAAGCGTTGTGATACGGAATTTATAAAGTCTCTGGCTGAAGCCGGCGTAAATGTGGTGCGCATGAATTCGGCGCATCTCGACTTCGAAGGTTTCAGAACCATAGTGGAAAACACACGCCAGGCCTCTCCGGCTCTCGCTATAATGATGGATACCAAAGGTCCGGAGATAAGGACCACTGTAACAGCCGACGGCAATCCGGTCACATTTCTGACCGGCGATGTAGTGAAGATCTCGGGCGATCCCGAAGGCAAAACTTCCCGTGAGAGCATATGTCTCAATTATCCTTCGATAGCATCGGTTCTTACCGCAGGCAACAGAATTCTGATCGACGACGGAGAAGTGGCCTTCAAGGTCATCGGTTCCGATGATGGTGTGCTTACAGCAGTTGCGGAGAACGACGGAGTGCTCGGTTCGAGAAAAAGTGTCAATCTTCCCGGGGTAAGCATAGATCTGCCGGCTGTCACCGAGCGAGACCGGAGAAATATCGGCTATGCCGTCGAGCTGGGAGTGGATTTCATTGCTCATTCATTTGTGCGTTCCGCCGCAGACGTCATGGAAGTGCAGGAGATTCTCGATTCGTATGGCGCCGACACCAAGATTATATCAAAGATAGAGAATCAGGAGGGCATCGACAATTTCGACGGTATTCTCGACGCCTCTTACGGCATTATGGTGGCTCGCGGCGACCTCGGCATCGAGGTCCCGGCAGAGCGTATACCCGGCATACAGGCCATGCTGATACGCAAGTGCATCACCGCCCACAAGCCTGTGATCGTGGCCACCCAGATGCTCCACACCATGATCGAGCATCCGCGTCCGACGCGCGCCGAGATCTCCGATGTGGCCAACGCCGTTTACCAGCGTGCCGACGCCATGATGCTTTCGGGCGAGACCGCATACGGCAAATATCCGGTCGAGGCCGTGCGCACTATGACAAGTGTGGCGAGAGAAGTGGAGTCGTCGCTTCGCGACAACATGGATGTGCCCCCCCTTGTGGATCGCGACATAACATCATTCCTCGCCCATGAGGCCGTCCTGTCGGAGGCCAAGCTCAACACCAAGGCTATCTTCACCGATGCCTACCGAGGAGTGTCGGCCCGCTTCATCGCATCGTTCCGCGGCAATAACCCTACATTCGCGATATGTCACAATCAGTGTGTGATGCGCTGGCTTGCCCTTAGCTATGGTGTGACCGCATATCTGATCCCTGAATCGGAAGGGTTCACGCCCGGGCATTCCACCCAGGCCGTGCGCCAGATCGTAAAAGATGACCATATCGGCGAGAATGACCGCATAGCCTATCTGACAGGCACACGCAACGGCGCCCGCGCGCTTGAGATCCTTACCCCCGCCGAACTCTTCGCCGAAGAGAAAGAAGAGAAATAAGAGAAATAAGAACGCTCTAAAAATCAGTCTTCCGGTGCGTATGTGCGCAGAAACCGGAAGATTGTGTCGTATGCGGCGGCGCGTGGCCCAGGCTCTGACAGTATGAGGTCATGTATGCCTGAGTCGATGGTGCAGACCATGCGCTCGTGGCCGAGTCTGAGACCGCGCTCCCGGATCATCGCAGGGTCGAGCACCGCGTCGCCGGTCTGAAATTCCGGAGTCCATCCGCATCCCTCGATCTTGCGGCTGCTGTGCATCACAAGGATCGGCACCGATATATCTCCGCGCTTTTTCATCAGCCTGCTCTGCGCGCTGTTGATGGCGCCGACCCAGCTGAATGTGACCGGAGGAGAATATGTCATTTTCCAGTCCGTGTTGTATTCCCACTGGCCGTGGTATTGCTTGAGCAGACTGTAGGCGTATCCGTCGCAGTGCGCCTGTTTCACCTTGGCGTTTTTGAATATCTTGCCGAGAAAACCCACTGTCGGAGCCCCGATGTCGCGCATGAACGCGTTGTAGTTCCATTCGAGAAACGGTGAGTCAGTGACAACTCTGTCGACTCCGCATTCCTTCCCCTTCTCGGCTGCGAAATAGAGCACGGTCAGACCTCCTGTGGAGTGCCCCGAGAGAGTTATGTCGGTATTGCCGTCGCGGCGGATCTGCGCGAGAGCCGAGTCGATGTCGGCGAAATACTCCCGCATGTCGCGGATGTTGAACGGATATTGCCACGGTTCGCGGCTGCGCCCGTAGCGTCTCAGATCAACAGCATAGAAGTCGTAGCCGGAATCAACGAATATGCGCCCCATCTCAGACTGGAAGAAGTAATCGTTGAATCCGTGCACGTACAGATACGCGCGGCCTGTGGGGTGCGGATTTCTGAGCCGCACGATAGTTGACCGGCATGGCCCGTCGAAGGCCTCGCCCTGGTTGACATAGCGTGCCTCGTAGCCGGCAAGAATGTCGTCGTGCCATGTGGTGTCGGTCTCGGGTGTCTTCGGACCGGTGTATTTCTCGTTAACGTCCCAGCCGAAGGCGGCAAGCACAACAGCCGACAGAAGAATCAATATGGGCAGTTTTCTCATAGCGTTATAGCGGTTTTGAGGGGACTTCGGCATCACCCTCCCAACATATAACAACAAATTACGGCCAAATAGTGGGAATGAGTCACGTTTTTAGACGTTTTTTGAAAAATCCGGTTTCCGCGAACCGGATTTTTTGCTAACTTTGCATCACACGACGTGCCCTGTCTGAATATATTTTAGCTATGGAAACGAATATCACTGACACCCTGAATCTCGCAGAAAGAAAGGTTCTTTTCTCTCTTGCATCACGTCTGCGGTCTCTACTTGAAGGCCGTCTCACTCCGGAAGAGATCGAATCTCTTTCAGCAGTGCTCCGCGAATCAATGCGACACGGACTCTCCGCACATGATGACAAGGGGCTTCCGGTAGCGGAACTCACGCTTAAGACCGCGATAGCTTTTGCCGAGATGGTCGATCCTGACCACAACATACTTATAGCCATTCTGCTGCATCCTCTTGTCAAGCAAGGGGTGTTGAGTGTGGAGGATGTGGAGTCGCGATGGGGAGCCGACATTGCCGGTCTGCATCGCGGACTTGAGGAGGTGGCCCGCTTCAGCAACCGCAATTCGGCCACCAACCAGGACAATTTCCGCGGCCTCGTCATCTCTTTGGCCCATGACATCCGGGTCATCATAATGATGATAGTCAAGAGCCTCGTGCTGATGCGGAGCATCAACCTGCATCCCGACGACGCATGGGTGCGCAATGTGGCCTTCGAGGCCAACTGTCTTTATGCCCAGCTCGCCCACAGGCTCGGACTCTATAAGATAAAGGGTGAGCTCGAGGATCTGTCGCTCAAATATACCAACCGTGAGATCTACACGCAGATAGCTCACAAGCTGAATGCGACAAAGCGTTCGCGCGAGGCTTATATCAAGGCATTTATCGATCCTGTCAGAAGCGAGCTGGAGAAAGCCGGCCTGAAATTCGAGATAAAGGGACGCACCAAATCGATTTCTTCGATCTGGAACAAGATGCGGAAGCAGAAAGTCGATCTGCCCGGCATATACGACCTTTTCGCCATACGCGTCATTCTCGATTCGGAGGGCGCGAAGGAGAAAAGCGACTGCTGGCTTGCCTATTCGATTGTCGCCGATATGTACACCGCAAATCCGGCACGCATGCGCGACTGGATCTCGATTCCCAAAAGCAACGGATACGAGTCGCTTCACGCCACAGTGATGGGGCCGGACAACAAATGGGTGGAGGTGCAGTTCCGCACCCGACGCATGGATCTTGTGGCCGAGAAAGGTCTTGCCGCCCACTGGCGATACAAAGGGGGCAAAGCTGACGGCACCGACCAGTGGATGAACAATATCCGCGACATACTCGAGACCGCCGATGCCGGGCCGATGCAGCTGATGAAGAACATCCACATGGATCCGTTCGGCAAGGAGGTGTTCGCGTTCACTCCGAAAGGCGACCTTTTCAGGCTATCCGGAGGTGCTACCGTGCTCGACTTCGCTTTCCATATCCACTCGAATGTCGGAGCGAGATGCACAGGCGCGATCGTCAACGGCCAGCTCCGTAAACTGAATTACAAGATACAGAACGGAGATACGGTCGAGATCGTTACCGCCGCCTCGCAGACTCCCAAACAGGAATGGCTCAACATCGTCACCTCCTCAAAGGCCCGCAACAAGATCAAGCAGAGCCTCAACGAAGAGAAGCAGCGTCTTGCCGACCTCGGCAAGGAGGCACTGGCCCGGCGTGCAAAAAACCGCAAGATCGAACTGGAGGAAGCCGTGATCATGAAGCTTATCAAGAAGATGGGCTATAAGTTCGCGCTCGACTTCTATGCCGATCTCGGCGCAGACAAGGTCGATCCGGGGCGGTTCCTGAACTCATACACGGCGTTTCTCTCGCCGCAGTCGGAGGCTGAACATGTGTCGGCCGAGGAGTTCGAGATCCGCCAGAACGATGATTCCGCCGGCGCCCGCAGCGACGTGCTCGTGATAGGGGAGAAGTCGATCGACGGACTCAGCTACCGATTTGCCAAATGCTGCAACCCGATATATGGGGATGACGTGTTCGGTTTCATATCAAGCGACGGCGTGGTGAAGATCCATAAGAACTCATGTCCCAACGCGGCGCATATAAAGGATCGTTATCCTTATCGCGTGATCCGTGCGGACTGGAGCGGCAAGACCGGGCAGATGCTGCCGGCCACTCTCAGGGTGGTGGGCAATGACGACATCGGTATCGTAACCAACATCACGTCGATCATCTCGCACGAGCAGGGAGTCGCGCTCCGCAACATCTCGATCGATTCGCACGACGGCATGTTCCAGGGTTATCTCGTGATAGGGGTTTCCGACAACCGTCAGCTCACCACGCTTGTTAAGAAGATAAAGACCGTGCGCGGCGTGAAAGATGTCGTCAGGGTCTAAAAAAAATACAGGGTTATGAAAATTAAAGGATTTTTATTGGGAGTGGCCGCTGTCTCGCTTATGTGTTCATGTGTGTCGAGAACAGATGAGGGCGAGAAGGCGAAAGCCGATTACGACCGGGCATTGTCGGATTCGATCGAGATCATCAGACAGGAGATCGATTCGTGCGATTCACGTATTTCAACGCTTCGTTCGCAGATCAACGGATGGGTCGGCGATTTCGCCACAGTCTCCAATCCGAGAGAGGCCGGGTCGTATATGATTCTGAATTCATTTAAAAACAAGTATCCGCTTTCTTCCACGGGGCTTGTGGCGAGGATCAACGACAACGGCCAGTTCGAGCTTGTGGCCGCCCTGTCGGGCAAGCCGTTCGACTGTATCGTAGTGCAGGGCCCGGCGGATACGGCGACGTCGACGGTCGTTCCCAACGACCAGGCTCTCAACTACCGCACTGCGGCACTGACCACAGTCCTCTTCACCGGTCCGGCCGCAGATTCCATTGGCGGTGTCATATCGGATAACGAGCTGAATCCGCTCAAGGTCACTTATATGCAGGGGAAGCCTGTGCAGACGTGGAATATCCCGGCTGAAAACGCACGCATGATAGCCTACACGTATCGTTTCTACAAGAGTACACGCGAGCTGAGCCGTCTTGAACGCCGCGTCCCGATGCTACATGAGAAGATCAACCTGATCCGTCTGCACAAAGACCGTTCCGGTCAGGCTCAGGAAGGGGAATGATATAAAGAGATATGTTCTGACGCTCTGACGGAGATTAATAAAATTAAAGGCCGCTGAATCATTGGGAATCAGCGGCCTTTTGTTTGTGTTGCTTTTGCGTCACACAAGAAGTTTCTTGCGGAGATTGACGAGCATGTCCTGAGTCATGGCGTCAAGGTCGTATTCCGGTTTCCAGTCCCACTCGGTGCGTGCGCAGGTGTCGTCGAGTGAGTCGGGCCATGAATCGGCGATTTTCTGGCGCAGCGGGTCGAGGTCGTATTCCATCTCGAACCCGGGCACATATTCCTTTATCTTGTTGAAGATGATCTCCGGGTCGAAGCTCATTGACGCGATATTGAAAGAGTTGCGGTGAACGAGACGTGTCGGGTCGGCCTCCATGATCTCGATTGCGGCGCGGAGCGCGTCGGGCATGTACATCATGTCCATGAATGTCCCCGGTTTCAGGGGGCATTTGAATTTCTCTCCCTTTACGGCGGAGTAGTAGATGTCAACCGCATAGTCGGTGGTGCCTCCGCCGGGAAGTGTGGTGTATGATATGAGGCCGGGGAAGCGTACCGAGCGGGTGTCGACGCCGAAGCGGCGTGCGTAATAGTCGCTGAGAAGCTCGCCGCTCACTTTGGTGACGCCGTAGATTGTGGCGGGACGCTGTATGGTGTCCTGAGGAGTCTTGACATGCGGAGTCTCCGGACCGAATGATCCGATTGAGCTCGGTGTGAAGACGGCGCAGCCATGCTCGCGGGCCACCTCAAGAGTGTTGAAGAGACCTCCGACACCTATGGCCCATGCAAGCTGGGGCTTGGCCTCGGCTACAGCCGAGAGAAGGGCGGCGAGATTGTATATGGTGTCGATGTCATATTTCTTTACGACATCGGCTATCTGCTGCGGGTTGGTGATGTCGACGATCTCGGCGGGTCCGCTCTCGGCGAGTTCTCCTTTGGGAGGAGCGGCGGGAATGTATCCGCACACCACGTTCGCGTTGCCATAGATGCCACGCAGCTTCATAATCAGTTCGGATCCGATCTGGCCGGTGCCTCCGATCACAAGTATATTCTTCATTGTTAGGGTATAAATTTAAGGATAGTCCCGCCTTGCCGGAATACTTTGGACCGGTTTGGCCGGACGTTTCATGATTCAGATGCAAAAATAAAAAAAATTAATGAAAAAGATGAAAAATCGGGAGTCTTTTATTATCTTTGTGTCAACAATCAAAGAACTAATATCATGTATAAGAATTTCAAAGCACATCTTGAAAAGGAGCTTCAGGACATCAAGGATGCCGGTCTCTACAAAAACGAGCGTGTCATCGTCACACCCCAGAGCAGCGACATCGAGGTCGAGGGTGCCAAAGGGGAAGTTCTGAACTTCTGCGCCAACAATTACCTTGGTCTCGCTGATAACTCCCGTCTTATCGAAGCTGCGAAGAAAGCTATGGACAACCGTGGATACGGCATGTCGTCAGTGCGCTTCATCTGCGGCACACAGGATCTTCACAAGGAGCTGGAGAAGTCAATCAGCGAATATTTCAAGACTGAGGACACAATTCTTTACGCGGCATGTTTCGATGCCAACGGCGGTCTGTTCGAGCCTCTTTTCACTGAGGAAGACGCCATCATCAGCGATTCGCTCAACCACGCCTCCATCATCGACGGTGTCCGTCTCTGCAAGGCAAAGCGTTTCCGCTACAAGAACGCCGACATGGCCGATCTCGAACGCTGCCTTCAGGAGGCCAGGGACTGCCGTTTCCGCATCATCGCCACCGACGGTGTTTTCTCGATGGACGGCAATGTGGCCCCGATGGACAGAATCTGTGAACTGGCGGAAAAGTATGACGCGCTTGTAATGGTCGACGAGAGCCATTCGGCAGGAGTTGTCGGAAAGACAGGCCACGGTGTGGCCGAACAGTTCGACTGCTACGGCAAGATCGACATATTCACCGGCACGCTCGGCAAGTCGTTCGGCGGAGCCATGGGCGGTTTCACCACCGGTCGCAAAGAGATTATCGACATGCTTCGCCAGCGTTCGCGTCCCTACCTGTTCTCGAATTCTGTGGCACCCTCTATCGTGGGCGCGAGCATCGAGATGTTCCGCATGCTCGGCGAGAGCGACGACCTTCATTCGCATCTGATGGAGAATGTAGAGTATTTCCGTACCCGCATGATCGAGGCCGGATTTGACATCAAGCCCACACAGAGCGCGATCTGCGCCGTGATGCTCTATGATGCGAAACTCTCGCAGGATTTCGCTGCCGAAATGCAGAAAGAAGGCATATACGTTACCGGATTCTATTATCCTGTCGTTCCGAAAGACCAGGCCCGTATCCGCGTGCAGCTCTCCGCTGCCCACACACGCGAGCAGCTCGACAAGGCAATCGCCGCTTTCATAAGCGTCGGCAAGCGTCTCGGCGTTCTGAAATAATCCGAACGGACCGAATGAATATAAAAGACTCCGAGCCACTGTGGCTCGGAGTCTTTCTTATAATATAGTTTGTCTCGTCTTCGTGACCGATCAGTTGGCGAAGTCAATCGAGAGGCCGAGTCTGAACTGCCTCGGATCGACAGGGTAGTGGGGCAGCGAGAAATAGTCTTTTGAGAACCATCCCTGATTCAGGTGGCTGCACATCACGAAAAAGCGGACCTTATAGAGCTTGCATGTCAGATAGACGTTGGAATTTATGAAATTCCCGACCTTGACGGCGTCCGCTCCCTGGGTGTGGAATGTCATGGTGGCCGGCTGGTAGGCGAGTCCGGTGTATTTCGTGTACCAGTCCACGTCGAAGCCAATCTGCACTGTCAGCGCCCTGAACGCGTGGAAATAGAGGAACATGTTGCTGTAGACGCTCAGTTCAGGCAGCGGAGTGATCGAGGAATCCGATGTCTTCTGGTAAGTCACGGTGTTGTTCCAGTTCCAGATGCCGAAGCGGAGCTTCTGCTCTATGGCGGCCGAGAATACCTGGACATTGCCGCCATATTGGCGCGGCATGCAGTCGGAGTCAAAATATATCTGGTTCTGCACGTTCTCCACTCCCACGCGCAGCTCGGTGCGAGTCCAGGGTATCGACAGCCGGCCCTCGGCACGGAAACTGCGTATTTTGCCGAAGTCATTGTTCCATATGAAGTGGTTGCCGACGTAATGGTCGAGCATGTAGTTCGGCTCGATGTTGCGGAAGAAACCGTTGACATTGATGCGCACCGTGTCTTTGCCGAGTCGGAATTTAGTCTCCATCTCCCCTCTGACGTCGATGTCGCCTATGGCGTCGCCGAGCAGTCCGAATCTGGCGTCGGCGGCATATCTGATGGCGGTGCCACGGGTTTTCTCAATGCGGCCTCCCACCCAGAGCCGGTTGCGTGTGCGGCGTAGAAACGACTCATATCCTTCGGGCGTCTGGGAGAGGGAGCCGTCATCCGGAGTCTCCGTGTCGACCGATACTTCCGGGCTGTCATCCCCCCCGCCGCCTTCGGACGCTGTGTCCATGCCGAGCACGTTGTAGCTGTAACGGTCTATCTCATAGGTTGCGTAAGCGGCTATGCCGAACTTCGCCCACTTCCTGAACCCTTCGATCATCTCGATTCCCACTGTGTTGGAGACCGACCACCATGAAGCCTCGTCGCGGGTTTCCGAAGTGTTGAAATATGTGTTCTTCCAGAATTTCGATGCCTCTCCCGAGTTCTGGTTAAGAAAGAGATGGCTGTTGTCTTTCCAGTCAAAAGTGTAGACAAATTTTGTGACCGGCACATACTCGCGCCGCTCCACGGTATCTTCCGGCTGGGTGTTGTCCTGCCAGAATCCTACCTTGTAGGCGTGGCTCATGTAGAGCTGCGAGCCGACGAGTCTGCTGTGGGCTGCGGTGAGGTTGACCGGTATGCTTTTCGGCTCGATCGAGTTGACGCCTCCCTGCAGTTCGGCCGGATCTGTGATGTAGAGGTCGTTGGTTATTCCGCCGTTTTCCTTGTTGAGATGGTTGTAATGGTTGTAGAACGCCTGCATCTCATATCGGTCGCCGGTGTAATATCCTGAGAATCCGAATCCGAGGCCTTTGGCCGCCTGTTCGGCATATGACCCTTTGGTGTAAGGATAGTCGATCCATGCGCCGATGCCGATCTTGCGGTTCACATTTCCGGCAAACACAGCTTTCAGATGATCCGTGCGGTTTTCGGTGCCATAGCCCATGTTGTAGGAGAGCTGGGTGTAGGGTATGAACACGTTATAGAATTTCTGCTTGTCGAATGTCGGCAGCCAGTATGAGAGAGCGTTGTCGAAATAAAAGGGAGTCTCGGCCGGCCGATCGAAATAGATCATGTTGATCGCAGGCCCGGTGAACTGGCCGGTCGATGCCCAGGCATCGGAGGTCATTGAAGTCACGAACTGTCGCTGATAGTTGTAGAGCACGGTGTCCATCGTTGACTCTACGTGAGTGCCGAGCGGCCACGACAGAGTCCACGCCGAACCCGGAGGATAAGTCTTGTCGCTGTCGGAGTTCTTGCCTGTCTGCGCAGAGGCCGATGCGATGATCATCATAAACAGAATGACGATATACACGCAGTGTGACAGGCGTTTATTTATATAAGTCTCGCTCAAGATGCCGTTAATTTGTAGCTTTATTAAAGTGGTGTCAGTCGGTTTCACAGGGTATGAAACAACTTCTGATGCAAAATTACAAAAAATAAGCAAGTGTTCAAATTTAAGAAAGTATAAAAGAGCGGCTGCATGAAATGGTAAGGGGCATCCCTTTGGTCAGGATGCCCCGTCGATCACGTTGTAAGATGGCGCAGTATGATTAGTTAGTCTGCAAGTTGCGGCATGGGCTGGTGGGCGGGCCGCAACAGGTCGTTGACAGTCTTGACCGGGTTGAATGTCTGTGCCGGCACCTCAATGAAGAGTGTGTTCCAGTCGCTCATGGCTCCGTTCCAGAGTCCTGGCAGCTCAAGAGCTTTTATGTCGTGGCCTTCACGGCTTTTTTCCGATATGAACCCGGTGGATTTGTCGACATATTTTCTCAGGTCGAACTTCTCTCCGTTATAGTCGTGTATGGCCACGGCAAGATCGACAGGGTTGAAGTGTGTCGATTCCTTGAGCATTTTCGATGCGTTCTTGTCTTTTGGGTCGATCTGCGACGATTCAAGAATCTGCGGACTGACCGTGCCGTCCTGATTGTAGACAAGGAACGGTCCGCCCCCCGGTTCCCCTTCGTTGCGCACCATGCCGCAGACGCGCAGCGGTCTGTTCAGCTTTGAGAAGATATAGGCGGCTTTCTCCTCGGCGTTCATCTCGTCGGTCTTGTCGTGGGTGATGCAAAGCACATTGCGGAGAAACGCCACCATTTCTTCGAGAGCGGAGGCATCGGCTTTCTTTTCCGCTATCATGCGGGCATATGAGTCCATTTTCTGCTTTACGGCCACCAGCGTGCCGCCAAGCACTTTCTTGTATTGAATCGTGGCTCCGCGGTGAGTGTCGGGCACGACATTGTCGATGTTCTTTATGAAGATCACGTCGGCGTCAAGATCGTTGAGATTTTCGATCAGCGCACCGTGTCCGCCGGGGCGGAAGAACAGTTCGCCGTTCTCTCTGTAGGGTGTCCCGTCAACAGAGACAGCTATAGTGTCGGTGCACGGTTTCTGCACGCTGTAGCTGACGTCGAACCGTACTCCATACTCATGTCCGAGATGTCCGGCAGCTTCCTCGACTTTCATTCTCACAAGCGGCAGGTGGTCTTCTGAGACGGTGAAATGCACATGCACATTTCCTCCCTTTTCGGCGGCGTAAGCAGCGCCTTCGGCCAGGTGTTCCTCAAGGGCGGTGCGCGATGTGCCGGTCACTTTGTGAAACTGGAGCAGGGCTTTGGGGAGGTGTCCGTAGTTCAGACCGCTCTTGTCGATCAGTGAACTTACAATGTCTTTATATCTTTTCTCCCTGACCAGAGAGTCTACGCTCAGTCCGTGGTTCGAGAGAGTGACGAAGTTGAGTCTCGGAAAGAAAGCGAAATCCTCGATGCGTTCGAAAAACTTCTTCATGAAGTCGGTGTCGGGGCGGTCGGATTTGCCGTTGACGAACGAATAGAGATCCTTGAACATGCGCGACGCCGCGCCGCTGGCGGGCACCATTTTCATCACCGTGCCCCCTTTGTCGAGAAACTCTTCCCAGCAAGTGATGGCTCCGATCTCCATTTCAGGGGTGAGACGTGATATACCGTTTCCGGGTGTGGCCGCGCTGTCAAGCCGGAGAAAAGGAAACCCGCGGCGGAGCATCTCAAGTTGTTCGTCGAGTCTTTCCTCGCTGATTCCTTTCTCTTTGATCAGGTCGAGATCTTCTTTCTGTAATTTCATAATATGTTTTGTTTTGGGTTTGTTTTGTCTTGTGCCTGAAAATGTCTCGGACTTTCTGCGGCAAAGTTATGAATTCCGGCAGAATATCAGATGGCTGGAGGCCGGAATTGACAGTAAAAGCAATAATTTTTATAGTCATTCTGGCGCTTGGGATGGGGTCTTAAAGGCCTGCGGGTGTCAGTATTCGATTTTGTTTTCAGTGGCCGCCCACTTTTCAAAAGCCTTTATCGTCTCGCGGTTGCCGGTGTGGATGCCGGGCATATGGCGGTCTTCAGGCTTGCGCTCGATCTCCTCATATATGAATTTGTCGGAAAATCCGATCGAGTCGGCATCCTCTTTCGTGTTGCCGAAATACACTTTTTTCACGCCGGCCCAGTAGAGCGCGCTCAGGCACATCGGACATGGCTCACAGCTCGAATAGACAGTGCATCCTTCGAGCCGGAATGATCCGGTTTTGCGGCAGGCCGCCCTTATGGCGTTGACTTCGGCGTGGGCTGTCGGATCATTGTCGGCAGTCACACGGTTCACTCCGGTTGCGACAACCTCTCCGTCTTTCACAATGACCGCCCCGAATGGTCCGCCTCCGGCTTCGATGTTCTCTTCCGACAGCCTTGCGGCCATATCCATATATTCCTGATTATAATCTTCGATATGTTTCTTTTCAGCGTTACTCATATAAACAGTGTTGTTTGATTGTTTAACATTGCAAATGCGGGATTTGTTTCTTATTCTTCTGCTTCCTTTGCGTGTATGCGAGTGTCTGTACGTCTGTATCTGTAGCACCGGTCAGACTCGGGTCCGACAAGTGCGAGGCGCGATCTTTTCAGCCCCTCGATCCAGATGATTTCTCCTGTGTCGGTGTCGAGTGCCACCATTACATCCTCTTTCTGTGTCTGCGACAGTCTGGCGTCTTTCATCACCTTGCTGACCGTCACGCTGCCGCTCATCCCGAGAGGCTTGATACGGTCACCGGTCTCTGGTTTCCTGAAAGCGATCCTGTCTGGGGGCAGGCTCGTCCACAATTCTGAGAGGGGTGCGCGGAGTGCAAGTCCGAGTGAATTTCCGTCGGTGTCGAACGCCTCGCATGAGGCTGAAGGCAGATCATCGTGTGGAACTGAAAATTCGAGTCGGTCGCGTTCAAGCACAAGGCGTCCCTGCGGCACAGTCCATTGCTTCCCCGACTGAAACGGAACCGCCTCCAGACTGGCGGCTATCTCGCCGCTTTGCGTCGGGGAACCTCCGAAACGCGATATGAACCTGTTGATGATCCATTTGCTGTCGGGGCATTTTCTGATTGCTTCAAATGGAAGCACCCGGCTGTCAGCGTCCGACAGAAGTTGCTCCGCCCAGTCGAGCATCCTCTCTTCCTGCCGCATTATCGACGCAGTGTGGCATATAGATTTTTTCGCACCGGGCCATCTTGTCTCAAGAAGGGGAATCACCTCATTGCGCAGGAAGTTGCGTCGGTAATCAGATGACATGTTTGTGGAGTCTGTCACGTAAGTCTCTCCTTTCGATTCAAGATACTCCAGTATCTCAGCACGGGTCACTCCGAGTAGCGGACGGATAATTTCGCCGTTGTCCGGGCTGATCCCCCTCAGTCCCGCCACGCCGGCGCCCCGCATCAGATTGAGCAGAAGGGTCTCGGCGTTGTCGTCGGCATTATGGGCCACGGCGATTCGATCCGATCCGTTCTCCCGCATGATGCGCCTGAATTCGGCATATCTCAGTTCCCTGCAGGCCATCTCGACCGATACCCTGTTGGCTTCCATATATGCTTTCACGTCGAAGTCGACGACAAGAAGCCGGATTCCGAGACGTCGGCAGAGATCTTCTACAAAATCTCTGTCGCGTTCGCTTTCGTCTCCTCGCAGATGAAAATTGCAGTGTACGGCATTGATGCCGACACCGCATTCTCTCAGCATCAGCAGCATCGCCACACTGTCGGCTCCTCCGCTTATGCCGGCGGTGACCGAAGTGATTCCTTCGGCGGCAATGCAGGCTCTCACCCGGTGTTCGAGTCTATCCGGATCTGCGGCTGTCGGCGATGAAGCCGTCGCTTCGGGGTTGCTTTTGGTTTTTTTGCACATCATGATGCAAAGATAACTTTTTTTAATTGTAATTTCTGATTAAAATCAGTAAATTTGCAATACGGTACCGACAGGCAAGTTACTCCCTGTCGCGGATCAATGGAATATTACGAGTATATAACTTTTTAATTTTTTGATATCATGGCAAAGAAATGGATTTGCACGATATGTGGTTATGTGGCAGAAGGAGCCGAGGCTCCCGAGAAATGTCCGCAGTGCGGCGCGCCTAAGTCCAAGTTCAAGGAACTCGACGAGGAGGCTCTTCTCAAGTTCGTGACCGAGCATGAGGTTGGTGTGGCCAAAGGCACAGGCGAGGAGATGATCAAGGATCTCAACGCACACTTCATGGGAGAGTGCACCGAGGTGGGTATGTATCTTGCCATGTCGCGTCAGGCAGACCGCGAGGGTTATCCCGAAGTTGCAGAGGCTTTCAAACGCTATGCGTGGGAGGAGGCTGAGCACGCAGCCAAGTTCGCCGAACTTCTCGGCGACATGGTTTGGGACACAAAGACAAACCTCGAGAAGCGCATGCACGCTGAGGCCGGCGCCAACGAAGACAAGATGCGCATCGCCCGCAATGCCAAGGAGGCAGGTCTTGACGCAATTCACGACACTGTGCATGAGATGGCAAAAGATGAGGCCCGTCACGGCCGCGGTTTCTACGGTCTTTACAAACGCTTCTTCGAAGGCAAGTGACCGGAACTGATCTGAAAATACAGTATTGCGGATGGTCTGAGGCTTATGCCCGGACTGTCCGCTATCTTTTTTTGAATAGTTTATGAGAATCCTTGCGATAGACTATGGCCGCAAACGGTGCGGTGTGGCGGTGACCGACCCTCTGCAGATAGCGGCCAACGCACTCCCGGTGGTACGCACATGCGATCTGCTTCAGTTCGTGACGGAATATTGTTCAGCCGAGCCTGTGGAGCGGATACTTGTAGGCGAACCCCGGCAAATGAACGGAGAGGAATCCGAATCGATGCGGTATATCCGTCCGTTTCTCGCGGCACTGAAGATGCGTCTTCCCGCCGTTCCGGTGGAGATGGTCGACGAGCGGTTCACTTCCGTCATGGCTCACCGCGACATGATCACGGCCGGATTCAAGAAGACCGACCGCATGCGCAAGGGACTTGCCGACGAGATGTCGGCCGTGATAATACTGACCACCTGGCTTGAGTCGCGCTGACGCGCCGCAGACCGCGCTGCATTGTCCGGTGCAACGAGCTGCATCTCTGTAGATTTGCCCGCCTCCTTTTTTTTTATTACTTTTGCAGCAAATAAATTCGTTAATTATCAGTATGATTTTACCAGTATATCTATACGGCACGCCTGTGCTCCGGCAGGAAGCCGAAGACATCGACAAGGACTATCCCGATCTGCAGAAGCTGATCAAGGATATGTTCGAGACGATGTATCACACAGAGGGAATCGGTCTCGCCGCCCCTCAGGTCGGCAAGTCGATAGCTCTCATTGTCATAGACGCCAGTGTGCTCGGCGAGGACTTTCCGGAGTGTGCTGACTCGAAGATGGTTCTTATCAATCCGCAGCTCGACATCATCGAGGACGGGGAGCCGGTGACCCGGTCAGAAGGATGCCTGTCGCTGCCGGGTCTGTCGGAAAACGTGAAGCGTCACGAGCATGTCGTTCTCAACTGGCTCGACGAGAATTTCGAAGAGCATGAGCAGGAATTCCGCGGGTTTATGGCGCGCGTCATACAGCATGAGTTCGACCATCTTCTCGGCACTGTCTACACTGACCGCATATCGCCTGTGAGAAAACAGATGATTCGCAACAAACTTCACAGCATGGAGCGCGGCAAGGTGAAATGCGCCTACCGTGTGGTGTCTGCCAAATGACAGGACGCCACCAACAGTATATAAAAGATACCGTTAAACCACAATATTATGGCTGACGATAAAAAAATAATTTTCTCGATGGTAGGGGTGAGCAAGATCATTCCCCCTCAGCGACAGATACTCAAAAATATTTATCTATCTTTCTTCTACGGAGCCAAGATCGGAATCATCGGTCTTAACGGCAGTGGAAAATCCACTCTGCTCAAGATCATAGCAGGACTTGACAAAAGCTATCAGGGCAATGTGGTGTTCAACAACGACTATTCCGTGGGATACCTTGAGCAGGATCCCCGTCTCGACCCTGAGAAGACTGTCCGCGAGGTCGTGCAGGAGGGCGTAGAGCCGGTTCTCGCGCTTCTCCGTGAATATGACGAGGTCAACAATGCCTTCGCCGATCCCGAGGTTCTTGAGGATCCCGAAAAGATGGACAAGCTGATCCAGCGTCAGGCAGAGCTTCAGGACAAGCTCGACGCCACCGACGCATGGAATATCGACAATAAGCTCGACCGTGCCATGGATGCGCTCCGCTGTCCGCCCGACGACAAGAAAGTGGGCGTGCTCTCAGGTGGCGAGCGCCGTCGTGTGGCTCTGTGCCGTCTGCTTCTCCAGCAGCCCGACATCCTGCTTCTCGACGAGCCTACCAACCACCTCGACGCCGAGTCGATCGACTGGCTCGAACAGCACCTCCAGCAGTATCCAGGCACTGTCATCGCCGTGACGCACGACCGTTATTTCCTCGACCATGTGGCAGGATGGATTCTTGAACTCGACCGAGGTGAGGGAATTCCATGGAAGGGCAACTACTCCTCGTGGCTCGATCAGAAGACCAAGCGCATGGAGCAGGAGGAGAAGCAGGCGAGCAAACGCCGCAAGACCCTTGAACGCGAGCTTGAATGGGTGCGCATGGCTCCCAAGGCGCGACAGGCCAAAGGCAAGGCCCGTCTGTCGAGCTATGACCGGCTTCTCAACGAAGACCAGAAGGAACGCGAGGAGAAACTCGAGATATTCATCCCCAACGGTCCGCGTCTGGGCAACAAGGTGATCGAGGCCCGCAGTCTTGCAAAGGCTTACGACGACAAGGCTCTCTTCACCGATCTCAATTTCATGCTGCCGCCCAACGGCATTGTCGGCGTGATCGGTCCGAACGGTGCGGGAAAGACGACGCTTTTCCGTCTGATCATGGGGCTGGAGACAGCCGACCGCGGAGAGTTCGAGGTGGGCGAGACCGTCAAGATCGCATATGTTGACCAGAACCACAAGGATCTCTCGCCCGAGAAGACTGTCTATGAGGTCATATCGCAGGGTGTGGAGTCTTTCCGCATGGGCGGCCGCGACATGAACGCGCGCGCCTATCTGTCGCGCTTCAACTTCACCGGTGCGGATCAGGAGAAAAAGATCGGAGTCCTTTCGGGTGGTGAACGCAACAGGCTTCATCTCGCTATGGCGCTGAAGGAGGAGGGCAATGTGCTGCTTCTCGACGAGCCTACCAATGATATCGACGTCAATACGCTCCGCGCTCTTGAGGAAGGTCTTGAGAATTTCGCCGGCTGCGCGGTGGTAGTGAGCCACGACCGCTGGTTCCTTGACCGTATCGCCACCCACATCCTCGCGTTCGAGGGTGACAGTCAGGTCACATATTTCGAAGGCAGCTACTCGGAATATGAGGAGTTCAAGAAGAAGCGCGACGGCGGAGCAGACACTCCCCACCGCATACGCTACAAGAAGCTTGTCTGACAGGCTGTATATCCGCGGAATCCATCAAAATCCGCACACGGAACTTTCACGGATATTTGCGTATATGCGGAAAAATTAGTAATTTTGCACGCCAATTCAGCGGGATCGCGACCTGCTGAGACTGAATAAACAAACATAAACTGCAGTAAACCAAAATGAAAAAAGACATTCATCCCTCAAATTACCGTGAGGTCTGCTTCAAGGATATGTCGAACGACGAGGTGTTCATCACTCGTTCGACTGTGGCTTCACGCGAGACAATCGAGATCGACGGCAAAGAGTATCCCCTCGTAAAGCTCGAGATCACCAGCTCGTCTCACCCCTTCTTCACAGGCAAGCAGAAACTCGTCGACACCGCAGGTCGCGTCGACAAGTTCCGCAGCCGCTACGGCAACCGCTCGAAGAAGTAAAAAGGGAACCGATATGGCACCCGGCGGGGCTGATCCGAAAGGATCGCCCCGCTTTTTTTCTATGCGGATTCAAAAAAATTAGCGAAAAAATTCTTTAATCGCGGGATTTTGTTTAAATTTGGGAAATAAATTATCTGACTGATAGTTGCAAATACCATAAACACAATAACTAATACAGAATCACAGTGACTAAGAAATTACAAATCAGGGATTTGACGCTGCGCGACGGCCAGCAGTCCCTATTCGCCACCCGCATGAAGCAGGAGAACGTAGACAAACTTCTTCCGCTCTACCGCGACGCCAAGTTCTATATCATGGAGGTCTGGGGCGGTGCAGTGCCCGACTCAGTGATGCGTTACCTCGGCGAAAGCCCGTGGAACCGTCTCCGCGAGTGCAGCAAGGCCATGAAGGGAATCTCTCTTCTTTCAGCTCTGTCGCGCGGCCGCAACCTCTTCGGATATGTGCCTTATCCCGACTCTGTGCTCGAAGGCTTCTACAAGAAGGCTATCGAGAATGGTCTTAATGTGATGCGTATTTTCGACGCGCTCAACGATATCAACAACATCAAGGGTTCGATCCGCATGATCAACGAGCTCGGAGGCATCGCCGACACAGCTGTATGCTATACTGTCGATCCTAAAGGCACTCCCGAGGATGAAAAGATCTTCACCGACGAATATTTCGTCGAGAAAGCGAAGGAGATGGAGGCTCTCGGAGCAAAGATGGTCACCCTCAAGGATATGGCCGGTCTTGTAAGCCCCTCGCGTATCTACAGCCTCATGCCCAAGCTGAAAGCCGCCCTCAAGGTGCCTGTTGACTTCCATACACACTGTACGCCCGGTTACGGTCTTGCAGCCGTGCTGACAGCCATCATCCAGGGTGTCGACATCGTCGATACCAACATCTGGTGGTTCGGAGGCGGTTCTGCAGCTCCCGCAATCGAGCTTGTCGACATTTTCTGCCGCAAGATGGGTGTGGAGCTTGAGGCTGACATGGAGGCTGTGGCCCGTATCCGTCACGAACTCAAGGATGCCCGCAAGGCTCTTGCGGATTTCGACCTCAACAAAGACAAATGGCCGAAAGATTTCGACGAGGCATACAAGGCTATGCCCGCAGAGATCGACGCCGAGTTCGACCGCGCTATCGAGGCTGCGAAGGCAAACAAGGAGGAGGAACTTCTCGACGCATGCCACAAGATCGAGGCTTATTTCGGACTTCCTAAACCCAACGAGCTTGTGAAGAACGCCGAGGTTCCCGGCGGTATGTACTCCAACATGGTTGCCAACCTCCGTGCTCTCGGAGCGGAGGATGTGCTTGAGGAGGCTATGGCTCTCATTCCCAAGGTTCGCCGCGACGCAGGTCTTGTGCCTCTCGTTACGCCCACCAGCCAGATCGTAGGCTCGCAGGCCGTCAACCTCGCTATGGACCGCCGTGCCGGCAAGCCCGACTATACCAACAAGAACAATCAGTTCATATCGCTTGTGAAGGGTGAGTACGGAACAACTCCCGTTCCGGTAGATCCCAAGTTCCGCGAGCAGATCACCGGCTGCGCCGATGAGAAACCCTACGACGTAAGTTCATACAAGACACCCGCCAACCCCGAACTTGACAAGTTCGGCGGTGTCAAACTTGCTCAGAACGAAGAGGAATTCCTTCTTCTCGAACTCCTTCCCGCTGTAGCCAAGACATTCCTTACCAACCAGCGCAAGGCAGAGTTCGAGGCCGGAAAGGCTGCCGCACCCAAGGCCGCGGCTGTTGCCGCCGCTCCCGCTGATGGCCCCGTGACCGGTCCGGTCTTCAAGGCTCCCATGGGCGGTACCGTAATGGAGATCCGCGTGAAAGCCGGTGATACAGTGAAAGCCGGTGACGTGGTGCTCGTTTACGAGGCAATGAAGATGGAGAATGATCTGGCATGCGACAAGGAAGGCGTTGTAAAACGCGTGCTTGTAGGCGAAGGAGACGTAATGTCGACCGACCAGCCTCTGATCGAGTTTGCAGTAGAGGGCGAGGCTGTCGCTCCCGTTGCAGAAGAAGAAGGCGCGGTTGTCGGTTCGGGCGAGGTCATGAAGGCCCCCATGGGCGGAACCGTGCTCGAATTCAAGGTTAAACCAGGCGATGCCGTCAAGGCCGGCGACGTGGTGCTCGTATACGAGGCCATGAAGATGGAAAACAACCTGATGGCAGATCGTGACGGCATCGTGGCTCGTCTTCTCATCGACGAGGGCGACGTAATGGCCACAGACCAGCCGATCATTGAGTTCGGTGTTCCGGGCGCAGCTCCCAAAGCAGCACCCAAGGCGGCTCCGAAGCCCGCAGCAAAACCCGCACCTGCGGCACCCAAGGCAGAAGCGCCGAAAGCCGAAGCACCGAAGGCTGTCGCACCGGTTGACATCAACCGTGCGCTCTCACCCATCGAGGGCGGAACAGCAGCTCAGAGCGTTCTCCCCAACACCCGCAAAGACAACGCTCCGGCACTTCGTCTTGCAGAGGGAACCACTCTTGAGATCAACGTAGCCCCCGACGGCGGCATCCAGATCCGCATCACCACAGGCAAGTAATCATCAACACAATACGCAAAAAAAAGTCGCCGGAAGGGATTCCGGCGACTTTTTATTAAGATACTGCTCTCGGTTGTAAAACCAATAGTTCACAATATATCTTTAAAGTTCTCTTTTGTAATCATTTCCAAATATCGTTCTCGAGTTTTGTTTGAATCTAAAATCAATGAATAAAAATCATTCTGGAAGAAGGTAGTTGGCACTGCGGCCACCCTCCCCACTGTTGCGAAGCATGCCTTTGGAGATAAGGTCGTTAATGTCGCGGAGCGCGGTGTCCTGTGAGCAACTGCACATCTTAGCCCATTTCGAGGAGGTTAGTTTTCCCTCAAAGCCATCCCACAGACGGTTGATGACTTTACGCTGTCTCTCGTTTATGTCCACTTCATGAAACTTATCCCAGTAAGCAGCCTTTTCCAGTGTGCGCTCGATTATGCCCGAAGCTCGCATTATGGCTTTTTCAAGGTAATCGAAGAACCACAGTAGCCATTCGGTAATGTCAAGGTCGCCCTTTTGAGTACGCTCCAGTATTTCGTAATATGCCTTCTTGTTGCGGTTGATTTCAGCCGACATACTGTAGTAACGGGCTGAATCTACGTCGAGACGTGCCAACAGCATATCGGCAAGTGTCCTGCTTATACGACCGTTGCCGTCATCAAACGGGTGGACGGTTACAAACCAAAGATGCGCCACTGCAGCCATGATGAATGGTGACAGGTCGGCATTATTGCACCAGCTGATCAATCGATCCATTTCTGCGGGAACATCGCCCGAAGCCGGTGCCTCATAGTGAACTTTCTCATGGCCGAAAGCTCCGGAAACCACCTGCATCGGTTCTTCACCCTTTCGCCAGTCGGCAACAGTGATACGGTGCATACCGCTTCTGCCCAGAGGGAAAAGAGCGGCATGCCACCCAAACAGTCTTTCGTCAGTCAACGGCTCTCTGCATTTACGAACAGCATCAAGCATCACGTCGACCAGACCTTCGACATAATGGTCTTCAACGAGCAATCCGTCATCCTCAATTCCGAGACGTCGGGCTATACTGCTTCTGACTGAATTAGGATTGAGTAGCACACCCTCAATCTCGGATGAACCAATCAACTCCTCGGTCATAGCCAAGAGCAAAGAGATGCACTTCTCATTAAAGCCAAGCATCGACATCCGACCATTCAGAAGCCCATGTAGCTGACTAAGCCGACTCATTGGTTCGAGCAATGCTTCGGAATCCCATCTAAAATCCGGCCAGTCTTTTCTCTGCCAGATATAGCCACTATGTCCTTGCATCCTTCTCATGCTGCAAATTTAGTAAATTGCAGTGAACCCGCCAAATAATCACCGCATAAATACAGCGAATACTATTGATTCTTCCACTAAATATTTGAACACCCTCCGGCCAATTGTCAATGCAGGGGTCTAAGCAAAAAAGTCGCCGGGATGATTCCGGCGACTTTTTTTATAGAGTTCTTTTTAATACGAGATATTGAGGACGGTGCTACATGAAGCAGAGGATTACTACCTGGGCCGCGATGACGCGCATGAACATCGTGAGCGGATATACGGTGGAATAGGCCACTGCGGGCGCGTCGTTGTTGGCTACCTTGTTGCTGTATGCCAGTGCCGGGGGATCAGTGTAGTTGCCCGACATCATACCGCAGATCGTAAAGTAGTTCATTTTGTATTTCGCACGTGCTATTATGCCGGTCACTATCAGGGGCAGAACCGTGATCGCGAATCCATAGCCCACCCACGTGATGCCGCGTGCGTTGAAGACTGTCGCGGCGAAATCCTTGCCGGCCGCTATGCCGACCGAGGCGAGGAAGAGGCATATGCCGATCTCGCGCAGCAGAAGGTTGGCCGAGGAATTTGTATATGTGACAAGATGGAACTTGTGGCCGTATGCGCTGATGAGGATCGCCACCACGAGCGGACCGCCGGCGAGACCGAGTTTCATGGGCACCGACATGCCGGGGAACTGCAACGGAATGCTTCCGACTATGATGCCGAGGAATATGCCGATAAACATGGTGATGAGGTTCGGCTCGTTGAGACGCTTCATCGAGTTGCCGAGCTTGCGCGCGAGGTTGTTGATGTCGTCGAGCTTGCCGACCACGGTGATACGGTCGCCCATCTGCAGACGCAGGTTGGGGGCTGCGAGGAGATCCACACCGGCGCGGTTCACGCGCGTCACGTTAAGCTGATATGCAGAGTGCAGGCGGAGTGAACCGAGCTTGACGCCGTTGTATTCGGTGCGGGTCACAAGAATGCGGCGCGATACAACTGGACCGGTCTCCATCTCCCATGTCTTCTCGATCTTCGGGCCGATGAAACGGCTGAAGATCTCTTCGTCCTGTACGGAACATATCACGAGAGCAACGTCATTGATCTCGAGTACATCCTTGGCCGTCGGTATGATGACACGTCCGTCGGGCTTCTCGATACGCGATATGACGTAGTTGACCGATATGAGGGTGTGCATCTTCTGCATGTCGAGGCCGTTGATCATCTCGTTGGTGACGCGGAATGTCACTTTGTGGGGCGCGAGGGCCGACGTCTTCTCGTCAGATTCTATCTCCGCGGTCTCTTTCTCCGGATTTATCTTGAAGATGACTTTCAGGATGATCATGGTCAGGATTATGCCCACCACTCCGAGAGGATATGCGGCCGCATAGCCCATCGACATCTGCTGGCTGACGTCATATCCGTCGGGATTCACCTGAAGGAATGTCTGCTGCGCGGCTCCGAGTCCCGGTGTATTGGTCACTGCGCCGCTCATGATTCCTACCATCTGCGAGATTGAAGTCTCTCCCTCTGAACCTCCCTGAAGGAAGTAGATGGTTATCATGATCCCGACATTGAGCGCGATCGAGAGCATGGCGAGCATGTTCATCTGGATACCGCCTTCCTTGAATGAGGAGAAGAAGCCGGGACCGACCTGCATACCGATAGAGAAAATAAAGAGTATCAGTCCGAATTCCCGGAGGAAATGAAGCACATCGCCATCTACCGTATAGCCGAAGTGCCCGAGCACGATACCGACAAACAACACGAAAGTCACGCCGAGCGAGACTCCGAAGAACTTGATCTTTCCCAGATATATACCCGCGAATATCACAAACGAGTAGAGCAGGATAGTGCTCGCCAGGGAAAGATTGTGGGGCCTGAATAAATCAATAAGCCATTCCATTTGACACCAATCTTTTTTATCGGGAGACATCCGCGTGCACATGCCGAAGCCGACAAGAGAGCGGCGGTCGTCCCATCACCTTAATAATTCTTAAACCGATTGCAAAATTACTCAAAAATTGTCAAATACAGAAATGACGGACACGGTTTCTGATTCCGTATCCGCCATTTTCTTCGGTTTTGTGTGAACAAAGCCGACCGATGTTTGTTATTGACCAATGCTCTGCGGTCAGTGCGACGTCATGACAAGTCTGCCGGCTTCGGCTCCTTTTTTCACTATGTATGGCTTGCCATTTTCGGGTTCGGCGACACGGATGCCCTGAAGTGTGAAGTATGCCTCCTCGCAAGTGATGTCGGCGGCAATCGCGGGCGATGAAGTTGCGACGGCTCCGTCGGGCGTGACCATCAGATATATGTCGCGGTCGATAGGATAAGTGCCCTCGATGTCGTATTGTGTGCCCTCGTTGTTGTGGGGAATGAGACAATGTGGCTTGTCGGAAGCCTCGACGCCACGGATCACTTTATAGAGCACGTCTCCTTTCATCTCGGTATCGGTCACCTCTCTTCCTGGCCAGCTTCCGAAGAGAGAGTCTTTGCCGTCATGGTAGGCGTACAGATAGAGCCGGTTCCATCCGCTCCGGTCAAGAATGTAGATATTATATGATCTGTCGGTATCTCCGTAGTCGAAGACCGGGTTTTGCGGATCGACGGTCACGACGGTCTTCCCGTCTGTGCCGAAAAAATATGATTCGCGGTCAAGTGTTATTGTGGCCAGATCAATCTGAAGATTGTCGGTTGAGCCGTTGTTGAAGATCAGGTTGTAGGTCTCGTTATCGTGTCCGGTGACCGTGAACTTCAGATATTCTATGCCGTTGACAGTCTCAGTCCGGCATGAAGTAAGACCGGGCCAGGCACCGAACAGTTCCGGCAATTCCTCCGACCAGCCGTAGAGGCCGGGCGTTGTCCATCCGGCATCGTTCTTTATGTAGATGCTGCGGGTGGTCTGCGGGGTTGGATCGGCGTTATCGTCGCGCACAAACACCGCGTATCCTGAAGCGGGGAGAGTGACGCTCGTTCCCGATACCATCGCCACAGTCTTGCCGGAGAACACGTCGGTTGCGGTGTAGCCGGGCAACTGGCCTGTGACCGTGAAAGTCGTGGCGTTGTCTCCGAAATTAAGCATCACGACCAGCGATTCATCACCGTTGCGTCTCTCATATACATATACGTTGGAGTCGCTTGCCTTGTGGTTGACGAGGGTGCTTCCTGTCGCTCCGGTGTCGAGTGCGCGCCGGGTGTGCTTCAGTTCGCACAGGGTCTTGATGAGCTCTGTCATGCGCGTGTCGGGGTTGCTCCAGTCTATAGGTGTCTTTTCGGCCAGAGAGACTGCGCCGGAACTGTATTGTATCTCCTGCCCGTTGTAGATGAGCGGCATGCCGTAGACAGTGAACTCCAGTACCGTCAGAGGATAGAGATACTTGTGGAAGTTGCGGTCTTCGGTGCCCCCTTTGTCCTGCACGACGTCATGGTTCGTAAGATAGACCATCCGGGAGCGGCCATAATAAGCCTGCTCGTTGTGCAGGTTGGCGCATTCGTTGGCGAGAGTGTTCACGTTGGCACCGCGCGCGAAGTCAAGAAGGCGGTCGTGGAAATACCAGGCATAGTTGTAGTCGAACCATCCGTTGGCGACGAGTTCCGGCTTCGAGTCATCCTCGGCAAGCCACGCAACGCGATTCCCGTTTTTCAGCACCCTCGACGTGGCTTTTCTCCAGAATTCGTCTGACGGGCCGGAAGCGTAGTCGCAGCGGAAGCCGTCGATATCGAATTCCGATACCCAGTACTGCATCGCGTCGATCATAGCTTCGTGCATCTCCTGACAGGAGAAGTCGAGCTGATAGACATCGCTCCATCCGTTGGGACTGTAGAAATTGTTGCCGTAGTATTCGGGATGTGAGTAGACCCACACATTGTCTTTCGACGTATGGTTGGCCACCCAGTCGAGCCAGATCTCCATGCCGTTCTGGTGGATCGCCGACACGAGTGAGCGGAGGTCGTCGGCAGTCCCGTAGTCCGGATCTATGCCTTTGTAGTCGCGGACGGCATAAGGACTGGAATAAGTGCCCCACCGGCCTTCGACTCCGGGCGTGTATATCGGCATAAGCCATATGACATCGACACCGAGATCCTTAAGTCTCGGAATCTGGCGTTCCACACCTTTAAGGTTGCCTTCATCGGAGAAATTTCTTACGAACACTTCATAGATGACCCTGTTCTCAGGCGTGCGTATATCTGAAGCCGCCTGCCCGGCGGCTGCTGTTCCGCAGAGGAACAGCAGCGTGAGCAGACGGCCGATCAAGTTTGCGGTTCTCATGTTATCTTGATCGTCAGAGTGTGATTTTTGTTACTTTGTCTCCTTTGCGGCAGATATAGATTCCTTTGCCGGGTTCGGACACGCGGATGCCGTGGAGCGTATAGAACTCGGCTGGCGAGTCTGTATTGTCGGTAACGGTCGAGATTCCCGATTCAATCGCGCCGGTGGTAGTTGCTGTGAAATAGAGGTCGCGGTCGATTACGTATGTGCCTTCCACGTCGTATTGGTTGTCTGCCCCGTCGTTGAAGATGAATGTCTGAGCATTGTCAGTGGCCTCGACATTTCTGATTACCTTGTAGGTCACGCCATCCACGGTTGCGGTCTCGGTAGCGGCAGCTCCGGGCCAGCCGCCGAAAAGAGAGGGCTTGCCGTCGAAGTATGCGTAAACGTACAGTTTGTCCCAACCGGTCTTGTCATCGATATAGATGCTATAGGTGGTTACTCCGGGTGTGGGAAGTATCTCGTAACCGTCGGTGCTGACCTTCACGTATATGTCTTTTCCCGATTCAGCGGTCGGGCCGTCAAGCTGCGATGTGCCGTCGTTGAAAATCAGATTGTAGTCATATCCGTTTCCGGGGAATTCATATTTCTTGAATGTGTCGCCGGCAAGTTCCACGCTGCCGACAGAAGAAGCACCGGGCCATCCGCCGAAGATCTCGGGTGCGTTAGTTCCCCAGCCGTAGACATAGAGATTCTCCCAGCCTGTATTGTCGAGGACGTAGACGAAGGTATCTACCGGATCGAAGTTGATGTTCGGGTCGGAGGGATCGGAATATGCGTTGACAAGTATGCCGTTGGTGGCATAGTAGTGGTTTCCTCCGTCGACTTTGAGCGATGCTATGTCGACCTGACTGCCGTTATTATTGTTGTTGAGGATAAGATTGGCGGTGAGACCGTCATACGAATCGGCGATGACGAATTTATCGTAGGTCACTCCGCTGATGGTCTCGGTCGATGTGGGAGCAGAGCCGGGCCATTCACCGAAGATCTCGGTGTCGTCACCCCAGCTGTACATCGCAGTTTCGTTCCATCCGGCGAGGTTTGCCACGTAGATGTTTGTTTCGGCCTGAGAGGCAAGTCCGGCTGCGCAGAGCGCAAGCGAGAGAAGTAAATTTCTTTTCATGAGATTGAAAATTTTTAGATTTTGTTGGTTTATGCCGCAAAGTTATACCGGTTCTGCAAGTTATGGAAACTTTGTGATGCCTTATGAGGAAAATTAAAAGTTTTTAAATGTTTAATATGTTGAAAAACAAAGAATTGGCTTTTGGAAAATCAAGGTTTTCTCAAAGCCAATTCTAAATTTGCCGAGTGTTATATTTGCGGCATTTACGCCGCTTGCCGTCGCGGATTGTAGTGTAGAGTCACGTCGTCGCGCTATTCGAAAAGCGCGTTGTTGACTTCCTCTTCCGGTTCCTCTTCGTAGTGATAAGATGTCATGTGTTCCGAACCGCAGAGATCCATGTTCTCGGGGAACTCGAATTTTGTGTCCTGCGAATAGGGGAGTCGTGAGTCGCCGTATACTTTCTGCATGTAGAGGCCATAGATCGGCAGTGCAGCCTTCGCTCCCTGTCCGAAAGCCATAGAGTTGAAGTGTATGTAACGCTCCTCGCCACCTACCCATACGCCCGTTACGAGGTCAGGAGTAAAGCCCATGAACCAGGAGTCGGAGTTGGCGTTGGTCGTACCGGTCTTTCCTCCCATTTGTGCACGTATGCCGTATCGGCTGCGCAGGCTTGCGCCCGTTCCGGAATCGACCACATTGAGCAGTATCGAGACAATCTTGTTGTATGCCTCCTCGGAAGTCACCTCCGTGCGGTGAGGCACTGCGGAGTAGATCAGATTGCCCTGATTGTCTTCGATGCGAGTCACATATATGGGGTTGACCCTGATGCCCCGGTTGGCGAATGTGGTGTAGGCAGCCACCATGTCTCCGACAGACACGTCGACCGTGCCGAGGCAGAGCGGCAGAGTCGGCTCGATGTAGCCCGACAGGCCGAACATGCGCATTTTGTTGGCGAGAGCTCCGGCGCCAAGTTCATTTACCAGCCGGGCGGAGATCCAGTTGTTGGAGTTTGTCAGAGCCCAGCGCAGATCGACCATGTCGCCGATGCGGCTTCGGCTGGAGTTTCTCGGAGCCCAGTTGCCGAAGACGGGCTGGGTGTTGGAGAACATCGAGCATGGGGTGAAGTCCTGTTCCATGGCAAGCGTGTAGAGGAACGGCTTGGCTGTCGATCCGATCTGGCGTTTGCCACGGGCCACCATGTCATACTGGAAATGAGAGAAATCGGGGCCTCCGACATAAGCCTTCACATATCCTGTCACCGGATCCATGCTCATCAGACCGGTGCGCAGTATGGTCTTCATATACAAAAGAGAGTCATAAGGGGTCATGCTCACGGCTTTTGTGCCGGGCACTATACGGGTGACGCTTTTACCGTTTTCGATCTTTGTCTCCTTTACATACGCGAAGACATCCATGTCATATTTCGTGTGGAATGCGCGGTCGATTTCCTCCTCGCTGCATCCGGCGGCTTTCATGTTGCGGTAACGTCCGGTCTGTTTTATGGCGTTTTTGATGAGCCTCTGCACGCTTGCATAACTGAGTTCGTTGGGGTTCGAGGTGTATGGGCCGGTTCGCGATCCACGCTTCTCGTTCTCGAACGCCGGCTGGAGATAGCCTCCGAGGTGCTCGTTGACAGCCTGTTCGGCATACTCCTGCATTCTCATGTCGATCGATGTGTAGATGCGAAGTCCGTCGGTATAGAGATTGTAATAACTGCCGTCAGGTTTGGGATTTTTGAGAATCCATCCGTAAAGAGGATCCTCTTCCCATTTCAACGAATCAGTATTGTAATTGCCGAGAGCGATTTTATAAGACACGGTGCTGCCGTAGTCGCCACGCTTGGGCCGTACGGGTTTTTTAGCCGTCATGAGTCGCCGTATCTCCTCACGCAGATATGGCGCTCCACCCTCTTTATGGTCTACTTTGTGATAGTCGAGAGAAAGGGGGAGTTCCTTCAATGAGTCGGCTTCGGCATAAGAAAGAAAACCGGCTTTGACCATCTGGTCGAACACGACATTACGCCTGTTGCGTGTGCGCTCCTCATGACGCAGCGGATTGAAGTAGCTCGGATTCTTGAGCATGCCGATAAGCATGGCTGCCTCTTCGATTTTCAGGTCGCGGGGTTCCTTGCCGAAATAGACGTTGGCTGCAGTCTTGATTCCGACGGCATTGTTGAGGAAGTCGAAGCGGTTGAGATACATGTTGATTATCTCGTCTTTCGTATAGAACCGCTCGAGTTTTATGGCGATCATCCATTCTATGGGTTTCTGGATGGCGCGTTTGAACAGATTGTTCGAAGGCTGCGAGTAGAGTTGCTTTGCAAGCTGCTGGGTGATGGTCGAGGCTCCGCCGGCCGATTTGTCGCCCATAAGCACTGTCTTGACGGCGGTGCGGCCGAGTGCCTTGAAGTCTATGCCCGAATGTTCGAGAAAACGCACGTCTTCGGTTGCAACAAGAGCGTTGATCACATGGGGCGATATGCCGTTGTAATCTGTATAAACGCGGTTGCCGGCACCATAGTAGTATCGGCCGAGTTCGGTTTTCCCGTCTGACGCATATACGAGCGACGCCAGTTTGTCGTGTGGATCCTCAAGCTCCTCGATCGGAGGCATATAGCCGATGACTCCGTTGTAGATGAGCATCAGAAAGAATATTATGACAAATCCGAGACTGAGGAACATGATCCACAGCCATTTGACAAATGCTCTGTTTCTGCGGTATTTTTTCGACATTCTGTCTGATGGTGACTTCATGTCATATAAGTCTTCTCTCTTCTCCATGATAGAATCGGGGAATTGGTTGCCGGAATGCATGGCATAGGCAGCATTCCTTCATTACCCGAATGCAAATATAGCAAAAAAAATCAAGCGGCATGTCATTAATGCCGATATTGTTAATGCCGATATTGTTGCCGACGGTTTGCGCGACGGCTTGCATCCGGCTTGATGCGGACTCGTTTCGCTCTCGCGGAGCCCGGATGAAGTCGCAGGTTATTTCGAAGGTTTCTTGACCGAAAATCCGAAATTGCCTATCTTCTCGCCGAGTCCGTAATAATGGCCGTGGCAATAAGCCATGATTCCTGCATCTTCGAGGCTGAATCTGCCGGTCTCAGGGTCAATCCATCTGGTGTCGGCGCGCACATTCAGCACGTCTGCCACAAACATGTGGTGTGTGCCGAGGTCAGTCACGCTTTTTACCCGGCATTCGATGCTGAGAGGCGACTCCTCGATGGTCGGCGATGCAACTTTCTCGCCGGGAATGGGGGTGAGTCCCGTCTCTTTCCATTTGTCATAGTCTCTGCCAGAGCGGACCCCGATCCAGTCGGTGGCTTTCGCCATGGCGGCTGTGGTGAGGTTGATCGTAAACTCCATGTTCTTTATCAGAAGAGGATATGAATGCCGTTCGGGCCGGACGGATATGTAGCACATGGCCGGATCGCTGCATATTGTGCCTGTCCACGCCACTGTTATGGGATTCCACTCTTCCGGGCATGAGCCTACCGTGACTATTACGGCGGGGAGGGGATAGACCATAGTTCCCGGTCTCCAGGACTGTTTGCTCATATTGTCAGTTTTTATACAGGATGCAAAATTAACTCAAATCCTGCAATACTCAAAATTCCGGCAAGAATGCATCGTGGCAAACCGAGTCAAATTATTCATGTTGCCGTTATGTGCGACTGAAAATCAGGCTTCTCTGTATAATTTTTGATGCAAATTACCGTCATTTTGTCCAATGGGATATAAAAAGACTTAAAAGGCCTCACAAACTTAATCAAAAATTATTATCTTTGCGTTCGAGTGATGGGGAGGCGGATTCGCCTGCCTGCTCATATCATGTCTTCCGGTTTGACGTAAGCGGCGGCATGACGGATTATTATTGAAAAAACATAAATTATAATCGGTTGAAATATGAACAACGAAGAATTATTGAAAACAGTCACCGCTCGCGCGGAGAAATGGCTCGGCGAGCAGTATGACGAAACCACACGTGCGGAAGTCAAGGCAATGCTTGACGCCGAGGACAAGACTCCTCTGATCGAGGCATTTTATAAAGATCTCGAATTTGGAACAGGCGGTCTGCGCGGCATCATGGGCGCCGGCACAAACCGCATGAACATATACACAGTCGGCGCCGCCACCCAGGGCCTCGCCAACTATCTGAAAGATACATTCAAGGAGCTGCCTCAGATCTCTGTGGCCGTAGGTCACGACGTGCGCAACAACTCGCGCAAATTCGCCGAACTGACCGCAGAGGTATTCGCCGCCAACGGCATAAAGGTCTACCTCTTCGACGGACCGTGCCCCACTCCCGAGGTGTCGTATGCCATCCGCAAGCTCGGATGCCAGAGCGGTGTGATGATCACTGCCAGCCATAACCCCAAGGAGTATAACGGTTACAAGGCTTACTGGAGCGACGGCGCGCAGATGATCGCCCCCCACGATGTGAAGACCATCGAGTATGTGAATGCAATCACGTCGGTCGACCAGATCCGTTTCGATGCCGACAGATCGCTCATCCAGACCATAGGCAAGGATATCGACGACCAGTATCTTGCAGATATCCACAAGCTCAGCCTTGATCCCGAGGTAGACAAGAAGCATCACGACATGAAGATCGTCTACACTCCGATCCATGGTACGGGTCTTCGTCTCGTCTTCGACTCGCTGAAACTCTGGGGCTTCGAAAACGTGATCCACGTGCCCGAGCAGGATGTGCAGAGCGGAGATTTCCCCACCGTGGCATCGCCCAACCCCGAGAACGCCGAGGCTATGACAATGGGTATCGCGAAAGCTAAGGAAACCGGAGCAAGCCTTGTGCTCGCGTCCGATCCCGACGCAGACCGTATCGGCCTCGTGGTGCGCGACAAGGAGGGTAATTACCAGCTTGTCAACGGCAACCAGATCTGTATGCTCCTCATCTACTATCTCATCACCCAGAATGTGGAGAAAGGCCTGATCGACGGCAGCGAGTATGTGGTGAAGACTATCGTGACGACCGAGACAATCAAGCGTATCGCCGATGCCAACAACATCAAGTGCTTCGACTGCTTCACCGGTTTCAAATGGATCGCCGACGTGATGCGCAACATGGAGACCACCGGCCGTTATCTCGGAGGCGGTGAGGAAAGCTACGGCTTCCTTCCCGAGACATTTGTCCGCGACAAGGATTCTGTATCGACAAACTCGCTCATCGCCGAGTGTGCCGCATGGGCTGCCGAGAAAGGCATGAACCTCTATGAACTTCTTGTCGAGATATACGCGCAGTACGGATTCTCGCGCGAGCGCGGAGTGAGCGTGGTGCGTCCCGGCAAGTCGGGAGCCGAGGAAATCGTGGCTATGATGAAGAATTTCCGCGAGAATCCTCCGAAAACTCTCGCCGGTAGCCCTGTGACCTGCATCAAGGACTACTCCGATCTCAACTGCCGCAACCTCAAGGATGGCTCTGTCGAGAAGATGGACTTCCCGACTACGTCCAATGTGCTTCAGTTCTTCACCGAGGCCGGCGACAAGGTTTCGGTGCGTCCTTCGGGCACCGAGCCTAAGATCAAGTTCTATGTCGAGGTTCGCGAGGAGATGGCCGACAAGTCTAAATATGAGGAGATCGTGGCCGAGGCCGAGAAGCATATCGACCGCGTGCTCGCCGATCTTGGCGTGTGAGCGTCTGCATGAACGTATACTTCAGCATCCGGGGGGCGTTTCCGACAGGAGACGCCCCCTGTTTTTGTTTCTTAATTGAAAAATTTGTAAATTTGCAGACAAACACGACGAGAGTAGACTCTTACATACCTATAAGATCATGATACTATCAATGACCGGCTTCGGCCGCGGCACTGCATCCTCCTCCTCAAAGAAAATCACTGTCGATATCAAGTCTCTTAATTCCAAGCAGCTTGATCTGATGATGCGCGTTCCAGCGTGTCTCAAGGATGTGGAGCTTGATGCGCGTGGCCGCGTGGCTGCCAGACTCGAACGCGGCAAGGTGGAGATGAACGTGACATGCGAATCGGTCGGCATGGACTCGCCCGTGCATGTCAATATCGAATTGATGGCCGCTTACAAATCACAGATCCTCGACATGGCCTCCAGACTCGGGTTGCCCGAACCTTCCGACTGGTACGCTACACTTCTCCGAATGCCTGATGCCATGAAGTCAGACAGCGGAGAGACCGATCCCGCCGATGCCGATGCATTTCTTCGTGCAGCCTCGGAAGCCGCAGATGCGCTGGTGGATTTCCGCGTCTCGGAAGGCAGGAAGCTTTACGGCTTTTTCGTGGAAAAGATCTCGAATATCACCACTCTGCTTGACCAGATCGGGCAGTTCGAGGAGGAGCGGGTGCCCCGCGTCAAGGCTCGCCTCGAAGAGCAGCTCTCGCGTCTCACGTCGATCGAATATGACCGCGGACGCCTCGAACAGGAACTTATTTTCTATATCGAGAAACTCGATGTCACCGAAGAAAAGACACGGCTGCGCGCCCATATGAATTATTTTCTCGAGACCATGGGGCCGGCCGACGGTGCCATCCCCACACAGGGGCAGGGCAAGAAGCTCGGCTTCATAGCCCAGGAGATGGGTCGCGAGATAAACACGCTCGGGTCAAAATCCAACCAGGCGGAGATGCAGCGTATCGTGGTTAGAATGAAAGATGAACTCGAACAGATAAAGGAGCAGGTGCTCAATGTGCTCTGACCTCAGTTTCTGATATAATCCGCTACAGATTTATGGATCAACCTGCGAAAAAAGGAAAAATCATTATCCTTTCAGCCCCCTCGGGAACCGGAAAGTCAACCATAATATCGCGCCTTGTCGCGATGCCCGAACTTCAACTCGGCTTTTCAGTATCGGCCACGAGCCGCAGTCCGAGAGGAAAGGAGACCAATGGTCGCGAATATTACTTCCTGACACCGGAGGAGTTCGACAGACGCATCGCTGCCGGCCTCTTTGTGGAGTGGGAGGAAGTTTACGCCGGAACAAAATACGGAACCCTGCGAGAGGAAGTGGAACGTGTCACCGGGTCGGGCCGCAATCTGGTCATGGATATAGATGTCAAGGGAGCCCTCAATGTCAAGCGACAGTTCGGCACTAACGCGTTGTCGATATTCATAAAGCCCCCTTGTCTGGAGACGCTCGAATCGCGTCTCCGCGGCCGCAACACCGATTCCGAGGAGTCTCTGCGCAAGCGAATCGAGAAGGCGGGCTATGAGATGGGATTCGCCGACAGTTTCGACAGGAGTGTGGTCAACGACGATCTTGACACTGCTGTGAGTGAAGTACGTGATATAATCTCCGGTTTCATATCCGCCTGACCGCTCAGTTTCCACCTCCCTATGGGTAAAATAAGGACAGTAGTATTCAGTGGAAGTTTCGATCCCGTCCATATCGGCCATGCCATGGTGGCTTCCTACGTGTCGCAATGTGGTGTGGCTGATGAAGTGTGGCTCATGCCCAGCCGGATAAATCCGCTGAAGACAGGCCATCCGCCCATTGCCGACATGCACAGGCTGGCTATGTGCGAGCTCGTCGCCAGGAGGTGTGAAAGAGTCGATGTCAGCGATGTGGAGACACTCCTGCCCGAACCTTCGTTCACCTACAGGACCCTGACATATCTCCGCGAGCATTTTTCCAATCGTGAATTCATGCTCCTCATAGGCTCTGACAACTGGCTTATCTTCGACCGTTGGCGCGACAGCGGTAAGATTACCGCAGAATTCAAAGTTGTCATCTACCCAAGGCCGGGGTATGACATAGATCCTCTTTCACTTCCGCCAGAGGTGACATTGCTTTCAGATGCGCCACAGGTGCTGATGTCATCGTCATTCGTGCGCCGGAGTCTGAGAGAAGGAAAGAATCTGAGTTTCTTTCTCCCTTCCGAAGTTTTGAATTACATTAACAAACACAATCTGTATGGATAATCAGGATACTAAGAAACACCTGCTTCAGATAACCGCTCTTGCATCGGGATACTGCTCGCTGCTCGAACATGCCAGAGAATTTGAAAAAGAAGACTTCATAAAAGAAATTCTCGGTTATCTTCCCCGGCTTTACTATGCTTTTTCGGAATTTGTTCCGGAGGATCCCGACTCGGTGTCGCTCGACTTCGGTTTCTACCGCACTTATGTCGACGAAGACTTCTATGAAAGTGTACGCCGAAATGTCGAGGTACTGCTCGGCCCGGACGATGCCTTTCTCGAGACATTCGAGGAGGACATGAAATACAGCGACACTCCGATCGGTGCGAGCATAGCGGAGTGTCTGGCCGACATATTCCAGCCGCTTTATAACTTCATCTCTATCGTGAAAGAAAGCGATGGGGAACAGGCGGCGGGGGCATACGCCGAATGCC
Source organism: uncultured Muribaculaceae bacterium (assembly GCA_947176745.1). Taxonomy (GTDB): domain Bacteria; phylum Bacteroidota; class Bacteroidia; order Bacteroidales; family Muribaculaceae; genus Lepagella. Next base: position 48,942 of record CAMWRV010000002.1, read on the forward strand.
GTGAGAATTTCGAGGCATACTGGGCGCAGACACTTTGCAACGTGATGCGCGCGCTCAATCACCTGCGTTTCGGCTCAAGCGTCTGAACATACTAAATCATAAAACCATGAACAAGACCGATAAATTATCCGACACTTCAATTATGGAACGTCTGTTCCACAGTCTCGAAGCATCGACTTGCAATTTTCTGGCAGTCGATACAGTGAAAGCCGCTCTTGAAGAGCACGGCTTCAGACAGCTCCGAGAATCAGACTATTGGGAAATCGCCTCGGGCGACAAGTGTTATGTGACCAAAAACAGCAGCGCGATATTCGCGTTTGTGGCCGGCTCAGAACCGGTAGACAAGGCAGGGGTGCGCATTATATCCGCGCATACCGACAGTCCATGCTTCAAACTCAAGCCCAATTGCGAGATATATGGCGACGGAGGAGTTGTCTCTCTCAATGTCGAGAAATATGGCGGCCCGATCATGTACACATGGTTTGACCGGCCGCTTTCGATATCAGGCCGTGTGATGCTTCGTGGTGCGGATCCGCTCCGCCCCGTCGAACTTCATGTGGATCTGTCTGCTCCCGTGGCTACGATTCCGCATCTTGCCATACATTTCAACCGTGCGGTCAATGAGGGAAACCCGCTGTCTGTGCAGAAAGACATGAAGCCCGTAATAGGATATTTTCCGGCGGATAAGATCGCCGAATTCAAAGCCTGCGGCGGAGCGGTGAGGTCGCTTGTAGCCGACTGGCTGCGTGAAAACGTTGACTCTCTGCCTGAAAACTTCACTCCGGCCGACATTCTGGATTATGAACTTTCGCTCTATCCCTACGCGAAGCCTGTTGCAGTCGGAGCAAGACAGGAGTATTTCCAGTCTGCAAGAATCGATGATCTCTCGATGGCGTTTGCCGGCCTGGAAGCACTGCTCGCCGAATGCGACGCAGCATGCGCGGCGACAAGAATACTTGCGCTGTTCGACAATGAGGAAACAGGATCGGGCACCAAACAGGGCGCGGCCTCGCCAGTGCTGCGACACATTGTTGAGCGTCTCAGCATGACAAACCCGTCAAATCCGCAGGCTTTCCATATGGCACTTGCGAATTCGTTCATGATCTCGGCCGACGACGCTCACGGCTGGCATCCGAACTACAACGAGAAATATGATCCGACAAACCATCCCGTGCTCGGAGGTGGTCCTGTGGTGAAGATCAATGCCAACTGCAAGTATATGACCGATGCCCGAGGCGCGGCGGTCTTCCACGACCTGTGCGACAGGGCTGGAGTCTCCATGCAGTATTTTGTCAATCACGCCGACGTGGCGGGAGGAAGCACACTCGGCAACATCTCGTCGGCACAACTCGACATAGACGGCGTCGATGTAGGATGCGCTATCTGGGCCATGCACTCGGCAGCCGAGACTGCGGCCGTGTCAGATCATCTCGACATGATAAAAGTTTTCCGCCAATTCTTGAAATAACCCAAAAAATTGTTAATTTTGCATTTCGTTTGCAAAACTGACGGAATATATTCCCGATGCATGTGTTATAAATAACGTATGCCGGAATATTGAGCAGAGAAATAAGGTTGAAAATTTCCCATGCGCATGCCTCCGCATGCATCCCGAAATCAGACAGAAATAAAAATCATATCTAACAGATGAAAATTGATTATGCAAAGACCAACGACGTGATCGGCGAGATCACGATGGTCGTTGAGGAAAGCGATTACGCTGACAAGGTAAAAAAACAGCTTAAAGAGATCGGCAAGAAGCACGCCGAGCCCGGCTTCCGTCCCGGCCATGTGCCCGCAGGTCTTATCGCTAAGAAATATGGCAAGGCCGTAAAGTATGACGAGATCAACAAACTCGTCGGCGAGGCTATTTTCGATTATATCAAGGAGAACGGCATTAACGTGCTCGGCAATCCGATCCCCGACAAGGCAAATGCCATCAACGAGGACGCAAGCGAGTTCACTCTCAAGTTCAAGGTGGGCGTAGCTCCCGAGTTCGAGGTCAAGGTCGACAAGGATCTCCACATCCCCTATTACAACATCAAGGTTACCGACGAGATGGTGGCCCGTCAGGACGAGGCTCTCCGCCGCCGTTTCGGCAAGCAGGAACCCGGCGACGAGGTTGACGCCACAGCGCTTGTCAAGGGTGTCATAACCGAGCTCAATGAGGATGGCACTGTCAAGGATGGCGGTGTTGTCGTAGAGAACGGCATTGTGGCTCCCCAGTATTTCAAGTCTGAGGATCAGCGCGCGCTTTTTGTCGGCAAACATGTAGGAGACTCTGTTGTCTTCAACCCTGCCGCTACATGTGAGAGCAACCTGACAGAACTCGCTTCCATGCTCAACCTTCCCAAAGAGGAGGCAGAGAAGCATCAGGGAGATTTCCGTTTCGACATCAAGGAGATCATCGTTCTCAAGCCTGCGGAGCTCAACGAGGAGTTCTTCAAGGAGGCATTCGGCGACACTGTCAAGGATGAGGAAGGATACCGCGAGGCTGTGAAGAAAATGATTCAGGATTCGCTGACCGGCGACCAGAACTATCGCTTCACTATCGACGCGGAGAAAGCTATCCGCAAGGAAGTCGGCGATCTCCAGCTCCCCGACGAGGTTCTCAAAGAGTTCCTTATCTCGCAGAACGAGGCGCTCAACGAGGAGAATATCGACAAGGAGTACGACCAGATCCGCAGTCAGCTCGTATGGGATCTTGAGAAAGACAAGATGATCAATGCGCTCGATATCAAGGTAGAGGATGCCGACCTTCAGAACACTGCCCGCATGATGGCCCGCAGCCAGTTCGCTCAGTACGGCATGACCAACGTGCCCGAGGATGCTGTAGAACACTACGCAGGCGAGATCCTCAAGGATGAGAAGGCTCGCAATACCATCTATCGTCAGACAAGCGACATGAAGCTTTTCAATGCGATCCGTGCCGCTGTCACACTCGACGAGAAAGAAGTTTCGGTCGATGAGTTCAACGAACTCTTCCGCGCCGAGGCCGAGGCTGAGAATGCCTGATCTTTTTTGGCACGCAATTTGTGATGATACAGACAACTTCGCGGAATGCGCCGCGAAGTTGTCTTATTTTGAATAAAAAGACGCGCCTTGACAGCAGTGCGCGTATAAATGGATTTGAATATGAAGAATGATTTCAGAAACTTTGCCGTCAATCATCTCGGCATGAGTTCGAACACACTCGATTCGTACGCCCGTGCCGTCGACAGAGCCGGCAGCGTGTCCGCACCTGTGGCCGACTACATGAATCCCTATATTCTCGAAGAGCGCCAGCTTAATGTGACCCAGATGGATGTATTTTCGCGTCTGATGATGGACCGCATCATATTTCTCGGCACACAGGTGTCGGATCAGAGCGCCAATATCATCCAGGCTCAGCTGCTTTATCTTGATTCAGTGGATCCCGACAAGGATATCAGTCTATATATCAACTCACCCGGCGGTTCGGTGTACGCAGGACTCGGCATATACGACACAATGCAGTATATCAACTCCGACGTGTCTACCATATGCACCGGCATGGCGGCCTCGATGGCAGCCGTCCTTCTTGTGGCAGGTGAAAGCGGCAAGCGCTTCGCGTTGCCCCATTCACGCGTGATGATCCATCAGCCCATGGGCGGCATTCAGGGTCAGGCGTCGGATATCGAGATTACCGCACGCGAGATTCTGAAACTCAAATCGGAACTTTACAATATCATCTCCACTCATTCCGGCCAATCGTTTGATAAAGTCGAGGCCGACTCCGACCGCGACTACTGGATGACGGCAGCCGAGGCAAAAGAGTATGGAATGATCGACAAAGTGCTTGTAAATCCCCGCAAGGAGGAAAACTGAAATGGCAAAGAAGACAACCAAAAGATGCGTGATGTGCGGCCGTGAGGAGACAGCTGCCAATCCGGTGGTGTCGGTCTATGACCAGCTTACTATCTGTGAGGAGTGCATAGACTTCATCAACCAGATGCGCGACTCGGAGAGACTCGACCGCCGCAACGCCGGAAACAAGGACAAGGGGGGCAAAAGCATCCCGACTCCGAAGAAGATACATGAGTTTCTCGACCAGTATGTAATCGGTCAGGACGAGGCGAAGAAATATCTCTCGGTGGCTGTCTACAACCACTACAAGCGAATCAATCAGAATGCAGACGATGATGATGTCGATATCGAAAAGTCGAACATCATCCTCGTAGGTCCGACCGGCACGGGGAAAACCTTGCTCGCCAAGTCGATAGCCCGTCTGCTTGATGTTCCGTTCACGATTGTTGACGCGACAGTGCTTACTGAAGCCGGATACGTGGGAGAAGATATCGAATCTCTGCTGACGCGGCTTCTTCAGGCATGCGACTACGATGTGGAGCGCGCCGAGCGCGGCATCGTTTTCATTGATGAGATCGACAAGATCGCCCGCAAGAGCGACAATCCATCAATTACCCGCGATGTCAGCGGCGAGGGCGTGCAGCAGGGTCTGCTGAAGCTTCTCGAAGGAAGCACCGTGCTCGTTCCGCCCAACGGTGGCCGCAAGCATCCGGAGCAGAAGATGATCGCCGTCAATACAAAAAACATCCTCTTCATCTGCGGCGGAGCGTTCGACGGCATAGAGCGAAAGATCGCATCGCGTCTCAACACGCATATGGTTGGATACGGACATGACGAGAAGTCGCGCAAACGTCAGCGAGAGAACCTGATGCGCTATGTCCTCCCGCAGGATCTCAAGTCGTTCGGTCTGATTCCTGAGATTATCGGACGTCTCCCGATTCTGACAAGCCTTGATCCCCTTGACCGCGAGGCGCTGCGCCGCATTCTCACCGAACCGAAGAATGCCATAACCCGCCAGTACAAGAAAATGCTCGAACTCGACGGAGTGACGCTTGAGTTTGCCGACGAGGCTCTCGATCTGATCGTCGACAAGGCCATAGAATACAAGCTCGGCGCCCGAGGTCTGCGTTCTATAGTCGAGACAGTTATGGTCGATGCCATGTACGAAGCGCCCTCTTCCGACAGCAAGAAGCTTGTGATCGATGCCGACTATGTCCGTTCGCAACTTGAAAAGGCTCATTTCGAGAAGACCCGTATTTCCGAGTGATAGGGCGTCAGTGACATGCGGTCAGATTCCGCACCCATAGCCCGACATGGAATTGACCCTGCTGAAACACGATATGCAGTCCGCCGCACATCAGAATGTGTGGCGGACTTGTCTATATATACGCGGCATGCGGCATGTGTCGGGCGTACAAAATGAAAAATGATTAAAAAAGATGGTCATTTTCTTGCATTTTTCATAAAAATAATTTAATTTTGTTAGTAAACGACACAATTGAATAATTATCTTCCCAAACCTCACTCCGATGTCTGATACCGGTAAAATACTCGAAGCCCTCAAGACCCATTTCGGCTTTGATACATTCAAGGGAAACCAGCAGAAGATCATAGAAAGTCTTCTCAGCGGGCGCGATGTCTTCGTGCTTATGCCGACCGGTGGCGGCAAGTCGCTCTGTTACCAGCTTCCTGCCCTTATGTCGGAAGGCACGGCGATTGTCATCTCTCCGCTCATCGCCCTTATGAAGAATCAGGTAGACGCCATAAGAAGTTTCGAGGCCGAGGAGCATGTGGCTCATTTTCTGAACTCATCGCTGTCAAGATCTGCGGCCAGGCAGGTGCGCAAGGATGTGCGCGAGGGGCGGACAAAGTTGCTTTATGTAGCTCCGGAGTCGCTCGCGAAGGGGGAGATGGTCGAATTTCTCAAATCGATAAAGATCTCGTTTTTCGCAGTCGACGAGGCTCACTGCATCTCCGAATGGGGACACGATTTCAGGCCTGAATACCGCAAGATCAGACCGCTTATCTCGATGATCGGGGAGTTTCCGGTGATAGCGCTTACCGCTACAGCCACTCCCAAAGTGCAGCATGATATCCAGAAGAATCTCGGCATACTCGACGCATGCGTGTTCAGATCGAGCTTTAACAGGAAGAACCTGTACTATGAGGTGCGTCCGAAGACAAAAGATGTCGACCGCGACATAATCAGATACATAAAGAGCAACCCCGGGCGTTCGGGCATCGTCTATTGTCTCAGCCGGCGCAAGGTCGAGGAACTTGCAGAAACTCTGCGCATAAACGGCATACAGGCGTTGCCTTACCATGCCGGCATGGACGGCGCCACCCGCTCGGCCAATCAGGACGCTTTTCTCAACGAGGACGTCGATGTGATAGTCGCCACTATAGCATTCGGCATGGGAATAGACAAACCCGACGTCAGGTACGTGCTTCATTACGACATACCCAAGAGTCTCGAAGGATACTATCAGGAGACCGGGCGCGCCGGGCGAGACGGCGGAGAAGGTCGCTGCATCGCTTTCTACACCCGCAAGGATCTGCAGAAACTTGAGAAACTGATACAGACAAAGTCGGTCACCGAGCAGGAGATCAGCCGACAGTTGCTCATGGAAGCCGCCGACTATGCGGAGTCATCCGTGTGCCGCCGCAAGATTCTGATGCACTATTTCGGAGAATCTTACGACGATGAGAACTGCTGTAACTGCGACAACTGTCTTAATCCGCGGAGGCGGATAGAAGCCACAGGTGAGGCGCAGACTGTCATAGAGATGGTAGATGCCGTCGGCGAGCGGTTCAGGTTGGAATATATTGTCAATATGCTGATAGGAAGGGCTACTGACGAGATCAGGGGCAACGGGCATGAGCAACTTGAACTGTTCGGAGCACTTAAGTCGATGGAGGAGAAGCTGGTGGGCATGCTTGTGCGTCAGTCAGTCATAGCCGGATTTCTTGAGAAAGATCTCGACAATTACGGAATACTGAAGGTTACGCTCGGCGGATATGAGTTCCATGAGAATCCGGTTCCCTTCTTTGTAGTGGAAGATGTGGACTATTCAGATACCGCTTCCACAGAGTCGCAGTCGTGTTATGCGGTCGGAGCACTCGATCAGGAACTCTATTCAATCCTCAAGGGGCTGCGCCGCGACGTGGCGCGAAGGGTGGGCGTGCCCCCGTATCTTGTCTTTCTTGAGGCTTCGCTTGAGGCCATGGCCACCATGTATCCTGTAACGAGCGAGGAACTGCTGACTGTGCCGGGAGTCGGAGCCGGCAAAGCGTCACGATACGGAAAGGAATTCACCGATGTCATAGCCCGTTACGTAGAGGAAAACGAGATCGAGCGTCCTGCCGACATGCGTGTGAAACTGATGCCCAGCAGAAGCAACCGCAAGATATCGATCATCCAGGCTATCGACCGCAAGATCGACCTTGATCAGCTTTGCGAGGGAATGGGCATGGAGTTCTCCGAATTTCTTGATGAGCTCGAGGCCATAGTCGAGGCCGGCACCAAGATAGATATCGATTATTTTATCGACGAGGTGTTTGATGAGGAGCAGGTGCAGGATATGACAGAATATTTTATGGAAAGTGCCGACGGCGACGTCGAGACAGCCATACAGGAACTCGGTGCCGAATATGACGAGGACGATATACGCCTGCTTCGCGTCAAGTTTATATCAGATGTAGGCAACTGACTGCGGCGGTATGTGATGCAATCCTGTCGCCACTACAATTTTTTAGGGTAGTATTCGTTTACAGAATTGAGAAAGACCGGCAGCCGGTCACAGACAAAAAACTATATCCGTAAAACAGGAATGAAAAAAACAGTAGCAGCCGGACTCGGAGCATGCGCGGTGGCTTTGGGCTTTGCCGCAAAAGATCCGGTGATCATGACAGTCAACGGAGTTGATGTGCCAAGATCCGAATTTGAATACCTTTACAACAAGAACAGTCAGCAGCAGATCAACCCTCAGACTCTCGAGGAATATGTCGAGATGTTCAAGCTTTACAAGATGAAAGTGGCAGATGCCAAGGCAGAGGGAATCGACACCACAGCCGCCTTTCTCAAGGAGACGGCCCAGTATCGTCATGATCTCGCCGCTCCATATCTGACTGACTCGGTTTATATCAACCAGCTTGTAAAAGAAGCCTACGACCGTTCGCTCGAAGAGGTGGAGGCTTACCACATAATGTTGTTCAAGACACGCGACGCGGCTGCGAACGCTGCTCTCCGACAGCGTGCCGACAGTCTGAGGGATGTGCTCCGCGGAGGAGGCGATTTCACCGATCTCGCAGTCAGATACTCGCAGGACCGAGGCAGCAAGGATCGCGGCGGACGCATGGGCTGGATCGTTGCCGGCACATATCCCGCTGCATTCGAACTTGAGGCTTACAGACTGCCCGAGGGTGCGGTTTCGGATGTTGTGGAATCCCCCGTGGGCTATCATATTCTCAAAGGCGGCAAGCATCGCAAAGCGCGTGGAAAAGTTCAGGTGTCGCATATCCTCAAGCTCACACAGGGCAAGGATGAAGCCGGCGTAGCACAGGCGAAGAAAGAGATCGACAGCCTCTACAATGTGGTGAAGGCCGCTCCCGAGACTTTCAATGCAGTGGCTACAGCCAATTCCGAAGACTGCCCGAGGGTGCGGTTTCGGATGTTGTGGAATCCCCCGTGGGCTATCATATTCTCAAAGGCGGCAAGCATCGCAAAGCGCGTGGAAAAGTTCAGGTGTCGCATATCCTCAAGCTCACACAGGGCAAGGATGAAGCCGGCGTAGCACAGGCGAAGAAAGAGATCGACAGCCTCTACAATGTGGTGAAGGCCGCTCCCGAGACTTTCAATGCAGTGGCTACAGCCAATTCCGAAGACCGCGGTTCGGCTCGCCAGGGCGGCATGCTCCCCTGGTTCGGCGCTGGTGAAATGGTGGCTGAGTTCGATTCAGTGGCATTCTCGCTCTCTGACGGAGAGATCAGCGAACCGGTGAAAACTGCATATGGTTATCATATTATCCGTCGCTACGATTCGCAGGAAGTGCCGTCGCTTGAAAAGATGAAGCCGCAGGCCATAGCGAAGATCACCAATCCGCAGGATCCCAGATTCAAGCTTGTGCGCGACCGCCAGACCGCCGCATTCGCCAAGAATCACAAAGGATCTCTCAATTCGAAGACTGTGGGATTGCTTAAGGCAGACGTGGAGCGTCAGGGTCTCGATTCCCTTCTTTTTGCAAACTGGACCGCTGCTCCTTCGGCCGACATGCCCCTCGCTTCGGTAGACGGCAAGACAAAGAAAGTATCGGATTTCATGTCATCAATCAGCTACCTGCGAGTACCGGCGTCGGCAACTGCAGTCGAGATGCTTGAAGACAATCTCGATGCCTACTACAACGGACTCCTTGTGGATGCCGAAGAGCTCTCTCTTGAACAGTCCGAGCCTGATTACCGCAACCTTCTCAAGGAATACATCGACGGAAGCCTTCTTTATGAGGTCAGCGTGCGCAAGGTCTGGGACAAGGCCGCCAAAGACACCGACGGTCTCAGAAGTTTCTTCGAGCGAAACAGAGACAATTACAAATGGACCGAGCCTCATGCAAAGGGATTCCTCGTCCAGGCGTCAAACGACTCTGTGGCGGGTCTGATACGCGAACGCGCCGCACAGCTCGCTCCCGACACACTTGTGCAGACGCTCCGAAAGGAATTTAAAGGCAATATCGCAGTAGACAAGGTGCTTGTATCGAAAGGAACCAATGCCATGGTAGACAATATCGTGTTCGGCGCTCCTCAGGTTCAGCCTTCGAATGCGAAATATCAGGTATATTTCATGGTCAATCCCCGTGTGCTTATGGAGCCTGAAGAGGTAGAAGACGTGAAAGGTCTCGTGACAAGCGACTATCAGAACGAATTCCAGGCTGCCTGGGAAAATGAGCTCCGGAGCAAATATCCGGTGATTGTCAACGAGAAAGTTCTCAAACAAGTCAAGAAATCCGGAAAGTAATCCGGCTCGGCATGATATGAGGCGACACTTCAGGCAAGTGTCGCCTTTTTTCTATGCATGCGGTGCGTTAGAGCTACATTTTTTCATCTCCGGATAGCCTGAGTTAGAAGAAAAATGACTATTTTTGTAGTTAGATGTGTTCTATGCGCTACATAGCGGCTTTCGCTGCCGCATGCTTGTTGGTCCAGCTTCTGTCATGCAGGTCGCAATCGGCTGACGCACAGCAGTCGGACGATGTTCTCGTGTCTGTGGGAGACTCGACTCTTACGGTGTCGGAAGTGTTGCGCAGAATCCCGGCGGGGCTGAATCCCGCAGACAGTGCCAACATGTTCGAAAGAATAGTGGGCGACTGGGTCCGCGATCTTGTGCTGATCGACGTCGCCGAGAAGAACATTCCCGATATGGACAGAATCGACCGGATGGTCGAGGCCTATAGAAACGGATTGATCGTCAGTCAATATCTTTCGACAGTGTCGGAGCGTGCGGCAGATGATGTCCCGGAATCAAGGATAAAGCGATATTACGAGACGCATCGCGACGGTCTTGTGCTCGATCAGCCGCTTGTGAAGGGAGTATTTGTCAAGGTTGCCGCCAATGACGAGACTCTTGACAATCTTAGAAAGTGGATGTCGCGTCTGACTGACGAGGATGTTGACAATATCGAGAAATATGGTCTGAGACAGGCTACGAGGTATGAATATTTCCGCGACGAATGGCACGAATGGAGTGTGATAGCGGAGCAGATTCCCTATCGCTTCTTTGATGCCGACGCGTTTGTCAGTTCTTCCGCTGATTTTGAGACAGAGGCCGACGGATCCGTCTATATCCTGCACATTTCGGATTATATTCCGAGTGGTAAGGAAATGCCTTATGAATTTGCAAGGCTTAAGATCCGCGAGATATTGAGAGCTACCGATGTGGCCTCTCACCGCGACAGGCTAATGGAGGACATCTACCGTGAACGCATAAGGTCAGGAGCGCTCAGACCCGGACTATACGATCCTGTGGGAAGAAAGTTCAGCAATCCTGTTGATAATAGCAAGAATAATCAAAAACAGAAATAAAAGTGAAAATACGTAATCTGGTACTGCCGGTGACAATCATGGCCGCGATATGCGCCATCGCAGCCCCTATAAAGAAGAATGTGGTCGATGAGGTGGCATGGGTAGTCGGTGACGAGCCGATATTCCGTTCCGATATTGAGGAACAGTACATGCAGGCGCGACAGGAGGGTGCGACGATCGGAGGTGACCCGTATTGTGTCATTCCGGAGCGCATAGCGGTTGAAAAACTGTTTCTTCATCAGGCCAAACTCGACACCATCGTGGCTCCTGAGGCCCAGGTGGCATCCGGAGTAGACAAGCGACTCAATTTCTTCATTGCCAATCTCGGATCCAAAGAGAAGGTAGAGGAGTATTTCCGCAAACCCCTTCCTGCGCTCAGGGAACAACTGATGGACATGATGCGCAACGGATATATCGTGGATCAGGTGCAGTCAAACCTGACAAAAGATGTCAAGGCAACACCAAATGACGTGCGCAAATATTTTGCAGCTCTTCCCGCCGACAGTGTGCCCTATGTGCCTATGCAGGTCGAGACACAGGTCATCATGATCAATCCGCGTATACCCGAACAGGAGATCGAGGATGTAAAGGCGCGTCTGCGCGATTATGCAGACCGTGTGAACAGAGGTGAGATGCCTTTCTCGACACTCGCCATCGCATACAGCGAGGACGACGGCTCGGCGATGCAGGGTGGCGAACTCGGATTTCACGGCCGGGCCGACTGGGTGCCCGAATTCTCGCAGGTAGCGTTCAATCTCAGCGATCCCAACCGTGTGTCGCGCATCGTCGAGACAGAATATGGCTATCATATCATCCAGCTTATCGAGAAGAGGGGAGAACAGGTCAATGTGCGTCATATCCTTCTGACTCCTAAAGTCAACAGTAAGGATCTCGCTGACGGAGTGGTGAAACTTGATTCGCTCAGAAAGGAGATCGTGGCCGGAAAGATTCCCTTCAACGAAGCGGCCCAGTGGGTGTCGCAGGATAAGGACACCAAGAACAACAACGGAGTCATGATGAACCAGAAAACCGGTTCGAGCCGGTTCGAGATGCAGGATCTTCCGCCTGAAATCGCGCGTCGTGTCGAGCTTATGCAGCCAGGCGACATATCTGAGGCCTTCATCATGAAAGACCAGCGCAAGAACCGCGATGTCATCGCTATCGTGCGCCTCACTGACCGTATCCCCGGGCACAAGGCGACACTGAGCGATGACTACAACATGATCAAGCAGATGTATGAGCAGAATGCAAAGCAGAAAATCATCAAGGAGTGGGTGGAGAAAAAAATAGGTGACACCTACACCAGAATCTCCGAGGGATGGGACGCCTGCGAGTTCGAGTACAAGGGGTGGAACAGTCAGTCGCACTGATCACGCGTTTCAGACACATGATTTGATCCGGCATGAAGAGCAAAGGATTAGGTAAACCTGTATATGTGATAGTAGTGCTGGCCGCCATTATGGTGGCCGGTTCGGTGTCTGTCATACAGAGTGCGATGGCACAGACGCGCAAGGCTGCCGCCGCCAAAAAGGAGGAGTCTTACACGCGTCCCCGTCCCACTCGTCCGATCACTCCTGCGATTCCTGATGCCGACAGGTATCAGGAAGACAAGGTGTTTCTGGAATACGCCGATTCTCTTTTCAGACCTCCCCACGGTTACGAGGAGTTTCAGGTGGTCAAAGGTTCCGTGAAATTCCGGCATGGCGGAATGTGGATGTTCTGTGACTCGGCCTATTATTATCCTCAGAAAAACTCGATGGATGCTTTCGGCCATGTAGAGATGCGCCAGGGAGACACCCTCTTTGTATATGCCGATAAACTCTATTATGACGGTATCTCGAAGCATGCAACTCTCACTGACGGACCTTCCAGAAGCAATGTGGAGCTTAAAAACCGCAATGTGGTTCTGACTACCGACAGCCTCGACTACGACCTCAATTCGCAGATCGGATGGTATGCTGTCGGAGGTAGGCTTGAAGATGACGTGAACGTTCTTACTTCGGGATATGGCGAATATTCGCCATCATCGAAAATGGCCCGCTTCCGTGATGATGTCATACTGCTCAATACTAAAGACGGATACAGGCTTCTGACCGAAGAACTTGAATACAACACCGCCACTCACATAGCCAACATCAACAGTCCGACACGAATAGAGGGTGCCAACGACACGATAATCACCACGCAAGGATCTTACAACACGGTGACTGACCGCGCCGATCTGACTGCCCGCTCCACAATTCTGCACCGCGACTCTTCGATGAATGTCACGACGCTCGAAGGCGATTCGATCATATATGACAAAGCCACGCGGATAAGCCGTGCCTATATGTTCCGCGACGGGCGTAAGCACAGCCGGCCGATGGTAATAACCGATACGGCCAGGAAAGTAATGCTCATCGGGGGTTATGGCGAGTACAATGATTCTACACAGCGTGCCATGTCGACCGATTATCCGCTGCTAATGGAATTCTCGCGACCTGACACGATCTTCCTGCGTGCCGATACGGTTCTTTCGTTTATCGAGACCGCAGTCCCCGATTCTCTCTCAGAAGCAAAGGATTTTCATGTGGCGCGGGCCATCGGGAAGGCGAGGTTCTTCAACGCAGACATCCAGGGAGTGGCAGACACTCTGGTCATGCGCGAGCAGGACTCGATGCTCTACATGCTGCGCAAACCGATAGTGTGGACAGGAGAGAGGCAGATTTACGGAAACCGTATCAATGTGCATTTCAATGATTCCGTTCCCGACTGGGCGGAACTGCCCGAATGGGGAATGGCCGCCGAGCATATAGCCGAGGATTTCTATGATCAGATGACCGGCGCACGTATGAAGGCATGGCTTGAAGACAGCCGCCTGAAGCGGCTTGAGGTCGACGGCAACGTGATCGCCATTATGTTGCCTCAGGAAAAAGACTCTTCATACAATAAACTGGTTCATGCGGAGAGTTCCTATCTTACACTCGACATGGACAGCAACAAGGTGAAGCATCTGAAGATGTGGCCCGAAGTCTCAGGAACAGTCACTCCGCTCTTCGAGGTTCGCAATTCGATGCAGTATATAGAGGGCTTCCGCTGGCTTGAGGCTCTAAGACCAAAGAGGGAGTGGTATGGCGACAGGGTCCGCTGGAATGACGAACTTGGTGATGTGTCGGAAGAACTTGAGAGATATTTCTCGGAGCCTCCGCTGTTCAAGGCTATCCCTAAAGTGGCACGCGACGCGGTCAGACCCCGGAACGAAGGGGAGGGTTCCGGCCCGGCCATGAATATGTAAGACCCCGGCGATAGTCCGGACTTGATTGACAAGCAGATTCAGAATAAGTATGAGTGATATTATCAGGCTTCTGCCCGATTCCGTGGCCAACCAGATTGCGGCCGGTGAGGTGATACAGCGTCCTGCATCAGTCATAAAAGAGCTGGTGGAAAATGCTGTCGATGCCGGAGCCTCCGACATAAAGATTATCATTAAGGATGCCGGCAAGACTCTTATTCAGGTAATCGACAACGGCATAGGCATGTCAGAAACCGATGTGCGCATGGCATTCGAACGGCATGCCACATCCAAGATCAGAAATGCCGACGATCTTTTTTCACTTTCTACCATGGGTTTCAGGGGAGAGGCTCTCCCTTCTATATGCGCCATATCGGAGGTTGAGGTAAAAACGCGCCCCGAGGGGGAACAGATGGGAACTCGTCTTGTGATTCTCGGTTCAAAAGTAACCGTGCAGGAACCCTGTGTATGCGACAAAGGCACTTCGATATCTGTGAGAAAGATTTTCTTCAACGTTCCGGCGCGGCGCAAATTCCTTAAAAGCGATACGGTCGAGCTATCAAACATCATGAGGGAATTCGAGCGTCTGGCTCTGGTCAACAACAATATCCGGATGCATATCGACACCGGAGTCCGCAATCTTGACTTGCGCACCGCCTCCTTGCGGATTCGTATAGAAGACATATGGAAGAACACTCTTAAGTCCGACCATCTGATACCTGTGGAGGTCGACACGTCGCTTGTAAGGATAGAGGGTTTCATATCGCGTCCGGAATTCGCAAGAAGACGAAACCCGCTCCAGTATCTGATCGTCAACGGTCGCAACATGCGTCATCCTTATTTCCACAAGGCTATCATGAGCTGCTATGATTCGCTCATCGCCTCCGACACAATGCCTTGTTACTTTATAAAATTCTCGGTCGATCCGTCGACTATCGATGTCAATATCCATCCGACCAAGAATGAGATCAAGTTTGAATACGAACAGCAGATATGGCCCATTCTTGTGTCGGCCATAAAGGCGGCTCTCGGCAAGTTCTCGGCAGTGCCGAGCATAGATTTTTCGGTTGATGCTATTCCTCTGCATCCGATGCGTGAAGGCGATTCGGCACCGGCTCCCCATATAGAATATCGCAACGATTACAATCCCTTTGCTTCTGCCGCGCGGGCTACGCGACAGCGTGTCGGAAGTGACTGGGAACGACTTTATGATAATTTTTCCGGGCATTCGCGTAATACGGAAAGCGCAGCCTCCCCCCATTTGCCGGATGTCACGACAGAAGCGTCGTCCGCAGTCTCTCCCGATACGGAAGAAGACATATTCGCACTTGCCGGAGATCATGACGCTGACACGCCGCAGGTATGCATACAGTATGCGTCGAAATATATTGTCACCACAACGCGCGACGGACTCGTGGTCATAGACCAGCACCGGGCGCATGTCAGAATACTTTACGAAGAGTATCTTGCACGCGTGGAGCGGATGGAGGTTGTGTCGCAGAGCGTCATGTTTCCGGAGACTGTATCGCTTGATGCGTCGCAGCAGGCTTCGCTCGGCGGAATAACCGAGGAATTGCATCGCCTCGGGTTTAGTCTGGAGTATGACTCCGACACGACATGGCGCATAACGGCCGTGCCCGCGCTGCCGAAGGGAACCCGCGCAGGCGATGTGATCATGCGCATACTCGATTCTATTGCGGAAGACTCCGCCAATTATGGCAAGGAGGGTAATGTCGGTGATGCGATCGCAGGGCGAGTGGCTCTTGTCATGGCAAGAGCGGCCGCTATACGCGGAGGCCAGCGTCTCTCTGTAACAGAAATGGAGGGTATAGTGAGTTCACTTTTCGCTCTGCCTGACCCATCGGTCACTCCCGACGGCAATAAGGTCTACACCATCCTTGATGAATCGCGTGTGGCACGTCTGCTGACATAGCGCACCAATGCAATAAGACAAAAGAAAGAGGACACGACAATTCGCGTCCTCTTTATCTTTATCATCTGATCGGGTTATCTGTCTGATTCCTCGATCTTGCGCGCGATCATGTTGTTGAATGACTCCTGTGCCATAAGTTCCTCGACAGTGAGGTGCATTCTGTAACGCCAGTAATGGCGCGGGTTCGCGGGTTCGTTGATCTGTTCGTCTGCCGGATTCTGACGGCGCAGAGAGCCGTCGGCCGACAGCCAGTCCTGAAGGGGAAGCACGCAGAGCATCGACGGACTCTTGAGCTGAAGGTCGATGATCTTGTCGCAGATCCAGGGCTCGGCGAAGTAAGGAGCCTCGCCTCCCTCATGGAGCACATTGTTGTAGAACCTCTGCGAGACAGCGTGGTCTGATTCCCACCATGCGCGGATGCCGCCCATGTCGTGAGTGGATGTGGTGCACACACTGTAGTAGGGGTAATGCCAAGTGTCGCCGAATTCAGCCTGCGGGTCTTTGGGCATGCGCTGTATCTCAAGACTGAGAATCTCAAGCTGGTGCATCACCGCAGGAACGCAGTCGGGAATCATGCCGAGATCCTCGCCGCATGCGAGCATGGATGTAGAGTCAAGCAGGGGCGGGAGTTTCCACATCGCCTTGCCATACCAGAAGTCGTTGTGACGGTGGTAGAAGAAGTCGTTGTACAGTCGGTTGAAGCACCATTTGGCATAGTCGCTCAGTATGCGGAACTGATATGTGTACTGTGCTGCGATGCGCGGATGGTAATGCCCTTTCTGATAGGGATCCTCGATAAAGAGAACATCGTCGATAATGCCGAGAAGAGCGTTGCGCAGCATCTCGTTCTTCTCGTTCTTCTCCTGTGAGGCGAAGTATTCCTCCACTTTCTGCTGTGTGTTGACGAATGACTTCAGACCGTAGCGGTCGCCTCCGATGCGCTCAAGGAAAAGTTCCTTGGCCTCCTCTGTGTGGTCACCGAAGAAGTCGGTGAGCATCCATTCGAGAATAAGCGCGTTGGTCTGGAGGTCGGTGTCTATCCAGAAATCGTATGTGCCGCGCATCTCTTCGGGCGAGTAGGGCATGGCCGGGTTGAAATACCCCAGAAGTCCATGAACCGCGTCAAGAGGAATCTGCCATATGCGGAAGAATCCGAGGATATGGTCGATGCGGTAAGCGTCGAAATATTCCGACATCTTGCGGAATCTGTCTTTCCACCACTGGAAGCCGTCTTCCGCCATAGCCTCCCAGTTGTAGGTCGGGAAGCCCCAGTTCTGTCCGAGCACGGAGAAGTCATCGGGCGGAGCACCGGCCTGACAGTCCATGTTGAACAGACGCGGCGAGCGCCATGCATCGACGCTGAACCGGCTGATGCCGATGGGGATGTCGCCTTTGAGCACCACGCCGTTGGCGTGCGCGTAGTCGCGAGCCTCGCGGAGCTGGCGGTCAAGATGGTACTGCAGATAGTAGTGGAAGTCAATCTCTTTCTGGTGGGTGGCTATGAACGCGCTGACTTTTTTCTCGTCATATTCGGAATATTCACCCCATGCGAAATGGTCGGGAGTGTTGTATTCGTCGCGGAGCACACGCCATGCAGAATAGGGGAGAAGCCAGTATTCGTTGGCTGCCACGAATTCTTTGTAGTCCTTGCGACGGCGTGTCGGGCCGGCGTCCTGTGCGAAAAGTTCGCGGAGGTATTCGAGTTTGGCGTTGTTCACGCGCTCATAGTCCACGGTGGGGAGCATATTGAGCTCGTTGCGTATCTTCTCGTAGTGTTTTATGCGCTCTTCATCCTTGAGCGTGCCTACAGCCTCGGGGCGAAGGAACATCGGGTGAAGCGCGAATGTGGAATTGGCCTTGTATGGGTATGAGTCAACCCATGTGCCGGTCATTGTCGTGTCGTTGATCGGGAGGATCTGGAGAATGTTCTGGCCGGTTTTCACACACCAGTCGACCATTTTCTTCATGTCGAGGAAGTCTCCGACTCCAAAATCATCCTCAGTTCTGATCGAGAATACGGGAATTGCTGTTCCGGCACCCTTCCATTGGCGCTTGGGATTGGCAAATCGTGTGCCGTCGATAACGACCTGTTCGCCGTTCTTGCGCGGACGCACTCCGTAAACGCGGTTGTTCATCGCTTCCCAGCCCACAGTCTCGCCGTTTTTGTCGACTACGAGGAACTTGTATTCAAACGGCACTTTGAGTTCGGCGAGCGGGAGGTTAATCTCCCAGACGGGGAAGTTGTGGTCATTCAGACGCAGTGCGCGTGCGGGATCCCAGTTGCCGAGGTAATCACCTTCGCCTGTGACTGCGAGGCACTCGTCGGGCGCGATCATGGGAGCCTCGATGCGGATGTTGAGAGTGTCGGGAAGAGCAGTGAGTTCGGGCGCGCGGTTGTCGCGACGCAGGATGCCGTCGATGAAAGCCGACGAATAGAAAGGCTTGTCTGCCGGCATGTCATGCCAGTTGTCGAATATCTGGTAATCGCTGATGCCTTCGCCGGCACGGAAGCGGTGGTTTGCTCCCCACTCGAATCTCCACGCACGGCCTTCGGCCTTGACAATAAAGAAATATTCGAAGTCGCCCGGACACTTTTCTGTCTCGAGTGTGAATTGCCACATGTCGGGGCTGACGAGATTCATTTCCGCAGCTTCGCGTGCGTCGCCCGAACCCAGTTCCGGAATGGAGCCGCACAGATATACGCTCTCACCCCAGTTGGTGTGGTAATTGATGTTGAATGAAATTTTCATGAGTTGTATTTTAAGTTTGTTTATCCGCATTTTGAAGTTCCGCATGATGTGCAGATCAGGCATCCCTCCTGGTAAACCAGAGTCTCGGCTCCGCAGTTGGGACATTTCTGTCCGGTTGCAACGGTGCCGTTTGTAAGATATTTCTTAAGAGCGCGTTCCACTCCGGTTTTCCATGTGTTGATGTTGGTGGAGTCGAGTTCGAGTCCGCCCACAAGTTTGAGAACCTGGTCGATGGGCATTCCGTAGCGGAGCACTCCCGATATGAGTTTGGCGTAGTTCCAGAACTCCGGATTGAACTTCTCGCTCAGACCCTCGATCGTGGTCTTGTAACCGCGTTTGTTGATGAACTGGAAGTCATATCGTTTGTTTCCGTTCTCGTCTGTTGTCTTGATGATCTTTCCCTTGTTGACCGACTTGGGGCAGAAGATGCCGTCTTCGTCGTCGGCCAAACCGGTGAAGATCTCATACGGCTGGTTGTTGACCAGTCCGACAAACGCGATCCATTTTTCCTTGTTGTTCTGGAATCGCACAACGTCGGCCTCAAGCTCGGCTGGTCTGCGCGATATGTGGGCCGGAGTAGCCATGACAGGCACGGCCGGAGTCTTCTTTACGGATTCAAGCACATTGTTGCGTGAGCCGTCTCTGTAGACCGTGCAGCCTTTGCATCCCGCCTTCCAGGCCTCGACGTAGAGACGGTTGACAAGATCCTCGGTGACATCGGAAGGAAGATTGATCGTGACCGATATCGAATGGTCCACCCATTTCTGCACAGCACCCTGCATGCGCACTTTCTCGAGCCAGTCTACATCGTTTGATGTAGCTTTGTAGTAGGGGGAACGGGCCACAAGCTCGTCGATCTCCTCGGGTGTCATGTTGCGCTTCGCCTCGATTCCGTTGATGCGCATCCATTCGAGAAATTTATGATGGTATACTATATACTCCTCAAACGCGTCGCCGACTTCATCGACAAAATCGACTTTTATGTCGGGATCGCCGGGGTTTACCTTGCGCTTACGCTTGTAGACGGGCATGAACACCGGCTCGATACCCGACGAGGTCTGTGTCATTATCGATGTCGTTCCGGTGGGTGCTATCGTAAGGCAGGCAATGTTTCTGCGTCCGCTTCTGACCATTCTTTCATAGAGCTCAGGATCGGCCTCGCGCAGACGGCTTATGTAGGGATTGTTTTTCTCTCTTTCAGGGTCGTACACTTCGAATGCTCCGCGTTCTTCAGCCATTTTGACAGATGCCCGGTAGTATGCCAGGGCGAGAGCCCGGTGCACGCTGACGGAGAATTCCGTCGCCTCGGGAGTGCCATATCGGAGTCCGAGTGCGGCAAGCATGTCGCCTTCGCCGGTGGTTCCGCAGCCGGTGCGACGCCCTTTGAGTGTCTTCTCCTTGATTTTCTTCCACAGATTGAGTTCGGTGCTCTTCACTTCCGCAGTCTCCGGATCGGATTCGATCTTGCTTATGATCGTCTCGATCTTTTCCATCTCAAGGTCGATGATATCGTCCATGATGCGCTGGGCTTTCCCGACATGGTCGGCAAAGAGATCGAAATCAAATTCGGCCTCGGGGGTAAACGGATTTTTGACGTAGCTGTACAGGTTGATGGCTACAAGGCGGCAGCTGTCGTAAGGACAGAGCGGTATCTCGCCGCATGGGTTGGTCGATACGGTCTCAAAGCCGAGGTCACTGTAGCAGTCAGGCACGGATTCCCGCTGGATGGTGTCCCAGAACAGCACTCCCGGTTCGGCGCTTTTCCATGCGTTGTGCACTATCTTTCCCCAGAGGGAAGACGCGTCGATCTCTTTTGATACCAGCGGTTCGGCCGAACGGATCGGGAACTGCTGGGTGTAGGGAGTGCCCTCGGTGGCGCAACGCATGAAGTCGTCGTCGATCTTGACAGAGACGTTGGCGCCGGTCACTTTCCCCTCAGTCATCTTGGCATCGATGAAATCTTCAGCGTCGGGATGCTTTATGCTCACCGACATCATCAGTGCGCCTCTACGGCCGTCCTGCGCCACTTCGCGGGTGGAGTTGCTGTAACGTTCCATAAACGGCACAAGCCCCGTTGAAGTCAATGCCGAGTTTTTGACCGCGCTTCCTTTGGGACGTATGTGCGAAAGGTCGTGGCCTACGCCGCCGCGGCGCTTCATGAGCTGAACCTGCTCCTCGTCTATGCGGATTATGCCTCCGTAGGAGTCAGGATGGCCGTCGAGTCCGATTACGAAGCAGTTGGAGAGTGATCCGACCTGACGGTTGTTGCCTATTCCGGCCATAGGGCTTCCCTGAGGCACGATATAGCGGAAGTCGCGCAGAAGACCGAACACGGTTTCCTCGTTCATCGGATCGGGATACTTGTTCTCGATGCGGACAATCTCCGACGCGATGCGTCTGTGCATGTCGTCGGGGGTCAGTTCGAAATACGTGCCGTCGGAGTCTTTCAGGGCATATTTGCTGGCCCAGACACGTGCTGCCAGCTCGTCACCCTTGAAATATTCGAGGGTGGCCGCGTAGACTTCGTTGTAGTTGTAGCGTTTTTCAGACATTTCCTATGGGGCAGCGCCTGCTGGTGGCACTGTCTTTATGATTGTGTCGCGACAGGCTTCGGCCCGTCTTGCACATTTGTTGTGGTTATTTATAATTTTGTTGTAAAATTAGCCAAAAAATCTCAAATGTCAGTAAATTTACGCTACTTTTTTATTATTGATTTCATGAGCCGAGCGTGAGCGTTGCCTGTGTCGCGGGGGTATGTGTCCGGGCGGCAGATCAGTTCGGGCAGAAGTCGTGCATGGCATTTTCCGGTCCGGCGTCCGCGGTCAGTCCGCTATCCGCACCGAAGCTTCTCTCTTCTTTGGGTTCGTAGAAGATAATTATGCCTATCTGGTGCGAATTCTCGATTCCATAGCAGTTCTGTTCCGACACATATGCGCCCCGGATGTGGTTAGTCGCCATTATGTCGGTGATCTCGCACGCGTCAAGCAGAGCCATTCGCCCGATTCTCGCGCCATTGCAGTACACGTCGATCCAGTCTACGCCATCTTCGCGACACATGCACAGCCGGAGCGGACAGCCGGGCAGGATTCTGTGCAGTTCCCGCGAGCCTTCGGCGGTGTCGGGCCCGCAGGTTAGGGCGAATGTCTGGCATGCCTGATGCCCGTGAAGTTCGATTATGCGCTCGATGCGTGCAGTCATCTCATGATACGCTTCTTCTCCGATGAGGTCGATCGTTCTTGACTCACTGCTTTCTTTCTTCAGTTGTTCGAATCTTTCATGACTCAGCATTCTCCGGGTGGCAAGCATGTCATGACGTGCCTGAAGACAGAAGGCGACCCCGGCGGCGATAACAACAATGCATATTATGACAACATCAACCATATTGATTCAGACTTTGCATTTAAGACCCCATCCCACAAAATGTTAATGCCGGGGTCTCGGATTTCGGTTTTAATTAAAACCATTTGCAGCCCTTGTTGGATTACGAAAGTCTTGTTTCAGTCAATAAAAAAGCGCGGAAGCGATGTTCGTATCGCTTCCGCGCGGATTGTATTGTGGCTATTCGGAATGTCTTATCTGATGACAATTTTGCCGCTTTTGTTTCCGAGAGTGTATACATATACTCCGGCCTGAATGCCTGTGGCGTCGATTGATCCTGTGCCGTTTACGGTTTTCTCGACAACCTGTTTGCCGTCGGTGCCGTAGAGCGCGAGAGTGCAGGGGGCGGCTGCCTCATATTTCAGTTCTCCGTTGCTGAATGTCACCAGAGTGTTGTCGATCTCGAACACAGACACGGCTCCGCCGCCTGCGGATGTGATAACGGTGATTGCCGCGATTTTTTCGGTCGAACCGGCCGGACATACGTAGATGTCGGAGATGATGGTCGGAGTCTCGGGTTCGTCATCCCAATACGATGTCTCGAATTCGAGAGGCATAGCCGAGTTGGCGGTAAGGCTGATTCCGGATTTGACAACTTTGTCGGAGCCGATCATACACGCGCCTCCGCAGCACATCTGTATGAATCTGGTGGAAGCCTGCGATTCGGCAGCCATTTCGGCAGTGATGTCCACAAGAATATTCTGGTCGCTTACGACAGATATCTCAGGGTCGCACATGAATGTTCCGAATCCGTCATCTTCCCAGTCAGTGCAGGTGACAGTCTCTCCAGAAGCGATTTCTTTACCGTTCTGAAGGAACTTTACGGTCTGTGCGTTCATGCCGAGCGCGAAAGCCGCACATGCGGCAAACAAGGTAAATTTTTTCATAAGAATGAGTGATATGTTTTATGATGAATTACTCGTTGATCAGGATTGCCCTTCCTCTTCGCCGGTTTCGGAGTCAGCAGGGAAAAGAGCCTTGCGTACTACCTGAAGCACACCGCTCTTGTCGCTGACGAAGGCTACGACCGATATGTTCTCGGGAACCCAGTGTTCTTTGTCGGTCCAACGGTTGGCTATCGAACCTTCGGTTTCAGTCGGGAGACCTGCGACAAGAGAGATCTGCGAGCCTCGCAGACCGCTGAAGACCTGAGCACGGAACACATTGTTGTGCACATAGTCCTCCATAGTTCCTGCAGTGCTTCTTTGTGTGGCCACAATCCCGTTCTCGATGATCCAGAACTGAATGTCGGCGATGCGGTCGGTGCCGCTCTTGACTTCTGCTTTGATATCGATTGTTCCGAAGTATCCGTTCTCTCCGTCGCGGCTGTCAGGAACGTATTCGGCATCAAGATCGATATTGACGTCGGTCTCGACCTTGATAGCGTTGCGAACCTCAGTCGGCCACAGGTCGTATACCATCGGCGAGCCCATGTTGATCACGCCCATTGGGAATGACTGGATGCCGTATGCCTCCATTATGGCGTTTCCCTCTTCTGTCATCAGTCCGATGCGGCCTGAACTGAAGTCGGTGCGTGAGGTCGACAGTCCGAATCCGCCGCAATGTATGCTTACGGCTATGAGCTTGTCTTCTCCATACCGTTCTTCAAGCTGCTCGATGACTTTGTGCGCGTCAGGGCAGTTGATGCAGGCCTGTCCGGTAAAGTCTTCGAGGAGCACTCCGCGTTCCGCTTTTACAGACTCGCCGAGTATGTAGCGGTCATTCGGGCTCACGTCATCACACGATACGAGTGCTGCCATTGACAAGGCGGCAATTGCTGTCAGAAGATGCTTTCTGTATGTGGTCTTCATTTCTTAGTCTTAGAAATTGTAGGTATAGTTTATCTTGAATCCGTGCATGGCCGGAACCGGTCGGCACAGACCTCCCGAGCAGTCGAAGCCGGCACGTGTGCGGCCATAGCTGAGCATGAGGCGGTTGTTGCGATAGTTGCCGGTGATGCCGAACATGTAGTAATGCGTGCCTGTGTCGCCGCAGTTCCACATGTCGCTGACCGACACCATGATATATGGAGTCCATGAGAACTCGAGCAGACCGTATGCCCAGTCTTTCTGATCCTGTTTGGTAAACAGATACTGTGCTTCGCCGCGCAGGGTGTACTTGCGGTTGAACCTGTATTTGGCGTCGGCCACAAGAATGTTGGTCCTGATGTATTTCTCGTCGGTCTCCACGATAGGTACAACCTGATTGTTGAGCATCTGGTTCATATACATGAACGTCATTGTGAACGGAGCCGAGAAGCGTTTCTCAATCTGGACATTGATGTCGTAGTAGTTGCAGTCTCCGTGGCCGAAGAAGCTGGAGGGGCGTGCACCGTCAGTACCCTGCACCATCCCGTCGAGTCCCTGCGGAGCCGGATTCATCGACAGTCCAGCCACATAACTTGCGTTGACAGTAAGTTTGGTGCCGTATCTGCCTCCGAGAGCGGAATGGCGGGGGAACATGTAGCTGAATGATCCCTGATACGCCCATTCGCCGTCGGCATACTGTGTCGCGTACGGATAAAGTGCCGGAAGTGAATATGTGTGCATGTAGGTGAACGCCGGCATGTAGTTGATATAAGCCGAAATCCCCTCAACTTTCCTTTGGGAGCGGTACGACATGTTGAAACTGCGTTTGGCCTGCAGCATGGCGCTGATGCCTTTCTTTGAGTATGACGCGCTGAGCATGTAGGCTGTTCCCGTTCCGTAGGTGTAGCTGTTGTCGTAGCTCGGGTCCTGACCTTTCCAGGCGAATTCGCCGAGTACGCTCCACGGGCCTTTGGCGAAGCTCGTGCGGACATCGAATGCGTTGACGCATTTCGGCAGATTGAGGTAATAGTCAGTATCGCCAACATATATTTCCTCCTCTCGCTCATGTTTGAGCACCCAGGAGCCTCCGATCATCCATGTGGCGCCGCGATCCTGCATCGAAGTGATGTAGTCGTGCATGTATAGTTCGGCGTTGGCGCCGTACACTTGTGAGTGCTTGCTCCAGTCCCAGTAGCGGCGCTGCACTCCGCCGAGCATTGTGAGGCGGAGTCCTCTGACTGCGTTTACATTGAGGCGTCCGCCGCGAATGGCGTTGTCGATGCCGAGTGCGCGGTCTTCGAATGTGCGGAGAATGAATCCGTTGCCAAACTGTTCGTAGAAATCTCCTGCGGTCAGGTCGAATCCTTTGTATTTTCCTTTAACGTAGAAATTCGACAGACCCCAGCCTGCGAAATCTTTCTCATATCCGGGCAGAGGCCACTTCATGAACTCCGCTCTGAGACCGGCGTCGACATACCTGCTGGCCATGTTGACGTCGGCATAAGTGTTGAAGAGAATTTTCTCGGCGTACGGGCCGATTGCTCCGATCTCGTTGTCTATCTCGGGGAATACGATGTCGGCCTGGACCGAGCCGTGCACAGCCACGGGATAATCTGCACTCGCTGTCTGTGACGCCAGTATCATGGCCGCGATGACCGGAATGCTGGTTTTATAAGGTTTCATGTGGAATCGTCAGGTTCTGTAGGTTGTTTTCGGGTGCGGATCTTATTTGGTGATGAGCTGGCGTACGATCTCGATCAGGTGGTCTTCCGATCCTTCGGTATATCCGGAGTGTGACTCTACAATCTTGCCGTTGCCGTCAACCACCACTACATGAGGAGGGTTCTGACAGCCCATCGCGCGGGCGAAGTCGCCGCTCTGGTCAAGCAGCACGTCATATTCCCATCCTCTGGCATCAGCCATAGGTTTCACCTTTGTGGCATTCTGTGCCTCGTCGATCGAGATGGCATAAACCTTGACTCCGGTCTCGTCGACCCAGTCGGGATAGACGTCGTGTATTGCGGTCAGCTCGCGGATGCAGGGTTTGCACCATGTTGCCCAAAAGCTGATAATGAAAGGCTTGCCGTCGTTGCTGAGAGTGGCGGAGTCTACAGGCTTTCCTGCGAGGTCTTTCAACTGCACCGAGGGGAGCTGCGCATTTGCTGAAATAGCGAGGCCAAGGGCGATTGCCGTCATGGCGAGAAGTCGTCTGAGAGATTTCATATTGAATCGAATTTTGGTTTTACTGTTAGATTGAAATGTGGCGAAGCGGTTTAGTGAGCCATTGCCCCCAGACCCGCTTTGATAGTTTCTGTTTGGTGCGTAAAAATAGCGGTTAAATTCGGAATCACCAAATTTAATTAATTTTTCTTGCTGAAAATATACGGAATCAGGCCGGAATCAGGTTCGGCATTCCGGGCGTGCCCTCTTTCTGAACCATCGTTATCTCGGCTTGATCATGCCGTTGCGGTATGCGAAAAGCAGTTCACGCAGCTCGTCGATCTGGGCCTGGAGTTCGACGCCTTTGTCAGTGTCGCGTACCCGCAGTCTGTTCTTGCTGAGTTCTACAAGCTGTATTGTCGATTTGATGTCGGTGCCGAGACGTATGGCCTCTTCGGTGCTGCTGAACGGCTCATGCTGCACAAGCTCAAATCCCCGGGAGTGGAACACAAGCGTATATCCCGCTATGCCGGTGGTGGTATGGTATGCTTTTGCGAAGCCTCCGTCGATCACCATCAGTTTGCCGTTGGCTTTTATCGGCTGTTCACCTTTTCCGGCTTTCACGGGCACGTGGCCGTTGATGATGTGGCGGTGCGCGCCTGACACTCCGAAGGAGTCAAGGATGCCGTCTACCACTTCCTCTCTTTCGCGCAGGATGTAATAGAATCCCTTGGGTTCGTCGTGTGTGTGCTTGTCGGCAATGAAGTAGCGCTCGAATGTGGTCATCTTTTCCTTGTCGAAGAGGGGAGAGTCGGGGCCGCACCATAGATACCAGTAGTAGTCTATGGCATATCGCCGCAGTTCGTCGGATGTGTCGTCGTTGTAGGCGGCACGCATCAGCATGCCTATCGCGTTGAGAAGATCTTTCCCCTTGAGCCGGGTGTCGAGTATGGTGATCTCGCGCAATGATCCGTCGGAGTTAAGCGGAACCGAGGCGTGAAACATGAGGTTGGAGTTGGAAATGTTGTATATTGATCCGTGGTCGAGCATGGTCGACATGTGGCGCCGCAGCTTGTCGCTGATTATAAATGAGCGGTGCAGTTTCTCCACAAGGTTCTTTTCGTCTTCGGTCAGAGCGTAGGGATCAGCCGGATCGACGGTGGGGAGGAAACTGTCGCGCATCGGATATGTCTGGCCGTCGATAGTTATCTGTTTGCGGTCTTCCGATATTGCCCCGAGCAGTTTGCGGCCTCCCATTTTCCATTCCGGATACCGGTCGATAAGCGCGCCTTCGAGTTTGAACTGGATAACTGTTATAGCCTTGTGCATTTTCGCCAGCAGTGATCGTGATCTCTCGTTGTCGGCAGAACTGCCCGGTTCGAGTTTCGGCTGGAATACTTCGCACGGATCATCGGCATAGGTCTCCATGGCGAATGTGGCCAGGGGCACGAGATTGATTCCGTAACCCTCCTCAAGGGTGTCCATGTTGCCGTAGCGCAGCGCTATGCGCAGCACATTGGCGATGCAGCTGTCGTTGCCGGCGGCCGCTCCCATCCACAGGGCGTCGTGGTTGCCCCACTGTATATCGAATCCTTTGTAATCGGCCAGAGTGTCCATTATGATGTGGGCGCCTTGTCCGCGGTCGTATATGTCGCCGAGTATGTGCAGACGGTCGATGCTGAGGTGCTGTATGACATTGCAGATGGCTATGATGAATTCATCTGCCTGTCCTGTCGATATTATGGTTTCGACAATCCGGTTGTAGTACATCTGCTTGCTTTCGCCTCCGGGTGTCTCGTGAAGAAGTTCCTCGATGATATATGCGAATTCTTTCGGGAGGGCTTTTCTTACTTTCGAACGTGTGTATTTCGATGACACGCTCTGAAGCACTTTTACGAGCCTGTGGAGAGTCGTGTTGTAGAAGTCGTCGAGATCTTCCTCCTCTTCGCGTATTAGTTCGAGTTTCTGCTCGGGGTAATATATCAGCGAACAGAACTGGGCGATATCGGCGTCGCGCATCTCGTTGCCATAGATCTCGCGGACTTTGCGCTTGATGTTTCCCGAGGCGTTTTTCAATATATGGCGGAAAGCGGCGTCTTCACCGTGAAGGTCGGCTACAAAGTGCTCAGTGCCTTTGGGCAGGTTGAGTATGGCTTCGAGATTAATTATCTCGGAACTTGCCGCGCTTGCGGTTCCGAAAGTCTGGGAAAGAAGTTCCAGCACGCGTCGGTCTGTCTCGATCTGCTCGGGCGAGTATTTCGCCATTGTGTTTTCAAGTGCCATGTCTCTTGCGGTTTAAGGTTTTCGTCTTGGTTTCGGTAAATCAATAAGTAAGTGCTCAAATTTAAACGATAGCAAGTGGTGAAATATCTTTCATACAATCTGCGGCTTCTTTTTTGTCGCTTCCGGTTTGTCGCTCAGTCGCATAGCCCGCTATGCTCCTTCACTCCGCACCGGAACCGCCTAAAAAACAAGCTCGCATTTTGTATAAATTAAATTTGAACACTTACTTGCGGTCTGCAATTATAACGTTTTTTGACGGATTTTCCTTATCTTTGTAGCTGAAATGAAAAAGATTTTCATTATTTTACGTGACCGGCTCGGTTCGATGTCTTTCCGCACCGGCGTTTTTGTGGCAGCTCTGTGTGCGGTCTGTTATGCCGTTTCATTCGCTCAGATGCTGCTTCCGCTTCCTGTTGCTGCCAAAGGCGCGTTATGGGTGATTTTCTTCGGACTCGCAAAGACGTTCCAGTATTCCGCGATACTGATTCTCGGCAAGGAGGGTGTTGTAAGACTGAAAGCCCTTTTCAGGAAACAGTCGGGTGAAAGCTGATGTTTTGTTGTATATGACTTCTATGATTGAATTCAAAGAACTGATTCCTATATTCGATGCTGAATCGCCGGTCATCATTGCCGGTCCGTGCAGCGCCGAGTCGCGCGCGCAGACTCTGCGTACTGCCGAAGAACTGGCGTCTGCCGGGATAAGATATTTTAGAGCCGGAGTGTGGAAACCGCGCACACGCCCGGGCTCTTTTGAGGGTGTCGGAGCCAAGGCGTTGCCGTGGCTGGCCGAGGTGCGCGAGAAAACAGGCATGACTCCTATGACGGAGATCGCGTCGCCCGCTCATCTGCGCAATGCGCTAAGAGCCGGCATCTTCACGGTCTGGATAGGCGCGAGAACTACTGCAAATCCTTTCGCCGTGCAGGAAATCGCTGATTTTATTTCGAGTTTGCCGCAGGGCGAAAAGGATCGGATTGGGGTGCTTGTCAAGAATCCGGTCAATCCTGATCTTGAACTGTGGATAGGGGCGTTGCAGAGGCTTTACCGCGCCGGAGTGCGCCGGCTCGGCGCCATTCACAGGGGATTCAGCGCATATGGCAGCCATTTGTACAGAAATGTGCCTGAGTGGCGTATTCCGATCGAGCTCAAGCGTCGCATCCCCTCGCTGCCGCTGATATGCGATCCGAGTCATATCGGAGGACGCCGGGATCTGATCGGCAAGATTTCACAGCAGGCTCTCGACATGCGTTTTGACGGACTGATCATAGAGTCGCACAGTGATCCTGACTGTGCGCTCAGCGACAGTGCCCAGCAGGTCACTCCTTCAGAACTCTCGTCAATACTTTCGTCGCTCAGAAGCAGTCCTGAATCGACTGCTGAAGATAGCCTCAGGGTGTATCGTGAAGAGATCGACATCATAGATGAAGAACTGGTGACGCTGCTTTCCCGCCGCATGGATGTGGCACGCCGCATAGGCAGTCTCAAGATACGCGAGGGCGTGTCGGTCGTGCAGCCCGGACGTTATAGCATGCTTATGGAGCGCCGTGTGGCCGATGGCGAGCGGCTCGGACTTTGCCCTGATTTCATGCGCAGGATTCTTGGAGTCATCCATGAGGAATCTGTGCGCCAGCAGTTGAGCCTGCGGAGTAATGAATGCGAAACCGACATAGCGGGAGACAATGGTGTGACGGAGGACAATTAAGGAGACGCCCGGACGTTGCTATGATATGGACAGCACAGATATAGGAAAGTTGACTTTCATGACAGATGGTAACTACAGGCTTGTAGAGTTGCCGCGATTCCTCGATCCGCGTGGAAATCTGGCGGTGATCGAGCAGTTCAGCGAGATTCCTTTCAAGATCGAAAGGTGTCACTGGATATATGATGTGCCCGGAGGAGGAGGGCGTGAAGGACACGCCTATCACGAGAACGAGGAACTGATAATAGCCCTGTCAGGTTCGTTCGATGTGGTGGTCAGACTTCCGGACAGAGACGAGACCGTGACGCTCAACAGATCTTTTGTCGGTCTGTATCTGCCCCGGATGACATGGCGCGAACTGACCAATTTCTCGACCAATGCCGTGGTGCTTGTGCTAAGCTCGAAGCCGTATTCCGACGCGGATTATATTCTCGATTATGACATGTATCTAAAACTTAGAAACAATGGGTGAGGGACTCAGGACCGTATATGACTGCTCGGTCATAGAACTTGACAGGCATCCGAGCGAACGGCTCGGAAATCTCTCTGTGGTGCATTCGGAAGAAACACTTCCTTTCGATGTGAAAAGGGTCTTTTTCATTTACGACGTGCCCGGTGGGGAAAGCCGCGGAGGTCATGCCCACAAGGCTGTCAAGGAGTTTATAGTAGCTGTGTCGGGCAGCTTTTCAATCACGCTCGACGATGGCCGCGACCGCAGGACAGTCATGCTCAACCGCCCTTATGTGGGTCTTCTTGTCGAACCCGGGGTGTGGCTGACGCTGCATGATTTCTCATCGGGAGCGATAGCTCTTGTCTTCACTTCCGACTATTTCTCGCACAGCGACCATATAAAGGATTATGAGGAATTCCGGATCATGCGGTCGCGTCAGAAACTGAACTGAGCGAGGATCTGGGCGCGTCTTGCCCATGCGCTCCGGCCATCCATGTTGCCGCGGCGTCCGAGGTCAAGCTCTGCCGCGCAGCAGATGCGCGGAGTCAGATACCAGAAATAGTTTACCGCTATGTACATGCCGGTCTTGTATTCATCTCCGGGGCAGTCGTGTTCCGGCATATAGCGTGTGGCGCCCCACGTGGCGGAAAAGAGCATAGACGGGTTGAGATTGTACTGTACGGCCGCGTATCCGCCTACCGCTCCGGGAGCATACATTCGTCCGGGTTCCGACGGTTTGCCTACAAGATCATATTTTCCCATCAGCCAGTCTCCCCCGAGGCTCGCATATCCTTTGCCGCCGTTGAACGCGCCGTAGAACGTAAAATGATCTTCCGGCTGCCATTTGCCCGACAACTGAAGTCCCCAGCCTGCTACGTTATGGTTTTTCTGTTCGATAAGATCGCGGTATGGGTGGCTTCTGACTATACCTGCCAACCGTATGTAGCTTGCTTCATCCTCACCCCAGGCGAACTGTCCGAATGCGGCTATGTCGGGGATGTACTGGCTCACGCGGGCTGTAATATCTTTCTGTGTGTCAATCTGGTTTGTAGGGCTTTCCACTGAGGCTGCAACAGCCCATCGCCGGTTGTGAAATTCATGGAGCCACCGCACGAGAACCGCTGTGGCTGTCATCTTGGCGTTGGGTCCGGCGGCATCTACTGCTGGAGGAAGCGCGCCCGGATCGCTGAATGTGGAGTTGGTGTAGCCGATTGTAAAATCGTTGATCTGGCCGTAGGCCTTCTTGAGTCTGAAGTCGCGGGCCTCGTATCCGTTGAAATTGGCTTCGATATAGAGCTGGTAGTGTCCGAGTTTCTTGTTCATGCCCAGAACCCGGAAGAACAGTGCCGTACCGGCCGGGGATGTGCCGAGATACCGCCGGCGTGCGGGGTCTTTCTGCATGGGTATCAGGTAGGGTGCGAACGCCGGACTGTCGATCGAACCTCCCCAGTCGAGATAACCGCGCATGCGCACCACGCCGCCGACGCCCATGGCAAGATTGTTGTCACGGCTCATGAACAGGAAGTAGGGTGCGAGGGGATCCTGAAAGTGTCTGAACTGATCCTCGTAGAATTTCTGTATGAGTCTGGCTGAGGAATCAGGCGACTGATCCTCTCCCTTGCCGAAATATATGATCTTGTGGTCGCTGATTGTGGAATCCATGGCTATGCCGGTCATGGTTCTTGCGTTGGCTGCGGCTGCGGCCGTCAGCATAAGCGCCGTGGCGAGACGAATTGCATTTCTCATGTCAGGGGAATCTTACTTGGCAATATGTTTATCCCTATAACAAATGCGGCCGCCGATTGTTAACTTGGTTGAAAATTTCTTAATTTTGCAGATTCATAGTAAACTTTATACATATAAACAGTTTTCAGATATGTTGCCTCAGGATCCCTATATGTTGTTGAGCGTGGTCAATACAAAACTGCGTGACGAATTTTCAGATCTCGACGATCTTTGCGCGTCACTTGATGTGGACCGTAGCCGGCTTGAGGAGAAACTCGCCCAGGCCGGATTCACATATGATAAGTCTGTCAACCAGTTCAGATAGACCGGCTCTTCTTTCCGATGACATAGACCGGGCGGTAGGTCAGACTCCGCAGATGAGACATGTCTGACATCTGCAGAGAGCCGGACGGAGCCGATCCGGCCACACCGGTGTGCTTGAGATGCATGAGCACTTCTCTTGCCGATTTGAATTCCACTCGGATCGAGTCTTCCACCACCTGCACGTCTGTGAAGTGCCGGCCCATCCACTCTCTCAGCTGCGTTGCCTTTGGATAGATCAGAGGTGACGGGCGCAGTTCATCGAGTTCCTCCATATTGCCCGGAACGAATGTCGATATCGCGAGAACGCCGCCCGGAGCAAGCCGTCGATGGCATTCGGCAAGAAATCTCGGTATGTCGGCAAACCACTGTATGGCCGATGCCGACAGAATCACGTCCCATTGTGCGGTCTGGCGGCAGATCCATCTTTCGGCGTCTTCGACCACGTATTCCTCTCTCGGCGCGATTCGGAACGGACCGGTTTCGGTAATGTCGACAAATGTCGCTTCCGACGGTTCGAGAAGCGGCGCGTATTCGCGTGTAAACAGACCTGTGCCGCAGCCTATCTCAAGAATTTTGCCATGACGGCGTGGGTGACCGGCTTCAAGCAGTCCGGCCAGCTTCATGGCTGCTGAATACTGCGCTATGGCATGGGTGTCGTACGAACCGGAGGCTTTGGTGAACTGTCTTGACACTTTCGAGGGGTCGGAAATCACGGATCTTGCAATCCGTCCGATATCAACCCAATGTGCCTCGTCAAGGAGTATTGTCTCGACGTCAGGGTCGCGTTGCCATGCGTTTTTCTGATTCTCAGGTGGGAAGATGCGGTCATGACTCGAAATATAGGCTCTTGTCCAGGGCAGTCCGCCGTCATAAGCAGTGTCGGAAGAACCGCATGCATCACGGTGAGCCTGACGAATTGTGGCAAGTTGGCGGCTCAGACCGGCGATCTCGCTTTCTGCTGCAGGAGAAAACATGTGTGAAGCATTGTCATATGCCGCTCTGTCGCGCATCATGCGCATTCTGAATTTGGTCAGGTTGCGCACTGTCAGTCCGCCGGCGGTTCCGTCGAAAATGGCTGCAGGAATTCCAAAAGAATCATCGACCGGATCCGTAGTGCCGTTGATAGCGAATGCAGCGGTGACGCGTTGCGATGGCAGAGTCCGGGAAGCCGCGAAGACACCGAGCGACCATGCGAACAGGTAGACCGTGTAATAGCGGTCAAGAAACGAGATGTCGAGCGTCATGTCGGAATAGTCGTGGACTACGGCGGTATCCCATCCCGGCAGTGAGATTCCGGTTCCTGTCTCTGGTCCGGTGCTCCAGCCTGTGAATATCAGTATGAGCCGTGAATTGTCTGGCTCAGAGTGTGTGAAGTCGATTTTCATTCCTGTCTTATGATAATCTGATGCTTGTTTTCTTGTTGATCAACCGGCGGCCTCAACGCAGATTGTCGTATGCTTCTTCTATGATTTCAAGAATTTCATGAATTTTCCCGACAGACAGCCCGGCGTTGAGAGAGAATCTGATTCTTTCGCCTCCGGGCGGGACGGTGGGGCGTCTTATCGGAAGTGCGAGTATGCCGGCTTTCTCAAGCGCAAGCGAAAGGTTTGTGGCAGTTTCTGCGTCTCCGGTGACAAGCGGCACGATTGCAGATCTCGACGGGTTGGACCTACCGGTGATCCGTTCGATTCCTTTCCTGAACGTTTCTGAAATCTCCAGGAGATGTCGGCGTTCACAGTCCATGTCAGCCAGCTTTTCAAGCATGAGGAGTGACCATGCGGCATTTGCCGGGGCGATCGCTGTCGAGAAGATAAGACTTCTCGCCGAGTTTATCAGGTAGTCTTTCAGTGTGCGGCAACAGATCACAAACGCTCCCGCTGAGGCGCAGGCCTTTCCCAATGTCCCGACTATAATGTCGGCCTCACGGGCAGTTCCGCTTTCCATGGCGACGCCGAGTCCCTGAGGCCCGACCGCGCCTATTGCATGCGCCTCGTCGACATAAAGCATCATTTTCGGGAATTCATGCTTCAGAGCCGACAGTTCACGTAGAGGCGCGACATCTCCGTCCATGCTGTAGACAGATTCGCATACAACTATTATCCGCTCCCGGCTGTCATGCTCTTTTTCGAGAATCCTGCGCAGATGCGCGGTGTCGTTGTGGTTCCATCTTTTGAAGTCAGCACCGGCCATGCGCAGTCCGTCGATCACCGAGGCGTGTACAAGCCTGTCCGTGGCCCATAATGTACCCGGCACATCGAGCGCCGACACCAGGCCCGTGTTGGCGTGATAGCCTGAATTGAACAGCAGGGCCGGACGACCGTAGCATTTTTCGAGATATTCTTCCAGAAGGAGGTATATTTCCTGGTCGGATGCGAGAAGTCTTGACGCAGACGATGTCATGGATGCGTATGGAAACCTCTTGCGGAATTCTTCTGTCCATTCATGAGCGCGTGCCGCCAGACCCATGTAGTCGTTCGAACATAGATCTGTCATTCCTGATCCGGAGCGATGTGCCGGAATCCGGCGCATTCTCCCCTCGCTGCGGAATTTATCGGTGATTTCGCTGTAGATGTCCGTATTCATTTCGTTACTCCGGTCTGATGAGATCAAGAAGTGTGTCGCATAGCGTGACAAGCTGCTCGTCGCTTATGGCGAGATACGGGGGATAGATATAAGCGTTTTTTCCGAACGGACGGATCCACACACCGGCATCGACGCATTTTTTCTGGAAAGATGCGAGATCGACGTCTTCGGTAAGTTCGACGACACCGATGGCTCCGAGCACACGCACCTCCCTGACATTGGCGAAGGATTGCGCGGGAGCGAGCCTGTCGATCATGATCTTCTCGATCTCGGCCACGCGCTGTTGCCATGGCTGCGAGAGCAGAAGACGGGTCGAGGCTATGGCCACCGAACAAGCGAGTGGATTGCCCATGAATGTCGGCCCATGCATCATGACGCCGCTCTGAGAACGCGAGATCATGTCGGCGGTCCGTCTGTTGGCGGCGACTGCCGAGAATGTCATGTATCCTCCGGTTATGGCCTTGCCGACAAGCATGATGTCGGGTTCGACGCCGGCGTGCTCCCATGCGAAGAGTTTTCCGGTGCGTCCGAATCCGGTGGCGATCTCGTCGAAGATCAGCAGAACATCGTTGGCATCGCACTCCTTGCGGAGTTCGCGCAGGTATTGCGGATGATAGAACCTCATGCCTCCGGCACCCTGCACGATCGGTTCGAGTATGACGGCGGCGAGACCGGCGGCGTTCTCGCGGATAAGTTTTCGCATCGGTTCGAAGTCGGCTGGATCCCACTCGTCGTGAAAGCGGCATTGCGGTGCCGGCGCGAAGTGACGTATCGGCAACGCCGGACCGAATGCTCCGTGCATTCCCGTGACGGGATCGCAGACAGACATGGCGTTCCATGTGTCGCCGTGGTAGCCGCTGCGGATTGTCGCGAAGTTTGTCTTTTTCGGATTGTCGTGGGCCTGTACGGCCATCTTCATCGCTACTTCCGTTGCCACCGATCCGGAGTCGGCATAGAAGATATGTTCCATCGACGGGGGAAGTATGTCAAGAAGCAGACGTCCGAGTTCGACGGCGGGTTCATGTGTGAATCCGCCGAACATGACGTGCGACATTGAGTCGATCTGGCGTTTCATGGCCTCGTTGAGAACCGGGTGGCTGTATCCGTGGATGACGCACCACCATGATGACATGCCGTCGATGAGCTCACGCCCGTCGGCAAGAGTTATGACCGCTCCCTTGGCGCTTTTTACCTTGTAAGTAGGAAGCGGATTGTGGGTCGATGTGTAGGGATGCCACAGATGTTTTATGTCAAATTCGTCGTGTATGTTCATTGGGTTGTATTGTGTTTTTATCGTCAGGAGCGTCAGGCCGGATCGACGTCATAATAGACCTGTGTCGATTTCATTTCCGGCATGGCGGCCGCCTGTGAATAAATCATTTCAAGAAGTTCCTTGACTTTCTTCATCGATGCGTTGGCCTCGATCTTGAGCATGAATGACTGGATGTACCAGAGTGCGACGCGGCTCACGAACGGTTTGACCGGTCCGAGCACCCTGTCGCCGAAGATGCTCCGCAAGAGCACCGAGTATCTGGCGGCCGCACGGTCGGCTGCCGCAGCGTCTTTGTTTCGCAAGTAGATGTTGATGACTTTGGTGAACGGTGGGTAGCGGTATTTCTCACGCTCCGCTATCTCACGGTCATAATATTCTCTGTATGAATGTCGGCGCACGAATTCAAGCACCGGGTTCGACGGATCGGTAGTCTGTATTATGACTGTGCCTTTCTCTTTGCGGCGCCCGGCGCGTCCGGACACCTGCTCAAGCATGTTGAACGCCCGCTCGTTGCTCCTGAAGTCGGGAAAACTCAGCAGAGTATCGGCGTTAACGACAGCGGCCACGCGCACATCACCGAAGTCGAGACCTTTGGTCACCATCTGGGTGCCGACAAGTATGTCGGTGTCGTGGCGCGCGAATTCCTCGATTATCTCCTGATGGGCGTCTTTGTTGCGTGTGGTGTCGAGATCCATTCGCGACACCCGGCTGTCGGGAAAGACCTGATGCACTTCTTCGGCAATGCGTTCTGTGCCGTATCCGAATATGTCGATGCTGTTCTGACCGCACGCCGGACATATGGAGGGGAGATTGTGCGAGAATCCGCAGTAATGGCATTTAAGAAGGTTGGAAAATTTGTGGTAGACAAGCGACACGTCGCAGTTCTCGCATTTCGGAATCCATCCGCACTGCCTGCACACGACGACAGGCGCAAACCCGCGTCTGTTCTGGAAAATTATGGCCTGACGGTTGTCTTCAAGCGACTTGCGGACCTCGCTGACGAGCCGCGAGGAGAGAATGCCGGTGTTCAGTTTCTTTTTTCGCTGGTCGCGCATGTCTACGATCTCTACGTCGGGAAGCACGGACCCTTCATATCGCTCAGACAGTGTCACAAGGCCGTATTTGCCGTTGTGTGCCTTGTAGTATGTCTCGACCGACGGCGTGGCCGAGCCGAGTAGGACTTTCGCCCCATGCATCGTGGCCAGCATCATGGCGGTGTCGCGTGCATTGTATCGCGGTGCCGGATCGAACTGCTTGAAGCTGCTCTCATGTTCTTCGTCTACAATCACAAGTCCAAGGTGCGCGAAGGGGAGAAAAACTGACGAACGCGCTCCAAGCACTACAAGCGGTTCGTTGCCTGACAACAGACGTTTCCATATATCGACTCTTTCGCTGTCGGAGAATTTAGAGTGGTATACCAGCAGACGGTCGCCCAGCACCGTCCTGAGGCGGTCGGTGAGCTGAGTGGTAAGCGATATCTCGGGAACAAGGTAGAGAACCTGATTGCCGTCGTGAAGCGCCGACGCTATGAGGTGTGTGTATATCTCGGTCTTGCCGCTTCCGGTAACCCCGTGAAGCAGTACAGTCTGCCTGTCGCGGAAGCCGGATCTAATTTCTGCGAGAGCCGTCTGCTGTGCGGCTGAAAGTGGAGCTGGGGCGGAGTGTCCTTCCTGTCGGCCGTTGAACCGGTTGATCGTGCGTTTCTCCTGTCGCATCACACCCTTGTCGACGAGGGCTTTCAGTATGCCGGGGGTGATCCCGGCGGTCTTGATAAGTTCCTGACGGGTCACATCGCGGAGTTTGCCGTTTGGCGACATCCATCCCGACAGGTCGAGATAGGCTATCAGCGTTTTCTCCTGCTGGCGCGACCTTCGGGTCAGGTCGAAGAATCCGTGTAGAGTCTCGTGGTCTCCGCGCAGGGCGTTCAGTTCTATGTAGGTCTCTTTGCGGGCGTGATATTTTTCTACTATCTTTTCATCGATATTCACTATGCCTGCGTCAAGGAGACGGCTTATAATGCCTGTGGCGTCCTTGACTTTGAGTTCGGACTCGATCTCTGACACACGCATCCGTTTGCGCTCTTCGAGCAGCATGATGACCAGAGCCTGCCGTTCTGTAAGTTTCACTCCCTCAGGAGTGCCGAAGTCTTCGTTGAGAGACACGAATGTGTCGCTTTCCGGCTTGAGTCCGGAGGGAACTGCGGCTTTAAACACCTCGCCGAGAGGGGAGAGGTAATACTCGGATATCCATTTCCAGAGTCTGAGTTGTGGGTATCGTGTGATCGGCTGGGGATCGAGCAAAGCCATAATCGGCTTTGTTTCATAGCCCGGATCGTCGGAGTGCATGCGGTCGACAATCCCGGTGTAATACTTTTTCTTGCCGAACTGCACGAGTACACGTGAGCCTGTCTGCATATCGGCTTCTGATCCAGCCGGTACGGCATACGTAAACGTGCCCTTCAGGGGCAATGGAAGAATTATTTCTGCATACATCACTGCAAAGATAAGGATTTTCCAAGAATTTTTTATTAATTTTGCCAATATAAACAAATTCACGTGTTATGACTAAGACTAAACTTTCCATCGTAGTGTTGCTGGTCGCACTTTTTACCGGCCTTTCCGCTCAGGCGAAATTCGGATTCGGACCCAAAGTCGGCATGAACATAAACAAAATGCACTTCAGCGGCGAGAAACTTCTTGATTCCGACAATCGTTGCGGCTTCACTGGCGGTCTTACCGCCGAATATATCGCTCCGGTTCTTGGACTCGGTGTCGACGTATCGCTCATGTATGCTCACATGAAGACTGCGTATGAAATCGAAAACGGGCCTTCGGAAACTGTCAGCGGCAATTTCTTCGAGATTCCCGTGCATCTGAAATACAAGATCGGAATCCCGGCAGTGGAATCGATCATCGCTCCCTACATCTTCACCGGCCCCTCGGTGGCTTTCAAGCTCAGCGGTGAGAACAGCTATGCCGGCACCAAGAAGACCCAGTGGGGCTGGGATCTCGGTCTCGGTCTTGAGTTGGTGAGACACCTTCAGATCGGAGCCGGTTACACTTTCGGTATCAACAAGATCGCCAGTATCATTACTGCAGATTACGGCATCAGTACAGGTCACGAGATCAAGGTCAAGAACAATTACTGGACTGTCACCGCAGCCTGGATGTTCTGATGATGAAGACCGGGAATTCCGGTTTAATCACAGTTAGCTTATGAAAAAAATACTATTGACAATATTCTGTTTGGCCGTGGCTTTCGGAGCCTCGGCCAAATTCCGTTGGGGGCCTTCGGTAGGTGCCAATTTCCCATATTACTATTGGGAACAGAACCTCGTCAGCTCGACAACTCTTGCCGGTTTTAGTGCCGGTGTGCAGTGTGAGCTTATGATTCCGGGCATCGGATTCGGTGTCGATTTCGGCCTTAAGTATGCCAACAGGGGAGGACGTGTGGCTTTCGGCGATCAGTATGTATGGTCATCGGATGGAATAGGCACGGTCGACCTGCGTCTCCAGACAATCCAGATTCCCGTCAATCTGCGTTTTAAATGGACGAGAATGAACGGTATCGAGAATTATGTGGCGCCGTTCGTATATGCAGGACCTGAATTCAATATCAATGTGGCCAACACTAAGTGCGATGCTGTCAAACGGGCGGGTGCTTCTCTCGGACTTGGCGTCGGCCTTGGTGCTGAGTTGTTCAAGAGGTATCAGCTTTCGGGCGGATATGTCTGGGATGTCACATATGATGTAAAGACTCACAAACTTGACGACTTCAGCGCACGTCTCGAAGGTTGGGTTGTAAATTTTGCAGTCTTGTTTTAGCATTCCTGCCGGTCGGGCTTTGATGTCTGACTTTATGGCGGGAAATAAGTAAGTGTTTAAATTTGAACACTTACATATGTTAATACTTAAGGAACCTTGTCCAGTCAGGGAGATTTAGTTATGGAAGAAATGGAAAAGAAGGCCGCGCCTCAGAGTGAAGAGGAATTGCGCATAACCGAAAAGGCCATTGAGATGCTGCGGACGGTATATGATCCGGAAATCCCGGTCAATGTCTATGATCTTGGTCTTATCTATAAAATCGATTATACGGTGTCAGACAAGACTCTGCATGTCGACATGACGCTCACCGCGCCCTCCTGTCCGGCGGCTGATTTCATCCTTGAGGATGTAAGGCAGAAGCTGGTCAGCATCAAGGGGCCGGAGAAGGTCGATCTGCGCCTTGTGTTCGAGCCTGTGTGGTGTAACGACATGATGTCGGAGGAAGCCAAGCTGGAGTTGGGTTTCCTTTGATGTTTATTTATATTTCATCGTTTATTTACTCCTCGCATCAGACTCTGTCCGGATGTGGGGAGTGATTCATTCTGACGAGCAGTGACAGCATATTTTCTAAGTGACCTGCATCTTGGTGCCCCCTATTTCTCTGACTCACGCGAGGCGGAGAAGAGAGTTGTCGATTTTCTTGATTCGATCAGGCATGACGCCGATGCCATATTCCTTCTCGGCGACATACTTGATTACTGGTACGAGTACCGTTATGTCGTGCCACGGGGCTTTGTGCGTTTTTTCGGCAAGTTGGCGGAGCTGGCCGACAGCGGTGTGAGGATAGTCTGGTATATAGGCAATCATGACATCTGGATCTACGATTATCTGCCCACGGAAATCGGCATTGAGGTGATCGACGGCTACTCGGTCGAGGAGCTTGACGGGCATAAGTTTCTTATGACTCACGGCGACGGAATAGGACGTCTCAAACCATCTTTCAAATTGCTTAGAAAGCTGTTCAGAAACAGGATCTGTCAGAAGATGTTTTCGGCCATCCACCCACGTTGGACAGTGCCGTTCGCATATAACTGGAGCCGTCATTCAAGAAAGATAGAGGGGCCGTCGGATGCAGACGCAGAGCGAATGATGGAAAATATCATTACTTTTACCCGTGATTACAAGGAGAAGCATCCGGATGTGGATTATTATTTATTCGGACACCTGCATCTGTTTGTCGACAGGGAGGTGGTTCCAGGGGCGAGAATGGTAGTGCTCGGCGAGTGGATCGCCCGGTATTCCTATGCAAGGTGGGATGGATCGGAACTGTCGCTGCATATCTGGAACGGACGCTGAAACACATTCTCCTTGATCTGGCTCCTTGATCTGGCAAATGTCCCGAAAGTTCTAATGTTCCGGAAGCGAGGGATATGAAATCATAAAAGGCGCGGCCGTCACGGTCGTGCCTTTTATAAGTTTCTACAGGTAAAAAATCTTAAGGTAAAAAAAGATTGTATTTTAGTCACTGCAAATATATCGCTTTTTAATCTTACAGCCAAATTAATAGACTCTAAAATCACGAAACCTGTTGCAGAACATCTTTTTGCCTTTTGACTGCGGTGTGACGGAGTCTTATTCTTCACCTTGCTGGCGTTCCCTTTTGAGCAGGAAGAACCGTAGTAGAACGATAATGAACACTTCCGACAGGAACACGATAATGAGCCGTGCAGTCTCACCCCGGGCTATGAGTTCGGGCGCGAACCATACGGTCATTCCGAATAGATAGATCAGCAGCAATGCGGGCATCCATGTGGATCTACGAATCTTTTTCCTGCCTTTGAGTCTGTTGGGTGACGGGTTCATCGAATTCTCTGTAATATTTTGACTTCTTGTAGTCGAATCCTTCGTTGTTCAGGAAGTTGTATATGTGCAGGCATGCAAGCGCGTCGAGTGCCGCGTATTCCTGCTGGTGAGAGGTCAGGACGGGCGCTTCCCAGTTAGAGAGCCGTTGTCCTTTGGATATTCTTTTGTCAAATAGAATGCCGTAGATGCGTGAGAGGCTGTTGTCGGCTATGTTGTAACGCTTCACGTATGCCTGAAGATCTATGAAGCCGCCGGGCGAGAAAGTAAATTTCTTGTTCAGGTTGAGGAAGTCGTCATGTATTGAGACGCCGATCTTGACAATGGCCTCGTTTTCGAGAATGTCGGCGATGCACTTGGGCAACCCTATGTGGTTTAGCCGGAACAGGAATGTGTCGCTGAGAGTGGAGAGCTGAAGCAACGATACGGAGTGCCTTTCACCACGGCGGAACGACGGCTTGGTCTCTGTGTCGAAACCTATAGTGTCGGTAGCCGACAGAATTTCCGCAGCTTTCACCGCGGATTCCTCATCGTCGACTACAGTGATTTTCCCTGTATAAATCTCGGCAGGCAGTTCGGCAAGCTCGGTCTTGGTTATGGAGGTTTTCCATACAGTGTGACGTTCCTGTCGGTCTGTGCTGTTTATGTCTGTTATTATGTCCATATATCTTATGGCACATGCTCACGGCTTAAGAGTCTCCATTTCCATGAACTCCGTGCCTTCGAAGCGCTTCTTGAGCCAATGCCTAATATATTTACGCGTATCTTCTGCAATTATTTTATCTTTGTCGAAATATGAATTGTAAATCACGGCTTTCAGTTCAATTCCGGCGTTTCTGATAGCGTCGAGAGCGAGCAGTGTGTGGCTTATCGATCCGAGTGCTCCGTTGGTGACGAGCACGGCCGGGAGCTTCCTTTCGCGCACGTAGTCTATGGTCAGATAGTCTCCTTTGAGCGGCACCATGAGGCCGCCGGCTCCCTCTATAAGCACTGTGTCGTATTCGCGGGCGAGTTCGTCGGCGGCTTCGTCTATCAGGTTAAGGTCGATTTCCCGCCCGTCAATTCGGGCTGCGAGTTCCGGACTGCATGGATACGAGAATATCTCGGGTGCGGTGATATGCAGCCTGTCGGCGGCCGTAGTGTCGATGCCCATGATGCGGCGGTGGATGGCTATGTCTTCGCTGAATCCGCTGTTGCCCGTCTGGACGAATTTCATTGTCATCGCGTTTCCGCCGTTTTCGTTGATCAGCCGGGCGAGCCAGCCTGTGGCGTAGCTTTTTCCTGCGTCTGTATCAATGCCGGTCACAAAGATCTTGCGTGGCCATGTGGCCGTAATGTCGTTATTAGTGCTTGCGTTATTCATACGCTTTTTGTGGGGTGGGGTATAATGATAACAAAAGACTGACCCGGCGTGAGAGCCGGGTCAGTTGTTTTATTTTACCATGCGAACATCGGATATTCATTCATCATCTCGTTGACCT
Source organism: uncultured Muribaculaceae bacterium (assembly GCA_947176745.1). Classification (GTDB taxonomy): domain Bacteria; phylum Bacteroidota; class Bacteroidia; order Bacteroidales; family Muribaculaceae; genus Lepagella. The sequence goes on from CAMWRV010000002.1 coordinate 92,579, forward strand.
CTTGTCTCACTTCTTTGATGACATTCTCGTCATCAGCGTTGCTGAGCACTCTGTCGATGAATCCTGCTATGGTCTCCATCAGCTCCTCTTTAGCTCCGCGGGTAGTTATTGCTGCCGTGCCGAAACGCAGACCGCTTGTCAGGAACGGACTCCGTGAGTCATAGGGCACCATGTTCTTGTTTGCCGTGATGTCGGCCTCTACAAGTACACGCTCAGCTTTCTTTCCGCTCATCTCGGGGAACTTAGGTCTCAGATCGACGAGCATGCAGTGGTTGTCTGTGCCGTCAGATATGATCTTGTAGCCTCTGCTGATAAGCGCTTTTGCAAGAGCATCGGCATTTTTCTTTACCTGCTCCGCATATTCTTTCCACTCGGGCTGAAGAGCCTCGCCGAATGCAACTGCTTTCGCTGCGATAACGTGTTCGAGCGGACCGCCTTGTACGCCCGGGAATACTGCCGAGTCAAGCAATGCCGACATTTTCTTGATCTCCCCTTTGGGAGTGGTCTTTCCCCACGGGTTGTCAAAATCCTTGCCCATCAGAATGAGACCGCCTCGCGGACCGCGCAGAGTCTTGTGAGTGGTGGTGGTCACGATGTGGGCGTGCTTCACGGGGTTCTCAAGGAGTCCGGCTGCGATCAGACCGGCAGGGTGCGCCATGTCGACCATGAATATCGCACCGATCTCATCGGCGATCTTGCGGATGCGTGCATAGTCCCATTCGCGGCTGTATGCGCTCGCTCCGGCGATAATGAGTTTCGGACGTTCTGCGCGTGCCTTCTCCTCAAGTTCCTCGTAATTTACACGGCCGGTTTCTTTCTCGACCGTATAGCTGACAGGCTGGAACATCAGTCCGGAGAAGTTCACCGGGCTTCCGTGGCTCAGGTGACCGCCGTGGCTGAGATCCATTCCGAGGAATTTGTCGCCCGGCTGCAGGCATGCCATGAACACAGCCATGTTGGCCTGCGCGCCGCTGTGCGGCTGCACATTCGCCCACTCCGCGCCAAATAGCTTCTTGGCACGTTCGATCGCGAGGTTCTCAGCTTCGTCTACTACCTGACAGCCGCCGTAGTAGCGTTTTGCCGGATAACCCTCTGCATATTTGTTGGTGAGACATGACCCCATGGCACGCATTACTTCGTCGCTTACAAAGTTCTCGCTTGCGATAAGCTCGATTCCGCGACGTTGGCGGAGGTGCTCACGGTCGATGATCTCGAAAATCTCGTTGTCTCTTTTCATGATGGTGTATTTTTAGATTTAAGTTTGTCTTGATTGATACCGCTTAGACTCCACCTCACAAAAAATGTCATTGATGGAGTCTTGGTTTGTGTCGTTTTCTTGGATTATCCTCCGAAATTGTCGTAATGAATGCTTTCAGGCTCGACTCCGAGGTTGTAGAGCATGTTGTTGACTGCATTGCTCATCGGGCCGGGACCGCACATGTAGTACTGTATGTCTTCCGGAGCCTCGTGGTCTTTAAGATAAGTCTTAAACATCACGTCATGCACGAAACCGGCGGTGTATTTCACTCCTGCGGCGTCGGCAGCAGGATCCGGGCGGTCAAGCGCGAGATGGAAGTGGAAGTTGGGGAATTCCTTTTCAAGCTGCAGGAAGTCTTCGAGATAGAAAACCTCGTTGAGGGCACGTGCGCCATAGAAGTAATGCATCACACGGTCGGTGGTGTGGAGAGTCTTTGTCATCCACATGATCTGTGCTCGCAGAGGTGCCATGCCGGCGCCGCCGCCTACCCAGATCATCTCCGCCTTGGAGTCGACGATAGGATGGAAGTCTCCGTAAGGTCCGCTCATCATCACTTTGTCGCCCGGTTTGAGCGAGAAGATGTAGCTCGAAGCGATGCCGGCCGGTACGTTCTGGAATCCTGTCTGAGGTTTCGGCTTGAACGGGGGAGTGGCTATGCGGACTGTGAGCATGAAGCGGTCGCCCTCTTCAGGATAGTTGGCCATAGAATATGCCCTGACAGTGTCTTCCTCGTTCTTTGCCTTGAGTGTGAACAGTCCGAATTTTTCCCATGCGGGGAGATATTCGTCACCGATAAGGTTCTTGTCGATATCCTTGTCGTAGTCCATCTCATATTTCGGAATCCTGATCTGTGCATAGCTGCCGGGTATGAAGTTCATATGTTCGCCGGCAGGAAGCTGCACGATGAATTCCTTGATGAAAGTCGCAACGTTCTTGTTCGATATCACCTCGCACTCCCACTCCTTGACATCAAGAGCGGCGGGATCCACTTTCACCTCAAGGTCGGATTTCACTTTCACCTGACATCCGAGTCTCCAGTGATCCTTGATCTGTTTGCGCGAGAAGTGTACGGCCTCTGTGGGAAGAATGTCTCCGCCTCCCGACACTACCTGCAGTTTGCATTGTCCGCAACTGCCCTTGCCGCCGCATGCACTCGAAAGATGCACTCCGTTGTCGTTGAGTGTGGCAAGAAGTGATTTCCCGGCAGGGGAGTGAAGCAGCTTCGACCCTTCGTTGATCGAGATCGCCACCTCGCCGCTGTTTACAAGCCATGACTTTGCGAGCAGCAGGATGATTGTCAGCACAAGCACAATCACAAGGAAAATGAGCGACGCAGCCACCACATTGTTCCATAATATTTCATTGAGTATAGACATATCCGTGTTTCTTTGTGGTGGTTAGAGTTTAATGCCGAGGAAGCTCATGAAAGCAATACCCATGAGGCCGGTGATGATGAATGTTATGCCTATGCCTCTGAGCGGAGCGGGGATGGCTTTTACGTCAAGACGCTCGCGGATGGCCGCAAGGCACGTGATGGCGAGAAGCCAGCCGATTCCGGAGCCTACGCCATATACTGTGGCAGTCCATGCGTCGGCAAACTCGCGCTGCTGCATGAAGAGCACCGCGCCGAGTATCGCGCAGTTCACGGCGATCAGCGGCAGGAAGATTCCAAGAGAGTTGTAGAGTCCCGGGCTGTATTTCTCGATCACCATCTCAAGTATCTGGACAAGGGCGGCGATCACGGCGATAAACATTATAAGTCCGAGAAACGAGAGGTCGGTTCCGGCATATTCCTCGCCGAGCCAGCTCAATGCTCCCGGCACGAGGATATACTCGTTGATGCACCAGCAGACGGGAAGCGCGATCATGAGCACGAATGTGACCGCAACTCCGAGGCCGAACGCCGTCTTCACATTCTTGGAGACCGCAAGAAATGAACACATGCCTAAGAAATAGGCGAAGATCATGTTGTCGATAAAGATCGACCTGATAAACAGATTGAGATTCTCCATTATTCCTGAAGGTCTTTATTGAATGAGCGGTGTGCCCAGATGATACATGCTGTCACTATCAGTGCCATGGGAGGCAAAATCATCATGCCGTTGTTCTGGTATCCGGCGTCATACCACCACTGCGGGAACACCTGACAGCCGAACAGCGTGCCGCTTCCGAACAGTTCGCGGAAGAATGACACGATCACCAGTATGATGCCGTAACCGATGCCGTTGCCGATGCCGTCAAGGAACGCCGGCCACGGGCGGTTGTTGAGCGCGAACGCCTCAAGGCGTCCCATGATGATACAGTTCGTGATGATGAGTCCGATAAATACTGAGAGTGCTTTTGAAATCTCGTAATTCCATGCCTTCAGCACCTGGTCGACCACTACTACAAGCGCGGCTACTACCACGAGCTGTACGATAATTCGGATTGACGAAGGTATGGTGTTTCTCATCAGCGATATAATGACATTGGCGAGAGCGAGAACTGCAGTCACCGATATTGTCATCACGAGAGCCGGCTCCATCTTTGCTGTCACCGCTAGAGCCGAGCAGATGCCAAGCACCTGCACAATCACCGGATTGTCTTTCGACAGTGGATTGAAAAGCGGCAGAAATGTCTTTTTGAAATTCATTTCTATATTTTGTTATTTAATTGACGGTTGTGATTAGTGTTTGGCTCTCAGGAAGTCGAAGAACGCCTCGTATGGTTTGAGCGAGTTCTGGAGCATTTTCTGAACGCCCTGACTTGTGATCGTACCTCCGCTGATGGCGTGCACGTACGCACCTTCAGCAGGTTCCTGCCCGTTTTTGACAACTTTTACCGACTGGAACTGTCCGTCCGGGCTGAAAAGATTCTTTCCTTCGAACTGAGAGCTGAAAGCCGGTTTCTCGATTTCGGCGCCAAGTCCGGGAGTCTCGCCCTGATGCGCGAAGTATGCGCCGTAGATGGTGTCTCCGTTGTTGTCCATGGCTACATAGCCCCATATTGGTCCCCAGAGACCGGCACCGTATACGGGAACGATGTATTTGACTCCGTTGTCAGTGTTGCATACGAACACAGGAAGTTGACGCTCATCGGCCGGTTTTTTTACCTCAAGTGCTACATTGACATCGAACGGGTCTGCGGAAGCGTCAGTCCTTTCTCCCGCTGAATTGACGATGAATGAGTCTGTTATGTGTGATGCATAGACTTCCGACACGCTTTCTCCCGACGCAGGAGTTATCAGTGCGGCGGCGAGAATCTGTCGTTTTGTGTCATCTGCGATATTCTCGAGTTGTTTCGGGCGGAGAGCCTGATAGACTATGGAAAGCACGACGCCGACAACAGCCACAAGAATGATGGAGTATATGATCGTGTAAGTATTGCTCTGTCTGTTCATATCCTTGTGTAAGTTATTGGTTCTTGACTGTTATCCTGCGCATGCGGCGGCGTATGTTCATGTTCACCACGCAGTAGTCGATCAGCGGAGCGAAACAGTTCATGAGAAGCACCGAGAGCATGGCTCCTTCGGGGTATCCTGTGTTGTATATGCGGATGATGATCGCAGTCATGCCTATCAGAAATCCGTAGATGTATTTTCCCGGGTTGGTACGGCATGCTGTGACGGGGTCAGTGGCCATGAAGACTATGGCAAAAAGGAATCCGCCGAGGCTGAGCTGCGTGAGTGGCGCGAGGTACGACACCGGGTAGAGAGGGGAGGCCCAGTTGTGCGCCACGGCAGCCATGCAGAAACCTCCGACAAGCGCCGACAGGATTATGCGCCAGTTGGCAATGCCTGTAAGCAGAAGGATAGCCGCGCCTATGAGAATGCAGAGTGTTGAGGTCTCGCCCCATGAGCCGGGATAAAGGCCGAAGAAGATGTCGCTGCACGACAGAGGATTGCCGATCACATCGGTTATTGTCACGGCACCCTCGGTAGAAGAGGCAAGCTGTCCCAGCGGTGTGGCTCCGGAATAAGAGTCAACGGCCGGAGTGCCTCCGAGCTTCACAAATACGTTGTCGCCGCTCATTTTCGATGGATAGCTGAAGAACAGGAATGCACGGGTCACAAGCGCCACGTTGAGGAAGTTATGTCCTGTTCCGCCGAATACCTCTTTGGCGAATATGACAGCGAACGCCACTGCGATAGCGAGCATCCAGCACGGGGTGTCGACCGGACAGATCATCGGAATCAGAATGCCCGACACAAGAAATCCCTCCTGGATCTCGTGGCCGCGCATCTGGGCGACGATGAACTCTATGACGAGTCCGACGATGTAGGCCGTCAGTATCTGCGGAAGAACCGCGAAGAAACCGTAGAAGAAGAGAGTGAAGAACTCCCTGTCGGGGTTGCCTGTGGCCATGAAATGCTGCAGACCGATGTTCCACATGCCGAAAAGACAGCATGGCAGAAGCGCGATCACAACTGTGATCATGGTTCTTTTGGAGTCGTTACCGTCGTGTATGTGTACGCCCGATCGTGATGTCTCGTTGGGCGTGAACAGGAACGTATAGAAGCCGTCGAACACGGAGTGGAGCTTGCTCAGCTTACCCCCTTTCTCGAAATGCGGCTTGATCTTGTCGATATTTCTCTTTAATCCTTTCACTGCTTGTCAGGTGTTTTTCGGTTATGCTAAAGCGTTTCTTTGCGGAGATAGTCAAGTCCCTCTCTCACAAGTTTCTGCAACTCGATCTTAGAGGTGTCTACAAATTCCGGAAGAGCGAAGTCCTCTGGAGCCACCTCATAGATGCCGAGCTGCTCCATCCTTTCTATGTCTTTCGCCATTATGGCTTTGATAAGGTATTCCGGATAAATGTCCATCGGGAACACCTTGTCGTATTCCCCGCTCATTATCATGGCGCGGTGGCCACCCTTGATTCTTGCGTCGAAATGGAAAGGCTTTGAGAGTCCGCGAAGGAAGGCGGGGAACGACCGGCTGACACTGTACTTCCGCGGATCGAGCGATGCCCAGCCCATGAACTCGTCTGTCTGGTCTCCTTCGTCGATGGCTGTGATCTGACGGTAGGGATAGCGCAGGAATCCGGCCTTCCAGTCCACGCGGACACCGGTGAGCACATTGCCGGAGATCACTCTCACCTTGCCGTTGCTGTGGTCGAGCTGATTGTCGAGCAGTGTGCCGAGCGACGCACCTATTGTAGTCTCCACTATATGTGGTTCTTTCATGTCTTCGCCGGTAAGTGCCACGGATGTACTGTAGTCTGCTTTGCCGGAAGCCATGAGTCTGCCGATTCTGGCGGCGGTAACTGCGTCAAGAGTCCATACGGTCTCTCCTTTGTTGACAGGAGAAATGGCTGCTATCTGGGTGCCTGCATTACCGGCAGGGTGCGGGCCGGAAAATTCATATACTTCCGCATATCTGCTTTCGATGCCTGAGCCTGCACGCACCGAAAGGTAGACTTTGCCGTCGGTAAGTCCGCCAAGAACCTTAAGCCCTTCTTCCAGATCCGACATCATGTCGGCTTTTGTCATTTCGGCGGCAAGCGGAGCCGAGTCAAATGCCGTCACAAAAATGTCGCGGGGTGTGACTCCGATAAAAGGGACAATATCGAAAGGTCTCTGCCTGATCATCGCAAACAGACCGCTGTTCATAAGCTTTGTGAGAATACCCTCCTTGTCTGTGGGCGAGCCGAAGTCCTTTTGAGTCTGCTCTCCTTCCTTGTTGACCGACACGTATTCGATCTTGCGGCGTTCTCCGCGATGTATTTCCGAAACTGTGCCGGCAACGGGAGATGTGAGACAAAGACGCGCGTCTTCTTTGGCGAAAAGAAGTGCGTCGCCGCATTTCACAGAGTCTCCGGCTTTTACAGCCGCTTTCCAGGTGTAGCCCGGAAAATCGTCCGGAACGATACCGAAAAGAACGGTGCTGTTGTCAACGGTTATATTTCCGTCGGCCGCACCCTTCAGAGGGATATCGAGTCCCTTTTTTATCTTGATAATATTACTCATTACCTATCCGTTTGGGATTATTGTGCAAAAATAAATAAAATCGTTAACCTTTCCAAAAGAATCAGGCTTCAGCATTAACATTTTTTTCAAAAGAAATTTATAGCAAAACGGGACAAGCGTCATATGACACTTGCCCCGTTTCAATTTATTGAGATGAGATTACAGACGAACGTTATTTCAGGCCGTCGACGAACTTGCGGAGTTCGGCGTTGTCGGGATCGTACTGGAATATCTTCTCGTAGTTCTCCTTGGCCTTGGCCACGTTGTTCTGGTTGAGGTAGTAGTTGCCGAGATACATGTACATCTCCTTTGCGTCGCGCGCATAGCGGGAAGTGTCGGATGCTCCTTCAAGAAGTGTCACGGCTGCCTCGTAGTCGGGAACTGCGGCTTTCTCTGCGGCTGCCTCGCTGGGAGCTGTCTGCTTAGCGATGTCACCATAGATCTTCACAGGCTTGTAGTTGTCGGGCAGGATAGCCTTGGCCTTGTCAGCGTTGGCTTTGGCCGCGTCGAAATACTTGGCTGCCTTTGCTGCGTCAGCCTTGTTCTCTACACCTGCATAGAAATCGAAAGTGGCCTGCTGTATGAAATCATTGTAACCGGGCTCGATTTTCGAGAGGTAGACCTCATACTCGTCGGCTGTCTTCGACAGGTTGTTCTGGTCAAGATAAGCGAACGCAAGGCTCTTGTTGAAGTCTGCGAACTCAGGCATTTCCTTGATTCCTTCCTGAAGAACGGCTATGGCCTCGTCTGAACGCTTCGCGCTGAGAAGTTCGTTTGCGATCAGAGTGAAGTCTATGGTAGCAAACTTGTTGACTGAAGGGTTCTCCTTGTGTTTAGCGTAGAGAGCCTCTGCAAGCGGAAGCAGCTTCTCTTTCATCGCCGGAATCTGGGCCGCGTTCATGAACTGATAGCGCTGGGCGGTGAAGTTGTTGGGATCTTCAGCGAGAAGTTTAGACGCGTAGTCGTAACCCTTCTGGTAGTCCTGGCCGTAGAAGAGAAGGAACGCATAGCGGTTCTCGTCGCTCTTGAAGTGGCTGGGATTCTGCACGTATTTGCCATACTGCGCGGCTGCGTTGGCGTAGTCCTTCTTGTTGTAGTACGCATTGGCGAGTTCGCGCTGGCCGAGAGCGGAATTCGGATTGACGCTGAGAAGATTGTTGAGCATCTTGATCGCGTAGTCCGGATTGACCATAGTGTAGAGGTTGGCATATTTCACATATGCGGCAGTGGCGTTGTTGTCATAGCCTGATGCCATCTCATACATGCCGGCTGCTTTGCCCCAGTCTTTCTGCTCGCGGGCCTGGTCTCCCTCGAAAATGTATATGTCGGGGTTCTGCATGTTGAACTTGCGTGCTTTCTCCACCTGCTTTGCAATCTGCTTCTCATAGCGGACGGGATCGACACGGTCGTATGCGCGGGCGATAGCTATCTGAAGCGAAGCGTCTTTCTTTGAGAGTTTGTCAGCCTGCTTGAAGAGTTCCTCTGCTCCTTTCTGGTCTCCGGCCATGAGCTTGATCAGACCTTGTCCCACATAGTTGTAGGGATATTCGGCGTTGGCTGCGACTCCCTGGCTGAAGTAGTTGGCTGCGTCGGAGTTCTTGCCTTCCTCGATCGCGATGAGTCCCAGATAATAATCGCTTACAGCCTTGTCGGTCTGAGGATTGTTGAGACTGCGGAGAAGAAGGTCCTTGGCGTTGTCGAGCTGATCAGCCTTGTAATATTCCTCTCCCTCTACGTGAGACTGGGCAAACGCGCCTATCGACGCCCCGGCCAGACATAATGTTAGAATTCCTTTAAATTTCATATTATGATGATTTTGTTTGTATTTAGGTTAGTTGCGTATTCTGTCAGGACGAGCCGGACGGAATCCGTTTTCAATTCTATTTCATTCCCGGTACATGTTAGATGTCTGCGCGGCAGGTTGGTTTATTTCAACTCGACGACGCGGGCATTCATGTGGTAGGGGAGTATGCCGGTCTTCGATATGATCTTCTGTCCGGCAAAGCCGGTGACAAACATATAGAAACTGTTCAGCACAGTGCTTTTTGATGCAGTGGAGATCATGTAGACCTTTCTGAATAACGGATATTCCCCGGAATTGATATATACCTGATATGGTTTGTATGCTATCGGATTGAAATCATTCTTCTCTGTCGGATCGCTTACCTTCAGAATATTCACCTCGGTGGTCAGGTTGGTGGCTATTGTGTCGTTTTCATTCTTGTATCCCTCATAGCGTTTGTCGACAGGTATTGATTTCGCCGCGCTCAGGTCATCGCCGAGCCAGCTTACGCTGATTATGCCGAGCGCATTGCGGTCTTTCTTGACAATATCAAAGACGGCGGCGTTATTTTTCTGCGCATATGCGTTGGGATTGTCTGAGATTTTCTTTCCCTCAGGCATGAACCGTTCGCGCATGTAGCTGACGGTAGAGCTCCCGGCGTTGTCGAAAACAAGCTTTATGGTTGTGGTGTCGTTTCCGGCGAGCTGACTCCACTTGGTTGTCTTGCCGTTGAGAATGTCACCGATCTCTGCCGTCGATAGCGACGTCACATTGTTGTTTTTATTGGTTATGAGAGCGACTGCGTCAACGGCGATGCAATGTGTGCGCACCACACGCTTGAATTTGCTTTTCATGTATTCGCGCTGCTCCTTGGTGAGCTCGCGGGTCACGATTATCGCCTGCGTGCCGTCGGCAAGAAGGGTGTCTATAGCCTCCTGCTCGCTGACATAGAACGGTATTATCGATGACTCGGGGTATGAGAACTCAAACACCTCGATCTCTTCCTCAAGAATGTTTCTGAATCCGTCGTCGCAGAAGAGTGTGGCACTTCCTTTTGCGTATTCGCCGCGCTTGACTTCTCCGCATGACGAGACTCCCAGTCCTGTCAGGGCCGAGAGTCCGATTATAGCGTATTTAAACAGTTTCACTTTTATGCGTGTTTGTTATGTTTCCGGTTGTAGGATTTCGGGCTTTTCACATCTTGCGGTTATCCCCACCCCTTGTACAGTCTGACTCCGCGCCATATGCCATATGCGCACAGGAGACCGCCGATGACGTAGCTTATGGCAGGAGTGATGCCGAAGAAGTTGAAAATAAAGAGCAATCCTACTCCAAGATATACCAATACCATCAGTATCCCGAACGCGAGTCTCGCGCCTTTCGGGGGCTGTGCCCCATTGTTCTCATTCCTTTCCATAACTTTTGTCTTTATTCTGATCTGTCGTGCATGAATCAGTCGGCAAGACAGATCGAGCGATTGTTGATATACAATTTTAATATTTTAACAATCGTGAGGTGTACATGTTCAGTAAATTCCTCTCTTTTCGTACGCAAATTTAACATTTCTGTCTTGATTTTCCAAACATACACGCAATGTATCTCTTAGACGGTACCCGGAGGGGAGTCGGAGTGAAGCCGCCGGTTCATTGTGTAGTATTGCTCCGGCATTCATTTGCACCGGTATTCATATGTAGAGAGGAGGATCCTGTGCGGACCCTCCTCTCTGGAAGTATTAGGAATCTCAATTATTGATTCTGGAGTTTGAATGTCACAGGGAGTGTGAAGTAGCTTCGCACTGCGACACCGTTGTTCTTGCCGGGCTGCCACTTGGGCATCTTCTTGACCACGCGGATAGCCTCGCGGTCGAGATCCTTGTCGACACCCTTGGCGATTGTGGCCTGTCCGATCGAACCGTCTTTCTCGACGACAAACTTGACTACCACGCGACCCTGGATATCGTTCTGCTGAGCAGATTCCGGATAACGGATGTTGTTGCTGAGCCATTTCATAAGAGCCGCCTGACCGCCGGGGAACTCCGCCTGCTGTTCCACAGCCACGAAGATCTCTTCCTCCTTAGGTTTAACGACCTCAGGTTCCGGTTCCTTGACAACCACTTGCTGCTGCACGGCCATGAACTTGTCGGCGTCATCGCTACCTTCCTGATTGACGATACCGCGGGCGGTATTGTCCTCTTTCTGGGTCTCCATGTCCATCACCTCGTTTTTCACCTTGTCGGCCTCGACGATGGCGATCTGGGTCACCTGTACGGTAGCGAGCACTTCTTCGGGCACCTGAATCTCAGGCTGCTCATATTTCTGCTCTTCGACCTCTTCTTCTTCGGGAGTCTCCTCCTCTGCCTGTTCGATGGCTGCGGCCATCATCTTTTCGCGCTGCTCCTGAAGCTCGAGAGCTTTCTTCTCATCGCGGTAGTCTGCATATTTGCTGTAACCGATCACGAGGAAGATCACAACCACGAGTCCCACGAGCATATAGAGGAACGCCATGTTGTGGCGCTTGTCGCTCGCCTTACGGAGCTGATAGGCTCCGAATTCTTTATTCTTTTCGGCAAAAACCAGGTCACGCCATTCCGCCGATGTCAGATCTACATTTTTATTAGCCATTTCTTTCTGTTGCTTTAAAGGTTAATAAATCCAACATTATTTGTGATGACGGTTCTGGTAGTCAATCACCATAACAGAATCGGCCTTGGTCATGTTGTCGATCTGATACTTCGAAATCGAGTTGATCTGCATCTCGTCGAGCACCGACACAAGACTTCCGAATGAAGCCTGCGGGGTAGACTTGATGATGATCACCGGTTTCTTCAGATTCTCGTCTTTTCTGACTTTCGACGCTGCCTCGTCGTAAGCGAGCTGTGCTTTCTCACGGCCCTCTTTTGTCTCGAGGCTACCGAAACCGCCGCTGGCATATTTCTCTTTCAGCTTGTTGATCTCGGTGAGTACATCCTTGTTACGCTGCTGGATTATCTCGCGGATGCCGCGGGCTTTTCCAGACTTCTCGTCGTTGCCAAGGAATTCGGATTCCTGAAGGTTGTTGCGTGCTGCGATTGTTTCGGGTGCGTCGCCGAGTCCTTCCGGACCGCCGGGCTTGCCGAAGTAGTAATATACCACAGGCACAACCTTGCCGTTCACTGTGTCTACCTCCATCGATCCGGCCTTGCGTTTCGCGTCAAGGATGATTGTCACTGCATCGTCTTCTGATGCCTGCGACATGTTCTCGACGTTGTCGACCTTTTCGTTTGAAGGAAGCGCTATTGTCAGTGTCTGGGACTTGATCATTGTCGTACAGAGCATGAAGAAGGTTATAAGCAACATGTTCATGTCGACCATCGGCGTGAAATCCACGCGGATCTGCATCTTTTTCTGCTGGCCCTTTTTGCCGTCGCCACCAGTGTTTTGTTGAACTTCTGCCATTTCCTTTTAATCTTCTGCTCCTTTCAGAGCTGTCAATAACGTAAATTTATTCATGTGGATCGTCTGGAGATTGTCCATCACGAGGTGGACAATGTCGAACGACGTGTTCTGGTCTGCCTTGATAGCCACGCCCGTGCCGTCCTTGATGGCCGATACGAGGTTTTCGTTGCTGCTCTGGCGCATGGCCTTCATCCACATCTGGAACTCGTTGGGGTTGGACTCGTTGTCATTCCAGGAGATAGGAATTCCGGTCGGATGGTTAGGATCTCCGTCTCCCTCAAGCCATTTGTCCATCTTCGTCTGTCCCTCGGGCTGGTTGACAAGGTCGAGATACTCGCCCATCTTGGCCAGAGGCACGCCGAAGCTTCCAAGTTTGCTGAATGTGTACTTCTGCGCTTCCGTGAAATTCACGGGTTTGTTCTTATGCGTCTCATTGTAGATCTCGCTTACTTTGTCGAGAAGCGCCATGCGCATTTTCTCGTTGCTCCAGTTCGAGCTGGTGTCATTGTTCATCGTAAGCCAGACCTTGCCTTCGGGATTCACAAGAACCTGCACCACGTTTGTCTCCTGAACCTTCTCGGTCGATACCGAGGGGGGAGTGATGACAGTGGCCGGTTCCTTTGAAAGGAAGGTTGAGGTCAACATGAAGAAGGTAAGCAGAAGCACGGTCACATCACTCATCGCGGTCATGTCGATGAATGTGCTCTTCTTTGCTATCTTTACTCTTCCCATAGTTGCTATTAACTTTTATCGGTTTGTATGATTAGGTTAGAGCCTCCGATCATTTGTGTGTTGCAGCAAATGTGGCAACGATGGAGAAACCGATTTCGTCGATAGCGTACGAGAGGTTGTCGATCTTGTTGGTGTAGAAGTTGTAGGAGATAACAGCGAATGCACCAGTTGCGATACCGAATGCAGTGTTCACAAGTGCCTCGGAGATACCGGTAGAGAGCTCGGTCGAGTCAGGAGAACCTGATGATGCGAGAGCCTGGAACGATTTGATCATACCCATCACAGTACCGAGAAGTCCGACGAGTGTACCGAGTGTGGTGAGTGTTGCCACGATGGGAAGGTTCTGCGAGAGCGAAGGCATCTCAAGTGCGGTAGCCTCTTCAACCTCGTTGCGGAGGGTAGTGAGCTTCTGCTCCTTGCTCAGAGTGGTGTTGGCGTCCATCTCTTTGTAGCGTACGAGTGTGTTGTAGACAACAGATGCCACAGAGCCTTTCTGATCCTTGCAACGCTTCATGGCTGCGTCGATGTTGTTGGCGGCGAGGTCAGCCTTGATGTCGGCTACGAACTTGGTAGTGTTGCCTTTGCCGGTTGCAGAGCTGAGGGCGATCCAACGCTCGATCGAGAGAACGATCACAGTGAGAAGCAGTGTCATGAGGATAGGCACGATGAAACCACCCTTGTAGACAGTGCCGGCGAGGTTCAGAGGATGACCGTCGGTAGTGCCGCCCTCGAAGTTGCCGCCGTAACCCATGCCGAAGAGGAAGATGCATACTGCAGCGATAGCACAGCAGATGATCACGATGAACGCGTTCTTGATACCGCGGATGTTGCTGATCTTTTCTTCTTTCTTGATCTTGGCGGCTGCGGTTGCCGCAGGCTTGGGAGCCATTGGTTTCTGAGATTCCATAATCTTACTGAATTTGTTAGGTTTTTTTGGTTTGTTATAAATTAGTTTTGGTTATTTCTATCTTTGGGTGACTCTTTCGGGTCTTTCCCGGGATTAGGCCGACGCGTTCCTGTCTATCGTGATTGGAGATTGAGTGATCATGATTGTAAGGTTACGTCTTGCGCGCATCCGACAGGGGAAAGCGGACTTTGCGCTTATCTTTTGCAAAGTTACTATATTTTTCAAAAAAATCAATAGATGATTTTAAAAATTTAAGGAGTCTGAGCGTGATTTAGCTTTTCTTAGGCATAATTGTTGCAAAATTATGTTGTATAACATATTTTTGCTATTCTCAATATGTCTCTCTTCATACCGTTAACTCCAATTGATAGCATTAATTGTATGAATTGGGTCATTTCAGTATAGAGAAATGAAGCTTTAAGAAAAGGGCAAATCCACTTATGTGCATTTGCCCTTTATCCTGGTATCGCCCGGAGTGTCACGAATGATTTCCGGCGTTATGTGTTCGTTCAGTCCGTTGGTGAAGCACGGTCTTCAATGCGTGTGTCGCGTTTGTCATTCGGCCACAGCCGCTACGCCCGGAAGTGTCTTGCCTTCGATGGCTTCGAGGAGTGCGCCGCCGCCTGTCGATACGTAGCTTACGCTGTCGGCAAGGCCGAACTTGTTGACACAGGCTACGGAGTCACCGCCGCCTACAAGCGAGAACGCTCCGTTGGCAGTAGCCTCAACGATAGCATCGGCTATCGCTTTGGAGCCTGCAGCGAAGTTGTCGAATTCGAATACGCCTGCGGGGCCGTTCCAGAGTATAGTCTTGGCGGGCAGGATGGCGTTGCGGAATGCTATGACAGAGTCAGGACCGGCGTCCATGCCTTCCCATCCGTCGGGAATTTCCATTACGGGGCAAACCTGACGGTTGGCGTCGTTCGAGAATTTGTCGCCTGCCACGCAGTCGGTTGCAAGTACGAGGTTTACACCCTTTTCTTTGGCAAGTTCCATGATGTGGAGTGCGAGGTCGAGTTTGTCGTTTTCTACGATAGAGTCGCCGATCTTGCCTCCCTGCGCCTTTGCGAATGTGAATGTCATGCCGCCGCAGAGGATAAGGTTGTCAACCTTGTCCATGAGGTTTTCGATAATACCGATCTTCGTCGATACTTTCGAGCCGCCCATGATGGCAGTGAACGGACGGTTGATGTCTTTGAGGATATTGTCGACAGCCTTGACCTCTTTCTCCATGAGGTAGCCGAGCATCTTGTCTTCTTTGTCGAAGTAGTCGGCGATTACGGCTGTAGAGGCATGGCGGCGGTGAGCAGTGCCGAACGCGTCGTTGACATATACGTCAGCGTATCCGGCAAGTGTCTTTGCGAATTCCTTCTGGCTCTCTTTCATGGCCTTCTTGGCCTCTTCGTATGCAGGATCGTTTTTGTCGATGCCAACGGGCTTGCCCTCCTCTTCGGGATAGAAGCGGAGATTCTCAAGCAGAAGAACCTCGCCGGGCTTGAGATCCTTGGCGGCGTCGGCTGCTTTGGCGCAGTCGGGAGCGAATTTTACGTCTGTGCCGAGAGCCTTGGCTACGGCATCGCGGATCTGGAGAAGGCTGAGTTTCTCGTTGACTTTCCCTTTGGGCTTGCCCATGTGCGACATGAGGATCAGGCTTCCGCCGTCGGCGAGAATCTTCTTGAGAGTGGGAAGAGCACCGCGGATACGGGTGTCGTCGGTGATGTTGCCATTTTCATCGAGGGGCACATTGAAGTCTACCCTCACGATGGCTTTTTTGTCCTTGAAATTGTAATTTTCGATCTTAGCCATTTGATTAGTCTATATTTAGGGTTTGTATGTTTCTTTTCTTTGACTGTCAGTGTCTGAATGACATTTGAAAGGCATCGGTGCGGCCCTGTAGAAACCGACCGATATCGCATTGCAAAATTAATAAATTTCTTCGATTAATCATTGCAGATCGCTGAATTAAAACTTTTTTACATTAAATTTGCAAAGAAATAACGTCTGTGGCGTTTATGGCGCGGACGGCATTATGACTATTTGTCTTATTTTAGCTTAAGTTAGTATATGTCATTATCTGATCATATGGAGTCTCTTTTCGATCTGTGCGAGACAGCCTTCGGCATGCGTCCCATATCTTTTTCCGATATGCCGCAGGGTGGAGGTGACCGCAGGTATTTGCGGTTGCGCTTCCCCGACGGCAAGACCGTGCTTGGAGTGCAAGACGACAACCGGAAGGATGCCGCCTCTTTTGTGGGTTTGTCAAGAGTATTCGCTCATAATGGAATTTCTGTCCCGGAGGTTTATGCCTGTACGGAAGACTTTTCCTGTTACCTTGAGCAGGATCTCGGCGACCGGTCGTTGTTTTCCGCGCTTGGCGAAATCGATGTCGCGTCAGTCGGCGCAGAAGTGATGATGGAGCTCGTAAGAATGCAGACCGTTGATCCCCGCGAATGGAGAGAGAGTGTGTGTTACGGCGATTTCTCGATGCGTCAGGCCATGTGGGATCTCAATTATTTCAAATACGAGTTTCTTAAGCCGGCAGGAGTGGAATTCGACGAGGATCTTCTTGAAGATGATTTCGAAGCTTTTGCTTCCTCGCTTGTCGAGACTGACCCGCGGCTCTGGGGATTCATGATGCGCGATTGCCAGAGCCGGAATGTCATGCTTGCTCCGGATCCTGTCTTTATAGATTATCAGGGAGGCCGGTTCGGACCCTGCATATATGACGCCGTGTCGTTTGTCATGCAGGCTCGCGCCCGCTTTTCTTCTGAACTGCGAGATGAGTTGCTCCGTGTTTATGCCGGGGCATTCTCGGAAGCACGGGGAATTTCTGCGGATCCGGTGCTTGAGGCCGTCGGTCGTTTCTCCCTCTTCAGGACTCTCCAGGTGCTTGGGGCGTATGGATTCAGGGGACTCGTGCAGAAGCGGGCTCATTTTATAGAAAGCATACCGGCGGCTCTTGAGAATCTTGCCGCGCTGGCAGCAGGCGGAGCGCTAAACGCATACCCCGAACTGTCTGCTGCAACAGAGAGCCTTCTTTCGAATTCAAAGTTCAGTCCGGCCTTGAAGCGTGAGTCTGACGGAAGACTGCATGTCAAAGTATTCAGTTTCTCCTATAAACGCGGTTACCCGGAGGATCTTACAGGCAATGGTGGCGGTTTCATGTTCGATTGCCGTGGAATGCACAATCCGGGGCGTTATGACAGATATAAGCCACTCACCGGTCGTGATCCGGAAGTGGTGGAGTTTCTAAAAGAAAGAGGGGAGGCAGACTTGTTTGCCGCCCGCGCTTTCGAGATAGTCTCACCTTCTGTAGAGCGGTATGTCAAAAGGGGGTTTTCCTCTCTGCAAGTCGGTTTTGGCTGCACAGGAGGCAGACACCGCTCTGTGTATTGTGCCGAACGTATGGCCCGTAACATAGCGGAAAGATTTCCTGAGGCTGTAGTCGAGCTTATCCACAGGGAGCAGGACATAACAGAGATGTTTAACAGGTGACACAGCCGTAGACAGTCAGTTTATAAACAAGTGCAATGAAAGCGTTTATACTTGCCGCCGGTCTTGGCACAAGGCTGAGACCGTGGACTCTGGAGCATCCTAAGGCACTCGTGCCTGTAGGCGGGATTCCGATGCTTGAGCGCGTTATTCTCCGGATGCGCGATCAGGGATTTGACGATATAACAGTCAATGTGCATCATTTCGCCGATCAGATAGTCGATTTTCTGAACGTGCGAGACTTTGGAGTCTCGATACATGTCAGCGACGAGCGCGAAAGGCTACTCGATACCGGCGGTGCGATCCTGCATGCCGCGCGGTTTCTTGCATCTGATCCGGCACCGTTTCTGGTTCATAATGTCGATATACTCAGCGATGCGCCTCTTGCATCACTTATGCAAAAGCATATGGATTCGGGGCGCGATATCTCGCTTGTGACGAGTGACCGGAAGTCATCGCGTCGCCTTATCTTTGATTCCAACGGCAAGCTGTCGGGGTGGCATAATCTCGCTACAGACGAATATCGCCCCGAGGGATTCTGCCGTCACGCCGAAGATGGTCTTGCTGAAAACGCGTTCAGCGGTATATATGTGGTGTCGGCAAAGGCTGTCGATTCATTTCGTGAATATGCCGACAAAATAGGTTCTCCATCCTTCCCGCTCATGGATTACCTGTTGCAGCAGCCGCAAAAAGCAGATATCGGCGAGATCAGACTCGACAGTCTGAATCTCATCGATATCGGAAAACCGGAGACTCTCGGCATGGCCGAAAGTCTCTGGTCGGGCAAGTGATAAGATTGTAATCAGTGGTAGTGTATGGTCTTGCGGTTGTTGGTGTAGAACTGGAATACGCATCCGAGCACAAGAAAAACGACAGCGACACCTCCGAGAATCCATGTCAGTGTCACACCTGTTGTGAAGCAGGATGCGATCAGAAGTCCGGAGCCGATGATATAAAATAGAATCGATAATGTTTTCATAGTGACAAGTATTTATTGATTGGCATTAAAAAAATTACAGGCATACAGGAAGCTTCCTGTATGCCTGTAAAACAAATGTGCGGATAAAAGGGTTTATCGCTACAGTTCCGCCTCCTTCAGTTTCTCGGCATTCTCGGCCACAGTCAGCCTGTCGATGCATTCCTGAATGTCGCCGTCCATGAAAGCCGCGAGATTGTAGACCGTATAGTTGATCCTGTGGTCGGTGATTCGGCCCTGGGGATAATTGTATGTCCGGATCTTGGCGGATCTGTCGCCCGTGCTGACCATGGTCTTTCTTCTCGACGCTATGTCGTCGACATATTTCTGGTGCTCCTTGTCATATATGAATGTGCGCAGTCGCGATAGTGCCCTCTCTTTGTTTTTCGGCTGGTCGCGGGTCTCGGTGCATTCGATAAGAATCTCCTCTGTCTGGCCTGTCACTGGATTCTTCCAGTTATACCTCAGTCGAACGCCTGATTCGACCTTGTTGACGTTCTGGCCTCCAGCACCTCCAGACCTGAATGTATCCCACTTGATCTCACCCTCGTGGATCTCGACATCAAACTCCTCGGCTTCAGGCAGAACGGCTACGGTTGCGGCCGAGGTGTGAACGCGTCCCTGCGTTTCCGTGGCCGGAACGCGCTGAACACGGTGTACGCCGCTTTCATATTTCATAGTGCCATAAACACCCTCACCGGAGAGGGTGCATACGATTTCCTTGAATCCTCCCGCCGCACCTTCCGACATGGAGGAGACGGCAAGCTGCCAGCCCTTGCGTTCGGCATATTTCTGATACATGCGGAAAAGGTCGCCGGCAAAAAGAGCTGCCTCGTCGCCGCCGGTGCCACCGCGTATCTCAAGAACCGCGTTCTTGGCGTCATCGGGATCAGATGGTATGAGAAGGAGCTTTATGCGCTCCTCAAGCTCCGGTATCCTCGCAGTGCATGCATCGATCTCTTCGCGTGCGAGTTCGCGCATCTCCTCGTCGCTTTCGGAAGCGAGAACGGTTTTCGATTCCTCCAGCCCGGCGAGAGTCCGGCTGTATTCGTTCTTTACCTTGAGAATCTCCTCAAGGTCATGATATTCTTTGGTCAGCCGCACATAGCGCGGCTGGTCGGCTATCACCGACGGATCCGTTATAAGTGTCGAGACTTCCTCGAATCTGGCGTCGAGACCCTCAAGTCGCGACAGCAACATATTTTCTGCCATCGTATGTCAATATATCGGTCAGATGTGCTTCCTGCTTCGGGACGTACATCTTCTGTTCATTCAATAATACGGTGCAAAATTACTAAATTAAAGTGAAAAACTTTGCTATTTCCGAATTTAGAGTTAACTTTGCATCCGGAATTCGCGGAAACGCGGATTCTTAACCAAACATTAACCAATCAATAAACCGGCAAGTTTATGGCAACAAAAATTAGATTACAGCGTCACGGCCGCAAGCGTTACGCTTTTTATCCTATTGTAGTAGCCGATAGCAGGGCACCACGTGATGGTAGATTTATTGAGAGGATAGGTTCTTATAATCCGAACACTAATCCTGCTACAATAAGTTTAGACTTCGACCGTGCTTTGTATTGGGTGGAAACTGGTGCGCAGCCTACTGACACAGTGCGTTCGATCCTCTCCAAAGAGGGCGTGATGCTGATGAAGCATCTCCGTGGCGGTGTCAAGAAAGGCGCTTTCACCGAAGAAGAGGCAAAGCGCCGCTTCGACGCGTGGAAGGCAGACCGCACAAAGACAGCCGAGGCAGACAAGGCTAAGAACGAGGCCAAGGCAGCAGCAGACGCAAAAGCGCGTTTCGAGGCTGAAGCCGAGAAGAACCGTCTCAAAGGCGAGGCTGTCGCAAAGAAGAAAGCTGAAAAGCTCGCTGCCGAGGAGGCTGCCGCAAAGGCTGCTCTGGAGGCTGAAAACGCAGAAGCTCCCGCTGAGGAAGCTGCAGAGTGATCTGCTGATTCTGCACAACAATAAAGTCCGGTGTCGCAAGACACCGGACTTTATTGTTGTGTTTCGGCCAGGAGTGTGCAGAGGCAGGATGAAATAAAAAAAGCAACCGATATCGGTTGCTTTTGTAGCGGGATCGAGAATTGAACTCGAGACCTCCGGGTTATGAATCCGACGCTCTAACCAACTGAGCTATCCCGCCGTTTCCGTTTTGCGAGTGCAAAGTTATATAATATTTTTGAATTAACCAAGTTTTTCCGGAAAAATTCGCTAATTTTGTGTCAAATTATGAAGATTTCAGTAAAATTTATCGAATATTCAGTGCTGCTTTTTGTGCCGGTGCTGCTCGCAATCAGTTGCAACACAGGCATAGAGAGTACAAAAGCCATCACTATGTCGAGGTCGGAGCGTCGGGAGACAATGCCGGGTGCCGAAGAGCGTATGTCGGCGCAGATCACATCCGAACCGCTTGGGGAATGGCGAGCCGGAAAGAAGTTCCTGATTTCAGACAACAAGGCTTCCGTCTTGCTCGAACGTCAGCCTTATGCGCACAACTTTTCAGCGACTGATTCGATTGTCGGCACAGTTTTGAGCTTTGAGCGCGTATCCTCACGTCTAACCCCCGGGGGCGACACTGTGGCAATAATTGAATTCCGCGGAGACGGGTGCGCATACCTCTACAATACGTCAAGAAATTTGCGCGATGCTCTTCATTCGTTCAAGGGACAGGATATGCCGATGATGATCGATCTCGACATGGTTGCGTCAGCCGACAGCCTGCTCCGCGGGCGAAAGGTGTGGACACGCTCGCGCCTGTGGTATGACAGCGTAGGAAATATAGTAGATGGCCGTAAGTTCGATCCTGTCACAATAACACGGATTCGCCCGGGCAACATGGTTTTTCCGCTTGCTGTGGAATTCACGGATGAAAATAGAGAAAACGCGACTATGTTCATGAATGTCTCCAGCTCTGACGGAATTGGAGCTGAAAGCCGCACGTTCCAGAGTCTGTTTATTCTTGAGGATCCACGGCAGCTTTATTCATCTGTATCTCCCGAGATATGGGAGAATATCAAAAAAGGACGAGTATCGGCCGGAATGACCAAGGAGGAGTGTCGCCTGTCGCTTGGAAATCCCGCTGAGGTCGACGCCGGGCATAACTGGAGCTCGGTCATCGACATCTGGAGATATCGCGACGGATCATATCTTCAGTTTCAGGACGGACTACTTGTGAACTACAGACATTGAAAAGCAACAGGCTAAAGAATTGAATCATGATAGAACATAACAAGGATATAACTTCATTCACGACGTTCGGGATTCCGGTCCGCGCACGCCACTTCGCCGAATATTCATCAGAAAAGGAGCTTCTCAAAATCTCGCGAGACAAGACGTTTATCGAGGGTCCGGTGCTCAATATCGGGGGAGGAAGCAATCTGCTGTTCGTCGGAGACTATGACGGACTCGTGCTTCATTCAGCCATAAAGGGCATTGTCAGATATGACAAGGACGGAGATACGGTTTTTGCCATAGCAGGTGCGGGAGAGAAGTGGACTGACTTTGTCGAATGGACTCTCGGCCAGGGTCTGGCCGGTGTCGAGAATCTTGCCGGAATCCCCGGAGAGGTCGGAGCGGCCCCGGTGCAGAATGTCGGAGCCTACGGTGTGGAGGCGGGAGATGTGATACATGCCGTGGAATGCTTCGACACATTCACAAGAACCACCCGGCGATTCACTGCTGAGGAATGTCGTTTCGGCTATCGCGACAGCTTTTTCAAACATGAGGGGAAAGGCCGCTACATCGTAATGAGAGTCTCCTTCCGGCTCCGTCCCGGCTCAGAAGCACGGAATCTCGAATACGGACCGCTTCGCGATCTTGAGGAGAGACTCGGACATGTGCCGACTATCAGGGAGGTTGCCGACGAGGTTGTCAGGATTCGTGACGCCAAGCTTCCTGATCCTGCCGTTATCGGAAGTGCAGGCAGTTTTTTCAAAAATCCGGTAGTGCACAGCGGGCATCTCGAGGAGATCAGGGTTCTGACCGGTGAGGCTGTTTCCGGTTATCCTGTAGGAGAGAAGCACACAAAGGTGTCGGCTGCATGGCTGATAGACCACGCGGGCATGAAAGGTTGCCGTCAGGGAGGCGCGGAGGTATACGACAAGCAGCCGCTTGTTATAGTCAACAGAGAAAATGCGACTTCGGAAGATGTGGCTGTCCTTGCGGAAAAAGTGCGTTCGGCCGTAAGAAAGAAATTTCTGATCGACCTGAATCCGGAAGTCAACTTCATTGACACCTCAGTGCATGTCACCATGCTCGGCACCGGCACATCAAAGGGAATTCCCGAAATCGGATGCGAATGTCCAGTATGCACATCTTCCGATATTAAAGACAAGCGGACACGCACATCCGCATTGGTGCGCACAATGGGACTGACAATCCTGATCGATCCCTCACCCGATTTCCGTCTGCAGGCTCTTGCCGCCGGTATACACCACATAGACGCAGTTCTTGTCACACACAGTCATTATGACCATGTCGGGGGCATAGATGATCTGCGCCCGTTCTGCGACGGGGGCGATCTTGTAATGTATGCCAACGACAGAGCAGAGAAAGATCTTCGGAAGCATTATGACTATTGTTTCCGTGAGAATCCATATCCGGGAGTGCCGGTTTTCAGGCTGAAGACTGTGGGTAACACCCCGTTCTTTATAAATGGAGTGAAGATAGTCCCTGTTGAAGTCATGCACGGCGCGATGCCGATACTTGGATTCCGTATCGGTAATTTTGCATACATTACCGATGCCAAGACGATTGAACCTGCGGAGATCGAAAAACTGGAAGGGGTGGACACTCTTGTTGTAAACGCTCTCCGCGACCGCGACCACTTCTCGCACTTCACGCTTGCGGAGGCACTCGCGCTTGTGGAGTCAGTCTCTCCGAGGCAGGCATATCTGACACACTTCAATCACGAGATCGGCCGACACTACGATCTTTCAAAAAGATTGCCCGACGGCGTATCGCCGGGTTTTGACGGACTCTCCTTCTCCGTGAGATGAACGCTGAATGATATTTATAATTGGTCGGATTGTGATTATTAGTGGTCAATATGGTGTAAATTATTAGAAATGGCAAATTTTTTAAGAAAAAATAGTTGAAAAATTTGGTGGATTCGAAAATTGTTACTAACTTTGCATCGCAAAAGGGAAACAACGAGGCTCTGAGGCAAACGATGAATCGGGTTTCTGAGTGACCTTCGCCAACCGGTCGATTAGTGTAGCGGTTAGCACGCCACCCTCTCACGGTGGAGACTCGGGTTCGAG
>CAMWRV010000003.1 GCA_947176745.1 uncultured Muribaculaceae bacterium
TAAATTTTCAGGTGTGTTGAATGACGTTTTTTGGAACATCAAACTGAACACCCTAATTTTTTAATAACTCCACCATTCGTAGGAACAGTGGAGTTTTCCGGAAGGTAGCTCAATTGGTTAGAGCATTACACTGATAATGTAAAGGTCGCTGGTTCGACTCCAGCCTTTCCGACAAATGAGACGTCAAGAGAGACGCTCAGCCCATAGGCAACATCGGTCAATCGACTTGAATCGCTTTTCACACATCAAGTCCTATGGGCATTTGGAAGCATAGCCAAGCGGCAACGGCGCCAGACTGTAAATCTGGTCTCTTCGGAGTTCGGAGGTTCGAGTCCTTCTGCTTCCACGATGTCAAAGTAACGAAGTTCGCAAAGGCGGCTTGTGAAAGTCGCTGAGCATGTCCCTGTCGTCTAACGGTTAGGACGCGAGATTTTCATTCTCGAAATCCGGGTTCGATTCCCGGTGGGGGTACTATTAGGACTGGTAACTCAGGGGTAGAGCGTCGGTAGTTCGATTCTATCCCAGTCCGCAAATACACAAGTCGTTGGCTGAGAGGTCAGGCGATGGTCTCCAAAACCATTTTACGGAGGTTCGATTCCTTCACGGCTTGCAATATATGGGTGTAGCTCAGTTGGTAGAGTGCTACATTTGGGATGTAGATGTCGCAGGTTCGAGCCCTGTCACCCATACAACATAGCGCATTGGTCCAGTCAGGAGTGGACGTCGCCCTGTCACGGCGAAGATCACGGGTTCAAATCCCGTATGCGCTGCCAAACCAATAAAATCAAACAATTATGGCAAATCTTCAAAAGACCTCATCAGGCGGCTTCCCGTTTCTTGCGATTCTCAGCTTGATCTTTATTACGCTCAAACTGTGCAGTGTCATTTCTTGGTCATGGTGGTGGGTGCTTGTTCCAATCTGGGGTCCAGCCGCTATCGTGATAGCGATTATACTCTTCAGTCTCATTATCGGAGGTATTCTACACCGATAAATTTCTTGCCCTGTGGTGTCAATGGTCAGCACGTCAGATTTTGGCTCTGAAGGTTCCAGTTCGAGTCTGGATAGGGTGACTAAATTTACCAATATGAAACGAAACCTCAACATCAAAACAAAACTTGCCACATGGTTATCGAAGTGCGCTCGACGTATCGACCCACAAGGCTATCAGCATTATTCGCTTCCAAATACGCCAGAGCCAATTCTATTCTCATCACAGGTAAAATCTGTCGAGCGAATAATGGCCCAAATCTCATATTCGCGCACTTATTTGAATAAAGCGCCTGAGCAATTTGAGGAAAACTATATATTGCCGGAAATTGCAGAGAAAATTGCCGATGAGTTACTGAAGTATGGGTTTGTTAAGGTTGAACCAATCGATACTCCATACGAGCGCAAATGGATTGCCACACTATATGTAGTGAAATATGATGGAATTTGAATATCTGCTAAATCTTATACATCAAGATCCCCAGTTTCAATATCTCCAATTCTTGTATGGTAAGTTTATAAGTGCGTGGGGCAAACATTGTTATATTGTTACCACTGAACATCCGGATGGCACATTCGCATTTACAGTATCATCAGACATTGCAAATAAGCTCGCTGAATTAGAAAACATGGCTTATCAACGTATGGAAGTCATAGTACGGAGAGCGATTTCTTCAGGCTATCCAAAAGATTTAGGTGAACTATTCTTAAATGCCAGTAAACCAAGACCTCGCAAGCGATTAACTGAAAATATCTACTTGATATAAACAACTGATCTGACTATCTCATTTAACAAAATTTCAGCATGAATCGTTCATGAACACAAAACTAAAACACTATGTCGGCACCAAGCATATCTTGGCAATGCCGATGACCAAGGGCGAAGCCTATCAGAAAGGTATTTGTCGCTTTCAGTTTAACGACGATCAAGAACGAGAAGCCTTCGTTCAGAGTGACGATTACAAAACACCCGGTTATAAAGTCGTTTATCAGGATGGTTACGAATCGTGGTCTCCAGCAGACGTGTTTGAAGCGGCTTATAAAGTCGCTGAAACCGCACTCGATAGAGTAAATATTGAGGATGAAGAGTTGCGAGACAGAACCGACAAACTCGGACAATTTATTTTCAATAAGAACGACGGGGCCGACTATCAGTCTCTCCCACTCGGAACACGAGCAATGCTCTTAGCTCAATTCCATGCAATGTGCTCATACTCTGTACTCCTGTCTCTCCGTCAGAGCTGCATGGAAGGTGGCGTGGATTGCCATCCTTGTGGCCTGAGTTTTGAACAGATCCTTCCACTTCTCAAAGAGGGCTTTGCTGTTCGCCGGGCAGGTTGGAACGGCAAGGACCTGATGGTTTTCAAGCAGGTTCCAGCCCGTATTTCTGCTGAAGTGATTCCCAATATGCAGTCACTTCCCAATGAGGCCAAACGTCTGGTTCTCGCTCATGGTGATCACATCGACTATGTTTCTCAGTGCCTCATCTTCAATCCGGCATTTGGAGAAGCAAATTCATGGGCTCCGTCTATCTCAGATATTTTTGCAAATGACTGGGAGCTCGTATTGGAATAATCATTAAATTACTGCCATATTATCAGAAAAGGCCACATGGATTCGTCTGTGTGGCCTTTTTATTATTCTTTTCCACCTTTGGCTGCTCCCTTTACCTATTCTTCATAAACAGAAGATATTATGGTAAAAGGATTAAAAGCGCCGACTGGCTTAACCATAGATTTTAAGCCATCCCCCAGACAATATGAAATGTGGAAACTGCTTCAACCAAATTGTTGCCCTCATTGTGGCGGTGAAATTGAAGTAGTACAATCAGGACTTGATGAAAGAGGTAAACCAAAATATGCACCTCAGTGTAAAAAATGTAATACTCGTCACCTTCCCAGATTTATTTTGGGCGGTGGTGCTGCCGGTGGTGGCAAGGCTATATCATTAGACGATAATGTCTTAACGCCTATGGGTTTTAAGAAAATGCGCGACATTCAATTGAATGATGTTGTATCAACTCCTGATGGCGGTTTAGCACATGTTATAGCAATTCATCCTCAGGGTAAAATTCAATTATGGGAACTCACAACAAACGATGGAATATCAGTTAAATGCTGTGATGACCATATTTGGAAAGTCAATGTTCACGACAAATCTGGTGCGCATGAAGTCATTACAGATACAAAGCATTTGAGGGCATGGTTGAGCGAAGGTAGAAAAATTAGCATATCTCTAACCAAACCAGTTTATACTTCCACTAATTATGGTTCTTTCATTCATCCATATATCATTGGCTTCTTAATAGGCGATGGTGGCTTAACTGGGAATATGACATTTACCACAGCAGACACGGAGTTAGTTGATAAAATTAAAAGCCTTGTTCCTGATGGATGTACGGTTCATAAAGTACCATCCAGTAAATATGGATATGTAATAAAAAATAAGTACACTGATGCTAAAGGTCATCCATATTCGCCTTTCAAAAATGAAATTATTCGTTTAGGACTAAATTGTAGTAGCCACGACAAGCGCATCCCTAAGTTTATTTTATCAGGTGAATATAGTGTAAGGCTAAGCTGCGTACAAGGATTGATGGATTCTGATGGGTATGTTGATAAGAGGGGGCATTGTAGTTTTTCGGTGTGTAACGAAGGCTTAGCAAGAGACTTCTTGTTTTTGGTTAGAAGTCTTGGAGCAAAAGCTACAATAAACAGTGGCGTCAAGTATTGCTATTATAAAGGTGAAAAGAAATCTGCAATTGCTTATACCGTGCGATTTAATTGCGAACATAAAGCGGACTTTGTAACCTTGCATCGCAGAAAGGAAAGAATACCTGAAAAGGTAAAAGTTGCTCCAAGGTTGATAACACATATCAAGGATGCTGGTATTCAAGAGGCTCAATGTATATCTATTGACACTGACGATGGTTTGTTTATTACAAATGATTATCTACCTACACACAACTCGTATGTAGGTAGTTGCTGGATTATAATGAGCTGTATCAGGTTCCCCGGCAATCGAGCAGTTGTGGCCCGTAAAACATTGAAGGCACTGAAGGGCTCTACATTTAATACAATCAAGTTCGTTCTCAGGCAATGGGGTCTTGAACAGGACGTTCACTACAAGATCAACAATATAGAAGGTCTTGTTACTTTCTGGAATGAGAGTACGATTTCTCTGATTGAGTTGGAAGACCTGCCTTCTGATCCTGAATTTGAGCGTCTTGGTTCTAACGAATGGTCTTGTGGGTTCATCGACGAGTGCTCTCAGGTTTCAGAAAAGGCTGTCGAAATCTTATATAGTCGCCTTCGTTGGTTGGTTCCGGAATATTGGGGTTATCCTCGATTGCTGATGACAACCAACCCATCAATGAATTGGGTCCGGTCAAGATTTGTGCAAGATAATGACGGCAACCCAGTTGTTCTGGCTCCACAAGATGAATTTGTTCGCTTTTCAGTCTTTGATAATCCATGTACGTCATTTGTGGCCACATATCGTGATGCTCTTGACAAGCTTTCAGACCCGGCAGCTCGTCATCGCCTTCTATATGGTGTTTGGGACTGGGTAGGTGAGAATGAGGCAGCCGCTTATTGGAATTTCGAAGGTAGCACTCATCTGGTAGATAATCTTCGAGAGAAGGTTTATGATCCGCTGAAGCCCCTGATAATCTCATGGGACTTTAACGTAGCTCCGTTCATGTCAACATTGGCCCTCCAGGTGGATTATGACAATAAAAAGCTATATGTGTTGGAAGAGGTTATCGGACGCCCGGAGGATAAGGAGAATAACACGCCCAAGCTCGCCGACAAAATCTCCAACAAATACTTAACCGAAAGCCACATGGGTGGCCTATTAGTAACAGGAGACCCAGCTGGTCTGGCCCGGTCAACACAGACTGAGGATGGCGTAAACAACTATACTATTATTCTCAATCACTTGCACCCATCTCTCAGAGCGCAAAAGAAACTGTTGACCAAGCAGCCCCCTCAGGTTACACGTCTGGAATTTATCAACAATCTGTTCAACGGATATGATGGTTGGGAGATTCTGATAGATATGAGATGCCGACGATTAACTGAAGACCTCATATATCAAAAGAAGAATGAGGATGGTACCAAGAATAAGGCAAAGATTACCGATCCGAAACTTGGTATGAAATATGAGAAATACGGCCACATGTCCGATGCACTGGATTACGCAATATGCTTGTTGTTATCAAATCCGTGGAAGAAATTTCAGCATATAGGCAGTAGTGGTATAGCAACTGTTAACACGCCAATATACGGCCATTTTGACTATTGATATGAAACGATTTCTGAATAATAACGATTATCTTGGTATCGTCACAGAAGAAGCTCTCGAACAGCTTATTCGTGGCAACGAGATTCGTTTAGCTCAGGCTGAAGAGGCTGCGATAGAATCGGTATTGGAATATTTGTCAGAAAACTATGAAGTTGAAGCCGCACTTAAAGTCGGATATGACTTGATTCCATATAATCCGCAAATAACATATCCAGCGGGAGCTCATTTCTATGTGGATGGAATAATATATAGATCTACGCGAGTTATCAATGGCAGAAAGGCCCCGGCCATTGGAATATACTGGAGGGAATATGAAGAATACATTCCCTCTGAAAACGAAATTCCATTCTACACTCAACGTGGAAGTTACATGCCCGGTGATATGGTAAAGTTCAATGGCCGTATCTATCAGTGCATGAATTATAACGGAATGGATTATAACAGTATTCGTGTTCCAGGTGTAATTTCATGGGGTGAGGTTGACACATCTGAGTGGATTGTCAACCAAACCTATCAGCCATGGGATGTAGTGCGCTTTAATGGCCGTTTTTACGCCCTTCTGAGTGCCGAAAACATCGACTGGAATACAAACCCTCATGAAAGTGATAATTGGGGCTTGATTGGCTCGTATGACCCCGAATTGAACAACTACGAATACTCATCTAATGAGTATGTAGAATATGGAGGCGCGGTCTTCTATCCTTATACTAATCCCAACTCGGATGAGCTTAAAGTTGGATATAATATAATAGAAGACGACCCACGCCATCCAAATCTAAAGAAACATATTTTGAGGCTTGCAGTGTATGAGCTTCACAAGTTGATTTCCCCGACAAACATCAGCTCAACCAGAATCACCGATTACGAAACATCGATTATGTGGCTTAGAGATGCTTCTCGGCTTAGAATCAATCCTCAGATACCTCGTAAGCTGGACGATGAGAACAAGCCTGTGGCAGATTTTGCAACTGCCACATATATGAGAGATTACGATCCCTATAAGAATCCATGGCAAATATAATTGCCATCACAGGAAAAATGTTAAAACCCACCCGGACAAATGAAGGGTGGGTTTTTCATTAATATGCAGCAAGAGCATCGAGATAGTTGGTGTAATGGCGTTCGATCATTCCCACAGATGTGCCCGCCACCTTTGCCAGCATAGAAATTGGCATATCGTTGTCGATGAGGGCCTTTGTTATAGCTGTTCGTCTGAACGCATAAATAGTCAGATGGTAAGGAAGACCGAAGTAGTCACCGACTTTCCACAGAAAGCGGTTTACACGTCCTTGTGCGCGATTCTGCTGAGTGTAGTACAAGTGGTACTGTTCAGGATCTTCAAGATCCCATTTCTTGTTGTTTTGCGAGAAAGGAAGAACATACCCATGGCGAGATTTATCTTTGTATTTGAGAATGATCTCCATAGCGCGAGGTGTAAGAAATTGTACGACAAGTGGATTAGAGTCGTGCTCGCGTGTCAGGGCGTAATTCTTTTTCTTACTTGGAATGTAAGTGCAGGTCCATCGCCCATATTGCTTGTTGTAGGCAATGTTGTCCCATGTCAGTTTCATAACATCAATGGGGCGTGACTTCATTTCATAAAGAAGTATACAGAAATCACGATAGAGTTCCTTGTAAAAGTTGAGATGAGGTCTTCGGAGCTTAATACAGTCAAGGTCAAGATTGACAAACTGCTCGTACTGTTCCGGGCTGAGAGATTTTATTGTCCCTCCATTGCTGTTGAGATCCGACGCCTTCTCTGACAGTTTATTGACAACTGGGGCATAATCCATATATGGAAAGTTTGGAACATACTCTGTAAGTCCAGCCTTACGTGCCCTATTCACAGTTGCAATCAAGAGCTTCATTAGAGA
Source organism: uncultured Muribaculaceae bacterium (assembly GCA_947176745.1). Taxonomy (GTDB): domain Bacteria; phylum Bacteroidota; class Bacteroidia; order Bacteroidales; family Muribaculaceae; genus Lepagella. Next base: position 7,168 of record CAMWRV010000003.1, read on the forward strand.
AATATAGTTCTTGCCTGTCCCTTTCTGGCTCTTTTGATTTAAAATGAAGTCTGAGAATTGCACAAATGTGCTTCGGTTGACCTTGCATAAGGGGATTCTGATAATCCGTTTTTCTTTCACCAACTTGCTCTGAAGCGTCTGATAGGTCATATAGTTGGATGAGGGCTTACGTCTGGTGGGGTTTTTCAGTTCCTCTATGACCTGCTCAAGAAATTTCCCAAGAGTCATTTCTTTCTGTTCTTCGATAAGAGCCTGTTCTATTCTTTCTTTTTCCGAAAGATCATACTTGGCGAACAATTCTTTACCAGATTCAAACTGATGCTCATTAAGCAGTTGTTCAAATGGAGCGAGATAGTCGAGAAGTCGGGTATTGTTCTGTAGATCACTCTCAGAGCTGGAAACGAACATCTGGACTTTGGGATTCCACTTCGAAAAATTAGGATTTTTTAACACATTCACCACCTTATAGTGGCGAACCTGAGTGCCCTTTACGTGGGCGCAGAGACAGAACTTGCCGTCTTTTTTAGTAAATTTTAACGAAATTTTGGACATAATGTTGAGATTTACGGTCCAATGGATTTCGATTATGGCCGGACTGCACAATTTACTGCACATCATTTACGCCATCGTGCGAGAAACAGGGTTTGCGTCGAGTGACCATATAGTAGACATCGACTGCAATTCGCTGTTACTCACTCAGATATAAAAATAAAAGTGAGGGGTCAAATTCCTCACTTTTATCAGTTGCCTTGGAAAGACTCGAACTCTCACAAACGGAACCAGAATCCGGTGTGCTACCATTACACCACAAGGCAATTTAAAACTGAATCTCTTTTCAGTGTCTTAGGTTGTTCCCTTTTGACACTGCAAAATTAGTGCTTTTATTTGAATCCACCAAATTTTTCAACAAAAAAAATTCAACTATTTTTTGATTTTTAATTTGCCAAAGTGCGCTGTAATTGTATTATTATTCTGTAGATGAGGAGTTTGAATATCTTTTGGATCGGATAAGATTTATGTCGCCACCTTTTTTATATCTGGTGCCGTCTGCCCCTTTTGCTTCTATTACGTAGAAATAGACGCCTGGCTTGACATATTTTCCTTTGTATTTGCCGTCCCAGCCCTGCGTCGGATCCTTGAAATGGAACAGTTCGTTGCCGTAGCGGTCAAAGATCGTGCAACTGAATTCAAGAAGAGAACGATATGCGACTTTCCACACGTCGTTGACGCCATCTTCATTCGGAGTGAACGCATTCGGAATACGCAGATCCGATGAACCTATGCCTACTGTATAGGTCTCCCCTGCCGTTTCACATGATCCGTCGGCATTGCTGCCCACAAAGCGGACATAATACGTTCCTTCTTCTGTGAATGTATAGTCGAGGTTCTGCTCATTAAAACGATAGTCTATGTGCTCGAAATCCTGATCACTCGCGATCTGCCATTCATTATGGATCACGGCGTCTGTCGTAAAAGCCCTGAAACTGATGTCGGCCGGTGCGGAACCTCCGATTCCCTGTGTTTCCGTCTTTATCATGTTTGAGGGGTCTGCATTGGGGTCATCATCATCCGGCAGGTTTGTCTGCTCGGCTGTAGTGCGCACATCAAGTCCGTTTGCATATACAAGTTCCGACTCGACATGTTGCTCCATACCCCAGGCCTTGAGAAACCGGTCGCCGTAAATGGAGAATGTCGAATTGCAATAAAGGGGTGGAGAAATCACTATGGGATTGGATATGTGGACTACTGTTTTTGTGATCCGCTCCTGAATGAACGACTCTGACTGTTCATCCCACCCAAGATTGAGGTAATCGATGTCGATCTCTCTTGAAAGTTCGCATTGACGTCCGTCGATTGAATAATAGTAGACCGGTTCGCCAGAACCGACAATATCTATACGTGTGTTTTCACATTCCTGTTCTTCAGAAGCATGCGCCGAAGAGATTGCAAGCCGGTAGTGAAGATAATCCACGAGCCAGATACACACCGTGCGGCCATCAGCCTCGAAGATATAACCGGTGTCGCCCGCAGGAGATGCGATGACAACGTTGCCGTCGCTCAGAGAATAGTCTACAGGCACAGCATATCCGCCTCCGAGATTACTGTATTTTGAAACTCCGGAGACATTTCCTGCACCGGAGACGATCATTTCCTGAATCTGAGACGCATCATAGGCGACATACACTGACTCCAGCCCGGAGTTGCGGTCAGGAGTGAACGACAGAACCTCCTGGCTCACCCCCCTGAACGAGACATCAAGTGCGTGAACGGCAGATGCAGAAGACAAAAGGCAGACCGCCAATCCTAAATTTCTTAATTTGCACATAACTTATAAACGACTTGCGTTTGCTCTAAAGTATATGTGTCATTCAATTCACAAGTAAGTGTTGCTTTTTCCTGATCTCTCATTCCGAGTCTGACGGCCATGGAAAACCGGTAGGATTGACAGTAAGATGAATAGCCTTCTGCCCCAGTCTGACTTTAATATAGTCTGTCAGTTTCTTGCGTTCTCCTGAAGTGAGCCCTTTCGGAGCGTTTACGAATATCATGCTTATGGTGTCGGTCTGCGAATGCGTGACCGACGACGCCACCATCCTCGACAATGCGAGATCCTTTACCGATGGGAAGAGCACTTTGACTTCCGGAGATATGCGTACACTTTCGTCAGAAAACTGATTGTGGGCCGATAATACATTACGAAGAGAATCGATTGTCATCTGCCTGCGGCCGATCTCCGCCTGCATAAGCTGATAGAACTTGTCGGCATTGGCTTCATCATTCAGATCTGTTTTGGTCAGGGCGAATCCCTGCTTGATATCAAGCACAGTCCCGCCCAGTCCTACGGAATCAAGTTTGTTCATCATGGCAAGCTGAAGCGAATCTTTTGGCAACGCCTCCCCTATCAGAGTGACGTCTATGAATCTCTTCCCTCCTTTCATATATTCTTCATGCGACAGAACCTGTGTGTTGGGAAATACCATCTCGTTCTTGACAAATGCCGAAGCCTTGTCAAGAAATATATTTCTGTTTATCATTATTACTGTCAGATACACACTTACACCAATGGTCAGTCCGACCACCGTAAAAGCGACAGCCCGCATTCTGCGTGCTCTTTTCTCGTTCTGATAGACCACCTTTTTGAATCCCATCAGCTTCACCCCTATCCATGTGGCGAAAAATATGAAGATCATATTTGTCAGGAACAAATAGAGCGCGCCCAGAAAGAAGTGAAGCTGCAATGTGGCTATTCCATAGCCTGCTGTACACAATGGGGGCATCAGCGATGTGGCTATGGCCACACCCGGCATGACCTGTCCCTTATTTTTTGCGGCAATACTCAGTATTCCGGCCGCTCCGCCGAACAAAGCGACAAACACATCGTATATGGAAGGTGACGTGCGCGCAAGCAGCTGACTGGCACCTTCATACTGCGGCGAAATCAGAAAATAAAGCGCCGACGTGGCCAAAGAACCGACCACGGCGGCAGTCACGTTCTTCAGGCTTCTCTTTACAAGCGTGAAGTCCTGGACGCCAATGCCGAGTCCCATCCCTATTATGGGCCCCATGAGAGGCGAGATAAGCATGGCTCCTATTATGACGGGAATGCTGTTGGTGTTGAGTCCGAGCGACGCGATGAATATGGCGAATATCAGAGTCAGCAACTGACTTCCTTTGAAAGATACTCCGGATCTGATGCTCGTCTCGATATCTGTCTGCGACTCTATGTCATCCTTCACGTTGAAGTATGACAAAAGATCCTGCCACGACTGCCGGATATGTCTTTTTGTGGTATTATTCTCCATGATGTAAATTATCGGGATGAGGTCTATGTCTTATTAACATGCGGATCGGCATAATGTTGCCTCCTGTCTCGTGTATCTTGGCCGCTTTCCTGAAAGTCTCCGGATGGGCGGACATAATGAAAATATCCTCCAAGGGGAAGAGCCCGCCCTTGGAGGATATTGAAATTTTGAGAGTCGATTTTAGTTGGCTCTTATTTTTACGTCTGAAGGATTGCAGTTGGAGACTGTGTATTCAACCGGGAACCAAGTCTTGCCATCACGATAATCCATGAGAAGTATGTCCCATTCGCTCAGTGTTGTGGCAAATGTACAACCTTCAACTTGCAGTTTCATTGAATTGGCAACGCCGCCATTGTCAACGACGCGGATAGGTGCCGCATAATTATAAGCATTGCTACTGGTATTATCCGGAGCTATGCCACAACCGTTGAATGTGCAATTGACAACCTTCACATCTGCAGTCTGAGTAGCGGATCTCTTTGCAAGGTTCAGAGGAACGGCTACATTTTCGAAAGTACAATTGTTAAAAACAACTGACCCTCCATAAATAGAGTGAACACCATCCTGAGAATCTTTCATATAGCAATCATCAAGATTGATATTGACGGTCGCATTGACATCCTGGCCACGAGTCATGACAAAACTCTTGCTTCCATCAGTAGGACCGCTGCCGAACAACGAGCAATTTGTCAAGTTGATATTCAGCACGACACCGGTTGAGGGCATGCCCCATATCTTTACGCCATTAAGGTCAGAGATGTTGATATCAACTGAACTGCCTGACTCATAACCTACATTTACAGAGAAATCCTGCTCCTGACCCGATAATGTGGCACCGTTACCATGGACAGTAATGCCCGACTGAGGCACCACCATCTGGTGAGATCTGGTATTAATGACAACATTTGGCGCGAAGTAGATCTCCGAGGAGTTTTTCATTGCCTCATTAACTGAGGCACTTGTCGCTTCGAAGTAAACGGGATTGCCGTCGGCTCCGATCGCAACACCACCTTTGCCATTGAGATCCTTTACGGTTACTCCTGCAGGAAGAGCGGGAGTGATGCATGTGATGGTGCCGTCAGCGTTTTTCTGCATGAAAGACTCGTTGCTGCCATCAAATCCAGGGGCGATTCTTACCTCGTATTCTGCGGGGTTCGTGAGCAAAGCGCCGTATATGTTTGTGCGGTAGTTGCGCTGTACGGGGATGTGGCGATACACAACCTCAGATGCATTTGCGTTGTCGCTTGTCCAGGTTACATCGACAGTTGCCTTAGTGTCGCCTACGAGGATATAGTTGGTTGTAAGCCAGCGCTGCGCAGGAGTGGTGGCAACAGGAAATTCCTCTGTTTCGGCTACTAAGGCAGCGGGAGTGTAGACATATTCAGTTTCCGTTGTTTCATCAACTGAACCGTCGCGGAGGTCAAGCACTGTGGGAGAGCTTACTTTTATGCCGGAGGTGGAGATGGTGCCACCTGCATTCTGGAAATCCGCGAGGTCGCTGGTACCGATGTTGATCTGGGCGAAAGGACGCTTGAGCTCGACAGTTTTATTGATGGCTCCGGTTACTTTGAATTTTTCGTAAGCAAAGAACGCGTCGCGGCTTTTGTCGTTGGCAGCACCGGTGGGGGTGACAGTCATCTTACCGGTAGAAGCGTCGAAACTGTAGTAAGAAGCATCTGGAGAAGATCCCCAGAATACTACAGTGTAGGTTTTGCCAGTGATGAGATTAAGTTTGACAGTTGTTTTTAGATTCTCATCGAAAGTCTCTGTGCCATTGAGAGTTGCGATGTTGTTGCCGTCTTCGTCGTAAACAGCATAGGTGAGGTTTACGGCAAGTTTGCCGTCATCGTATGAGCTGCGGGTTTTGATACCGCCGGGGATTGAGGCTGTGAACACGACGTTGCCTTCGTCAGTTGTCATGTACAGCTCATCGGAGGAGCATGATGCGAGCAGTAACATCCCGGCAGTCATGCAAGTTAGAGTTTTTTTGATCATAAAATACAGAATTAAAGGTTAATGATTAGAGTTGTTATTTGATGACAATATTAAATTCTCCGTCGAAATCGGTGTTGATTCCGATATCACCTCCTGACTTGGTGGTCAGGAATTTGCCGACAACATATGTCTGACTTGATCGACGCAGGGGAACGTCGAACTGAGGCACTCGCGCCACCACTGTTCCATCGTGGTGAATAACTTCCATTGCCACTGTGATCGCCGTTTCTGTGCCGTTGGTGAAGACATAGTCGAAAGCCAGCTGAGCCCTGTCTTCATCGAGCATAGAAATCTTTGAGCGGTATTCTACACCAAGTCGCGAGTCGCAGGGTTTTCCGCTGAACGCATTGAACGAACACGGCATATACTGGGTATAGACAATTCTTACGGTATAGTCGTCAAGCACTGATTCTTCCGATTTGACGGTCTCGTGCCGGCGCGATTGTTCTTTGTCGAAAAATTTGCGTAAGTCGTCGGAAATAAAGGTGTACCTTGCCAATGGTCTGTTCAGCTCAATGTATGCCTCGGCTTTGTCTTCTGTAGATTTGTTTACCGTTACGTTTGTTTCGCCGTAGAATGCATCACGGTAAAGATTGCTTCCTGGGTGTCCATTGTCGTCATTCAATATAATTTCGGAGAAATTCGAGGCATCGTAAAGCGGACTGACCGAGTTTGCGGCAGACACATAATCAGCCCATACGACGATCCGATATTCGCCGGGAAGTAATTCGAGATCAATCGACTCCTCGGTATTGATGTCAATGCCGGTGATTACCGTTTGCTCGAAGAGTGCCACAGGATTGGGAAAGTGATCATCCACAGAGAAGGCTTTAATGGTATATCTGTGGAGATATGCTTCTATTGAAGAGCTGTGGCTCCGCGGTGATATGAGAACGAAAGGATTCTCAATGTCATATTCGAATTCACCCAGTAGATTGAAAGCCCGGTTATAATGGAGAGTAAGAGTAAGCGTTCCTTTCGGGCGCGAGGGATCGACGCCCGGACCTTCCGGATATTGCAGAACGGTGTCGCAGGATGTCAATAGCACTAAAATTGATATTAACGAGAAGATGTGAGACGGAAGACGGGAATGGATATGCTTCATGGCTTAACCTCCTTCCTTTTGCACGACCTGTTGCCAAAGCGATAGACGATATCGACACCAAGTTTGGTTATGCCCCAATAGTTATATGGCACATCTTTCATGTAGCGTATCCCATTCGGCACATTATAATATGTGCAGTATCTGGTAAAGGCATAGCCGATGCCAATTGTGAACTCAGCACTCCAATGCTTTGCAAACGGAAGCGAATAGCCGTAGGACACTCCGCCTCCGTAGAAGCCTTTTTCCGACTGGTAGCGGTTGTTGTTATCAAGCGATACATTGAAAACTCCTGCATGTAGATGTACACCGAAGAAGTGTCCGCGCATAGGATTATCAAGCCAATAACGCGTCTCGGGCTGAATGTAGAGGAACCGCATACGATATGTCCGTGCAATTGTATATGGACTATACACTAACGGCAAGTCAATCGACCAATGGGGGTGGAACGCATATTCAGTACCGAAGTTGGTGACACCGGCTGCAAGATAGAGAGCGTTGGTCTTGACAGACCACCTGTCATAATCCTTAAAATTCGGGAACTGAGGGGCAATAACAGAGGCTGTGTCTGTCTGATCATCGATTATGGATTCGGAAAATACTGTGTCGGATTCCTCGAAATGTACAGGTTCGACAGCGTCTTCCTTTATTACAGTGTCGAGTACGGCAATCGGCGGAATGCGTTCAAAGTCGCAGATGACATAAGCACCGGCAGCACGGAGCGAGGGGAATAAATTGTCATGCATATACCAATAAGGTCGACCGCCATGCAGATCCATCAGATGCTTAAGGCGGCTGTCCGCGAGTTTTCCATTACGGTAGGTTGTCTCAGGTACGTTATGGAGAATATCAAGCACTTCCGATCGGTGTTTCATATCAGAAGCCGAAACCATGTCAATAAGACCGTTCCAATCTATGCCTTTGGGCTGAACATTGAAAATCGAGTCCGAAAGATAATGCATACGTTCGCGCAAGTAAGCCGCGATATTGTCAGCGCGTTTTCTTGCAAGCCGGATATTATGTTTCAGAGAGCCGTCAGGCGATGAGAAAGCCATAATGTCAATAGCAGAAATGCGCATAGCCGAATCATTCTGCATTTCGGAGACGCGGCGGATGAACTCGTCAACTCGCATGCCGTTCTGGCGGAAATCAGGTTGTAGAGTGGAATATCCTTTTCGGAAAAATATCTGAACTCCGATGGAATCGGATTCAGAATCATGCCTGTTTTGTGCTGAGACAAAAGAGCATGAGAGCGCGAATAAAACAAAGAGAGGTATAAGCCGACATTGTACATACCAGGATACTGAAAGCATCTTTGCTTTCAGACAGTAAAAATGTCGGCAGCATAATAAGCAATGCATCAGTCGTTTCGCATGTCGCTATCATGATTCCCTCTGACAACATAGTGATATTGTAGTTAGCTAAAAGAGAAAAAGCGTAGGAACCTTACCATTGCCATTCCCTACTAAAGGCTCTCGCATTGCCTAACCATGTGGAACGGCAATGTGTAGAGCCTACGCTTGAATATGTAAAATACCCTTGCTCTCTCACGAAAGCGGTATATGTATTTACATACCTCACGCATCTACCATTGCTCCGCCCTTGACATGGTTGTTGGAATTTGCGAGATTCTTAGTAGTCAAGAACAAGCGCAGAATAAACGCTTTTCATATATATGTCTGCTTCCCGCCCCATTGAACCCTCGACCGGGCTCTACGTACGGACGGTCTGCGGTCGCAAATTTAGCAATGATATCCGAGTCTGCAATAGAAGAAAACAAGTTTTAACATTCTTTAACACCTTGCTTCTGACTGGTAATCACTTGCCTATAGTGCGTATGGCTTGGTAATATGGACCGGATGCTGATTGGGTAGGTCATCCTGAATATGATGTGTTTTGTGGAATTTTTGTAATTTTGCCACAAATTCTACTATTATGAATCTTATCGAAATTGAAGATCTTTCTTTTCCCGGCGTTGATGTGTACTCTGGACTGACAGAAGCAAGCCTGCGCGGATATGACTCCTCGGGAATTTTTATCGCTGAAAGTCCTAAGGTGATCAGCATGGCTTTACGGCATGGCTATGAACCGCTCTCTATACTTTGCGAAAGGAAACACATTGAAGGAGATGCCGCAGATATCATTGCCGGATTACCCGGAATTACGGTTTATACCGGCAGCAGGGAACTCCTGTCAAAACTGACCGGATATAAACTTACAAGAGGCGTTCTCTGTGCGATGCGCCGCAAGCCACTTCCTGATTTAGACAGCATAACCGGAAAGTCAAAAATAATAGCGATACTTCAGAGCATTACCGACACCACCAACATAGGCGCAATATTCAGATCGGCATCCGCTCTTGGAGTAGACGGAATAATTGTTTCCGGTGACACTTGCGATCCACTCAACCGCAGGGCAGTCAGAGTGTCGATGGGGACAGTGTTCTCTGTTCCGTGGACAATAGCGGATAATCCGGTAAAAGAAGTCTCATCGCGCGGCTTTCAGACCGCAGCTCTTGCCCTCGATGACAATTCCATCTCACTTGATGACTATTCACTCAAAGAGATAGACAGACTGGCCGTAGTGTTCGGCACGGAAGGAGACGGTTTGCCGAGAAAAGTCATTGCATCGTGCGACCATGTGGTGAGGATACCGATGCACCACGGAGTAGACTCGCTCAATGTGGCGGCGGCCGCCGCAGTGACTTTCTGGGAACTCCGCAAGAGGCATTGAAAACCTCTGTCAGAACGCGCATCTTCCTCCGTGGCACGCATGTCAGGATAAAAATATTTAAAAATCAGGGATAGCGATAAAATAAAACGCATAAGTTTCTGTTATTAAGTAGAAGTCATGGAGAGACTTCTTGATAATCATTACAAAAATACTGTTATAACCAATTGGTTTTTCGATAGTTGAAAGATTGATCGGTTGTAGTATTTTCTGTGGTTGATATTGTAATGCTGTGGTTGCCGAGACAGCCGTGGCGGAATTTTAGAAATAGACATGAGACAACTAAAGATAACAAAATCAATCACCAACCGCGAAAGCGCGTCACTCGACAAGTATCTGCAGGAAATAGGCCGCGAGGAGCTGATCTCCGTAAGTGAGGAGGTAGAATTGGCCCAGCGAATTAAGAAAGGAGACCATGCAGCACTCGAGAAATTGACAAAAGCCAATTTGCGTTTTGTGGTGTCAGTGGCAAAACAATACCAGAACCAAGGCCTCAGTCTTCCCGACTTGATCAATGAGGGCAATCTTGGACTTATAAGAGCGGCACAGAAATTTGATGAAACCCGAGGTTTCAAATTCATATCCTACGCAGTGTGGTGGATCCGCCAGTCAATTCTGCAGGCTCTCGCCGAGCAGTCGCGAATTGTCAGACTTCCGCTCAATCAGGTCGGATCGCTCAACAAGATCACTAAAGAGATGTCGCGTTTCGAGCAGGAAAACGAAAGACGCCCGAGCACCGAAGAGCTCGCCGAACGACTTGACATGCCGGTTGACAAGATATCCGACACGATCCAGGTTTCGGGAAGACACATATCGGTCGATGCCCCGTTTGTAGAAGGTGAAGACAACTCGCTTCTTGACGTTCTCAACAACGAAGACAGTCCGATGGCCGACGCAAGCCTGAATCAGGAGTCGCTTTCAAAGGAAGTGGACCGCGCTCTCAAGCAGTTGTATGACCGCGAGCGAGACATACTCAAAATGTTCTTCGGCATCGGCTGTCAGGAGATGACACTCGAAGAGATCGGTGCAAAATTCGACCTGACACGCGAACGCGTGCGCCAGATAAAAGAGAAGGCCATACGCCGTCTCAAAGGTCAAAAAAGCAAACTGCTCAAAAGTTACCTCGGAGAGTAAATCTCTCGGTAATACAGTCAAATCTAAATACACAAGCATATACCCATGGTAAAGATATTCAGATCTGCAATTTTCTTTACTATGGGTTTGCTGTCTCTTTCCCCATGTGTCGCATCGAGTGATTCCGCCACTCGACAACAGCCGGATACAGTTTTTGTGGCTGACGCCGACACCGAAAGAGAAAGCCTTTTCCCGGAAAGATCGCGAAGCCTTGCCTTCTCTAACTTCACATGGGGAGCAGAAGCCGGATCGTCTCTCGATCTTACGAGCCATGACCTTTCATCGTTCGACCTTGATGTATTGTTCGGATACAAGAATTCATATATCAAGATGGCAGGAATAGGAGCCGGCATCCATCGTTCCATCCACACGGGCAACAACTTCATTCCGGTCTACGCCGTGATCCGGACAAATTTCAGGAGAACTCCCTCCTTGCTGTTTCTCAATCTGCAGGGTGGATATTCATTCAACTCATTCAGCAGCTCCGGCACCGTAGGTGATTTTTACGGAGCTCTCGGAGTGGGAATAAACCTGCAGCAGACCAATACATCGAAGACATACGTGATACTGTCGGGCGCATACCAGTACTTCAGCGAAGGCAACCGTATGAAGACAGACATAGACACAAATTATATATTCTTTGCCAAACTGGTGATCGGTGTGAATTTCTGATATTCCACTGAACCGAGACATGGCTTCGGAAGTCTAATCTAATATACATGACATGAAGAAATTTTTGCTTAAATCAGCTACAGTCTTGACACTTATGACAATCACTTCAAATATAGAGTGTTCAGCCGTCAATCCGCTTATCGCCGGATCTGACGCGCCTTTCGGAACAATGCCCCTCTCCGTTCTCACCGCCTCCGACTACGAGCAGGGTGTGCTTGAGGGTATCAGACTACAGAATCAAGAGATCGAATCGATATGCAGACAGAGGAGCGTTCCCACATTTGAGAACACCGTTGTCGCGCTTGACCGCAGCGGCGAGGTTCTGAACCGCTCCGTGCTTGCATTGAGCAATCTTGAAAGCGCAATGGGCGACACGACTCTCATGAATGCTCTCGCGCGTGTCACTCCGGCACTGTCGGAACACTCTACCGACATGATGCTCAACGAGTGCCTGTGGAACCGGATCCGGCAAGTCTATGAAAACAGAGAGGCAGATAAATCTCTCTCTCCTGAGGATCTGAGACTTATCGAGAAAACATATCGCTCGTTCGTACACTCCGGAGCCAATCTCACAGGCGAAGAGAGAGAAAAATTCAGAAAGCTCAGTGCCGAACTCTCTGATCTGAATGTAAGATTCTCGCAGAATGTCACAAATGCCATGAAAGATCCTGCAAGAAGGATGTGGCTTAAAGAATCCGACCTTTCCGGCATTCCCGAATCAATAAAATCAGCATACCGTGCGGCAGCAGCCGAAACCCTTGCCGAAGAAGGTAAGCAGGATGACGAATCACTGTATCTCGTCACAATCTTCCGTCCGAGCTATGGCCCGTTCATGATGTATTCCGACCGCCGCGACCTGCGCGAGCGTCTGTATCGTCTGAACGGCAGCACAAACACCTCGGGAGAATTCGACAATATGCAGATTCTCAAGGATATCGCAAACATCCGACTTGAGATGGCGCGCCTTATGGGCCGCAAGAACTATGCTGAATACGCGCTTGAGCTCACAATGGCCAAGACGCCTGAAAACGTAATGGCATTCCTTGAAGATCTCCGCAAGGCTTACACTGCGCCGATGCACAAAGAACTTGATGAGATCCAGACACTCGCCCGCGCAACCGAAGGCGATGATTTTATTCTCCAGCCTTGGGATTATTCCTACTGGTCGGATAAACTGAAAAACAGCCGGTACGCATTCAACGACGAGGATCTTAAGCCCTATTTCGAACTCAACCGCACGATCGACGGCGTTTTCGGACTTGCCACAAAATTGTACGGCTACAAATTCAAGGAGACAGACAAGGTTGACAAATATCATCCTGATGTCAGAATATATGAAGTCTATAAGAAAGACGGCGAGATGCTTGGCCTGCTATATGCAGACTTCTTCTACCGCGCCGGCAAGTCTCCCGGAGCATGGATGACAGAGTTCCGCGCCGAGAGCAAAGACGACGAGGGCAAAAAGACCCTTCCTCTCATCTCGATCGTATGCAACTTCTCCAAACCTGTAGGAAAAGCTCCCGTTCTTCTGACAGCCGACGAGGTCGAGACTTTCCTTCATGAGTTCGGACATGCGCTACACGGACTTTCATCCGAAGCAAAATACGAATCTCTCAGCGGCACAAACGTAGACCATGACTTTGTGGAACTTTTCTCGCAGTTCAACGAGAATTTCCTGACACGCAAAGAGTATCTTGACAGTTTTGCCCGTCATTACAAAACAGGTAAAAAGATTCCGGCCGATCTTCTCGACCGGTTTGTCAAGTCGGCGCAATTCGGAGCCGCATACTCGACAATGCGCCAGCTCGGATTCGGTTACCTTGACATGGCCTACCATACAATTACCGAACCTCTGAGGGCTTCCGCCGACATTGAGGAATTCGAGGCAGCCGCCCAGGCACCCGTAAAAATATTCGAACCCGTGAGCGGATCTGTGATGTCACCTTCATTCGGACATATATTCTCAGGAGGATATGCAGCCGGCTATTACGGCTACAAATGGTCGGAAGAACTTGACGCAGACGCATTCGCCGCATTCAAGGAGAACGGCATTTTCGATCAGAAAACAGCAGCAAAGTTCCTGAAAATGCTCCAGTCAGGCGACACTCGCGACGCTATGGAACTTTATATAGAATTCCGCGGAAAGAAACCGACAGTAGATGCATTGCTTGAAAGAGACGGCATAAAATAATCTGTCGGGCAGGCAATCAGGAATATTTCACTACATTCACACCCCATCCCACAAAAACAGAATGAAAACAAAAGACCAGCTTATAGACGAGCTTCTTGATCTGGCATTTGCCGAGGATCTTGGAGACGGAGACCATACCACTCTTTCCACAATTCCGGCTGATGCCGTAGGCAAAAGCCGGCTGATAATCAAGGAAGACGGAATACTTTCGGGAGTCAATATCGCAATGAAAGTACTCAGTAAAGTCGATCCTTCAATCAAAACGGAAGTTATGATCGAAGATGGAGCCGAGGTAAAGAAAGGCGATGTCGCGTTCATATCCGAGGGTCCGGTCCGGTCTCTTCTCATAGCTGAGCGCACGATGCTCAACATAATGCAGCGCATGAGCGGAGTAGCCACCATGACCAGAAAGTATCAGAATGAGCTTCAGGGCCTTCACACCAGAGTTCTCGACACCCGCAAGACAACTCCAGGCATGAGAATGCTTGAAAAGGAGGCGGTCAAGACCGGGGGCGGAACCAATCACCGCATCGGACTGTTCGACATGATCCTTATAAAAGACAACCACATCGATTTTGCCGGAGGTCTTGAGAAAGCAATCGACCGTGCACGAGAGTACTGCAAGACGAATGGCAAGGATCTGAAAATCGAAGTAGAAGTCCGCAGTCTCGACGACATACGCAGAGTGATCGCTCACGGAGGCGTGGACAGAATCATGTTCGACAATTTCACACCGGAACAGACACGCGAGGCGGTAGCACTCGTCGACGGAAGATTCGAGACAGAATCGTCTGGCGGAATCACATTGGAGAATCTGCGCCAGTATGGCGAGGCAGGAGTCGATTTCATTTCTGTGGGAGCGCTCACACACAGCGTGAAGGGACTCGACATGAGTTTCAAGGCTGTCTGAAGGGATCACTCTGACACGAAGGTATCCGTATGGGCAGAATTGACAGGAAGGAACTCGGACATAAAAACCGCGCGTGGGGACTCAAAGCCGAGGCACTCGCCGCCGAATACTTTCTGAAGGAGGGTTATACCATCCGAGAGCGCAACTGGCGTCACGGACATCTTGAAGTAGATCTCATTCTCGAGCTTGACCGGACGATAATATTTGTGGAAGTCAAGGCAAGATCAGGAGAGGGAGAGGATCCGGCTCTTTATGTAGACAGACGCAAAAGACATCGTATCGTATGCGCCGCCGACTCCTACCTCAGAAGGCAGAAAGTCCTTTACCAGTATCGGTTTGACATAGTGACTTTCACTGGTTCGGAAGAAAACTATAAGTTCGCCCATTACGCAGACGCGTTCCTTCCGGAAGTAAATTCAGGACGATAGTCGCCGTCATCATGACAGCCTTAGGAAACGCAGTCAGAAATCTTACGGCAATATAGACAGCGGCGGGGCAGATGCTGAGTCATCTGCCCCGCCGCTGTCGTATGTCAGGACGCGATAGGTCTTCCGTCACTTTCTGAACTGAGCTATCGTTATTGCCGCCGCCACAGAGACATTGAGCGATTCGCTGTGATCGGCACAGGCCGGCGGTATGTTCAGAGGGAGACTTATTCTTTTGCGGATCTCCTCCGAAATGCCCTTTCCCTCGTTACCCATCACAATGAAGCCATTGCGGTCAAGTTCACACTTGAAAATGTTTTTCCCTTCAAGAAGAGTGCCGTAAACAGGAAGCCCCGGGTTTCTGTCAAGAAGCGTGCCTATGTCACAATAACGCACTTTCACTTTTGCAATTGAACCCATCGTGGCCTGCACTGACTTCGGATTAAAGATATCGACAGTATCCTTAGACGCGAAAATGGTGTATATGCCAAACCAATGGCAGGTCCGCACGATAGTGCCGAGATTGCCCGGATCCTGAATTCCGTCAAGCACGACATACAGTCCTGCCGGCACTTCGAGATCCGCATCGACACAACCTGGAATGCGATATACCGCCATGACCGACGGAGGAGTCGAAAGGTTTGACAATTTACCCATTTCATCATGACCGGTCTCATATAGAGGAGTTCCTTGCGGAATAAAGGCCGGGACATGTCCGCGCACGCAGATCACGGCCTCCGGCATAAATGCATCAATGGTGTCGGCCACAGACTTCTCTCCCTCAACGGTAAACAAACCATATTTTTTTCTCATCTTGGCAGACCCGAGAGATGAAAACATGTTTAATTTGGTCTTTGATAGTTCCATTACCTTTGATTTGACCGCTAAGTTAATACTTTTTGGCCATTTTTTAATCAAATCCATCAATTATTGAAAAAAAATGCGTAAATTTGTTTGCTAAAACAGAAGTCATCATCGGCAGAGGTATCTGACAGACAAGAGATAATAAATTGTGGTCTGTCAAGCCATGCCGTGCATTCAATAAACGATAACAGCTTTATGGCAAAATATATAGGAGCCCACGTCAGTGCCGCAGGGGGCGTGCAGAACACGCCCATCGAGGCAAAGGCCATAGGAGCCAGAGCATTCGCTCTCTTCACTGGTTCGAGTGCGAGATGGAGTTCAAAAGCCATCACGGCAGAAGCTGCCGACGCATTCAGACGCAATTGCGAGGAATTCGGTTTTGACCCCTCGGTGATACTGCCTCACGACAACTTTCTGATCAATCTCGGAAGTCCCGACCCCGAAAAGCTCGAAAAATCAAGAAAATCATTTCTTGACGAAATGAACAGATGCATGCAGTTAGGGCTCACCATGCTGAACTTTCATCCGGGCAGTCATCTCGGACAGATGGATCCCGACGCATGTCTTGATCTCATTGCCGAGAGCATCAACCTGACACTCGAAAAGACCTCGGGAGTCTCGGCCATTCTCGAATCCACAGCCGGACAGGGAACAAACCTCGGATTCCGTTTCGAGCAGCTTGCCCGAATCATCGACGGCGTGGAAGACAAAAGCAGAATCGGCGTATGCATCGACACCTGCCACACCCATTCGGCCGGATATGACCTCACCTCGGAAGAGGGATATGAAGCTACGTGGAAAGAATTTGACAATACGATAGGACGCGGTTATCTCCGCGCATTGCATCTGAATGACAACAAGCGGACCCTTGGCTCGCGCATTGACAGGCATGAACTCATCGGCAAGGGGTCACTCGGAGCGGAATTTTTCGCACGACTTGTCAACGATCCACGGTTTGACGACATGCCGCTGATACTCGAGACTCCCGACCCGTCGGCATGGAAAGAGGAGATAAGCTGGCTTTATTCGCAGATCAGGAAGTGATTGCCCCGGTCTGACTCCTCAACTCTGATAACCCCGAAATCTAAATAACACAACATACTCATGAAAACGAAACCTGATTTAAGTTTCTGGAAGCTGTGGAATCTATCTTTCGGCTTCTTCGGTGTGCAGATTGCATACGCTTTGCAGAGCGCCAATGTGTCGCGAATATTCACGACAATCGGTGCCGATCCCCACGATCTGAGTTATTTCTGGATTCTGCCCCCTCTGATGGGACTTGTGGTGCAGCCGATTGTCGGCATGATGAGCGACAAGACCTGGAACAGATTCGGGCGTCGTCTCCCCTACCTGATCGCCGGCGCGCTTGTCGCCGTAGTCGTGATGTGTCTTCTTCCCAATGCCGGAAGTTTCCATTTCACAGTAGCGAGCGCGATTCTCTTCGGTCTTGTTGCGCTGATGCTGCTTGACACATCGATCAACATGGCCATGCAGCCGTTCAAGATGCTTGTCGGAGACATGGTGAACGAGAAACAGAAAGGTCTCGCCTACTCGATCCAGAGTTTCCTCTGCAACGCCGGATCGGTGGTCGGCTACATCTTCCCGATCCTGTTCATGTGGTTCGGCATACAGAATACCGCTCCTGAAGGAGTAGTGCCCGACACCGTGATCTGGTCATTCTATATCGGAGCCGCCATACTTCTGATCTGCGTGATATATTCCCTTATAAAAATCAAGGAATGGCCCCCAAAACTGTATAATGAATACAACGGCATAGAAGAGAATCCCGGCATAAAGGAGAAATCGGCCAAGAAAGAGAAAAAAGATGTCATAACCCTTCTTCGTCACGCCCCCGCCACTTTCTGGACTGTCGGCGTTGTCCAGTTCTTCTGCTGGTTCGCGTTCCTCTTCCTGTGGACATATGCCACAAACACAGTGGCACACAATGCATTCGATGCCCCGACGACAGTCAACTATCCCGGCATATCGTATGAAGGGAAGGACTATCAGGGCAAATACCTGATAGCCAACGACAGCATCATAATCCTCGATCACGGCAAAAAGACCGGTGACTTTCTCTCGATGCATCAGGGCGCGTTCACACTCACTACCGCCGATATCGTAGAGAAAAAGGCCGACGGCACGCTCGATATAAGCGCGACAGGAACAGCCCATATCGACAACGCGTCAGGATGCACATATATGACCCGTACGGTTCTTGACGCCACCTCAACAGCATACAACGAGGCGGGAAACTGGGTCGGCGTCCTTTTTGCCATTCAGGCACTCGGTTCAGTGCTTTGGGCAGTCGTACTTCCCCGTTTCCGCAGCCGAAAATTCTCCTACACGCTCAGTCTGCTTCTCGGCGCTGCCGGATTCTTCATGACAGCATTCATCACCAATCCTTATCTGCTGTTTGTGGCGTTCGCACTCATAGGATGCGCATGGGCCGCAATGCTTGCATGGCCGTTCACCATACTCACCAACTCACTGCGTGGCGGCAACATCGGTGCTTACCTCGGACTTTTCAACTGCACGATATGCGTTCCCCAGATCGTGGCAGCACTTGTCGGCGGCTGGATTCTTACGATGCTCAGCATGCCCGGAGAGCTCGCGCCCGAGTATCTGATGATGGCAGTGGCCGGCGTTTCACTCGTGATCGGATCAGTATGCGTGTTCTTCATAAAAGAGGGTCCGGGCAAACAGAAACCGGAGGAAACTCCTGAAATCAGCGAAGTGATCTAATCTTCGGATCAGACAGACATTCAAGAATATACACCCTGCGGAATCATAAGAATCCCGCAGGGATTTTTTTTTATCGTCAAAATCTTGCAGGATTTATTAATTTCGCTTATCTTTGCGCAAAACAACCAACTAAAATCTATATTGACAACGATCATGAAGAAACACAATTTCTATGCTGGCCCCAGCATACTCTCACCTTACACGATCCAGAAGACTGCCGACGCAGTCATCAACTTCGCCGACATGGGACTCTCAATTCTTGAGATCTCACACAGAAGCAAGCAATTTCAGGCGGTTGTCGACGAGGCTGTCGCTCTGACAAAAGAACTTCTCAATATTCCCGAAGGATACCATGTGCTTTTCCTCGGCGGCGGCGCAAGCCTCCAGTTCTGCATGGTGCCATTCAACCTTCTGAATAAGAAAGCTGCATATATCAACACAGGCACATGGGCTACCAACGCCATCAAGGAGGCCCGCATATTCGGAGAAGTCGACGTGATCGCATCTTCCGAAGACAAGAACTTCACCTACATTCCCAAGGATTTCGTGATTCCCTCGGATGTAGACTACTTCCACTACACATCGAACAACACAATTTACGGAACCGAGATCCGCAAGGACTTCGACAGTCCTGTGCCGATGGTCTGCGACATGTCGTCCGACATTTTCTCTCGTGAATTCGACGTATCGAAATATGACTGCATCTATGCCGGAGCACAGAAAAACCTCGCCCCCTCCGGCGTCACTATCGTAATCGTCAAAGAAGACGCCCTCGGCAAAGTTAGCCGCGAGATCCCGACGATGCTCGACTACCGCACTCATATCAAGAAAGGCTCGATGTTCAACACTCCGCCGGTTCTTCCCATCTACTCGGCGCTTATGACTCTCCGTTACTACAAGGAGCAGGGAGGCGTAAAGGAGATGGAACGCCGCGATATCGAGAAAGCCGGCATACTTTATGACGAGATCGACCGCAACCGTCTATTCCGCGGCACAGTGGCAGAAGAGGATCGTTCGATCATGAACGTATGTTTCGTAATGAATCCCGAATACGCTGATCTTGAGAAAGAATTCATGGAGTTCGCCACTTCGAAAGGCATGGTCGGCATAAAAGGTCACCGTTCAGTAGGTGGTTTCCGTGCATCACTCTACAACGCGCTCCCCAAAGAAAGCGTAGAGGCACTTGTAGCCACAATGAAGGAATTCGAGGCTAAACACTGATAATCCGTCGGCATATGAAAATATTGGTTTTCACAGAGAAGCCTTTCGCTCCCGCAGCGGTAAAGGCGATCGAGAACACAGTAAACGCTTCCGGCAACGAGCTTCTGCTTGTGGAGGGCGGCACACGCGAAGATCTTCTTGAGGCCGTAAAAGAGGCCGAGGGACTGATTGTCCGCAGCGACAAGATCGACGGCAACGTCATGGACGCCGCACCCAAGCTGAAGGTGATTGTCCGCGCAGGCGCAGGATATGACAATATCGACCTTGAGGCTGCGACCGCTCATGGCATATGCGTCATGAACACGCCCGGACAGAACTCAAACGCCGTGGCCGAACTCGTATTCGGCATGGCTGTGATGATGTGCCGCAACCAGTACAACGGCAAATCAGGAACAGAGCTTAAAGAGAAAAGTCTCGGCATATACGCATTCGGACAAGTTGGCCGCAATGTGGCAAGAATCGCAAAAGGATTCGGCATGAGGCTTGAGGCTCTCGACACATTCGTGCCCGATGCCGTTATGGAAGGCGAGGGAGTCAAGCCCGTACACACACCGGAAGAGCTCTTTGCCGAGAATGACTTCGTGTCACTTCATATCCCGGCCACACCGCAGACCCGCAAATCTATCGGCTATGATCTTATGATGAAGATGCCTAAGGGCGGTGTGCTGATAAACACAGCCCGTAAGGAAGTCATAGATGAGGAAGGGCTGATGAAGGCTCTTGAGGAGCGTACGGACCTCCGTTATATCTCCGACATCAAGCCTGATGCAGCCGAGGAGTTTGAGAAAAGATTCGCTTCGCGGGTATTCTTCACTCCAAAGAAGATGGGAGCTCAGACAGCCGAAGCCAACTTCAACGCGGGGGTTGCCGCTGCAGAGCAGACAATAGCATATCTGAAAGACGGCTGGAACAAATTCCAGGTCAACAAGTAATATTCAGATAATCACCTGTCAGGTGAGATCTATATCAAAAATGGATCTGTCGTCGGTTGCGGCAGATCCATTTCTGTATGAAGTAATACACTGGTTAAGATACTATTGACACTTAATATGCGTTGATAAGTATATCTCACCAAATACTTAAGGTATTCCTTAATGAGCCTTGCGGCAGTCTTCCGACTTGCCGTTCAGTTACAATGGAACCCCATTGCTCCATCTCGGCGAGCCGGAATCCTTTCCACAAATCTCGTCAATCAACACATTAACTATTTGGTGAGATATACTTAATATTGAAGTTTACATGACTTCAAAGACTTCAAAGCTTAAATACCTGTTTAACTATTTTCAATATACTACATGAAACATTTTTACGCACTTCTCGCGAGTGCCGTTATTCTCCCTTCTGCGGCAATGTCTGCGGAACAACATTCCGGGACTCTTCCGGTTCTTTATGTTAACACAGAGAACAACGAGGAGATCACAACAAAAGAGTATTATCTTCAGGCCACCTACTACCTCGACAATAACGGTCTTCCTGATATCGAATCAATCGGAGATGCCGACAACCCCGTATCGGTAGAGATAAAGGCTCGCGGAAACTATACGTGGACCGGTTTTGACAAAAAACCTTATAAACTGAAGTTTTCAAAAAAGACCGAGTTCATGGGCATGGATAAAAACAAGCATTTCGCATTGCTGGCACATGCCGACGATGAACAGGGGTTCATGCGCAACATCGCCGGCTTCGAACTGAGCCGCCGCCTCGGACTTCCATGGACACCCGCCGAACGGCCTGTGGAGTTCTATCTTAACGGAGACTACAAGGGTCTTTATTTCGTAACACAAACCATCAGAATAGATTCCACACGGGTTGACATAACCGAGCAGGAAGATGAAGCA
Organism: uncultured Muribaculaceae bacterium; assembly: GCA_947176745.1. Classification (GTDB taxonomy): domain Bacteria; phylum Bacteroidota; class Bacteroidia; order Bacteroidales; family Muribaculaceae; genus Lepagella. Next base: position 28,798 of record CAMWRV010000003.1, read on the forward strand.
GTGACTGATGTTGACGGCGGCTGGCTCGTAGAGATCGACAACTATGACACAGATCCGCATATCACTGTCATCGAGCACAACGGCTATCCGATATACTTCACATATTCAAGTCCGGAAATTCTCAGCCCCGAGCAGGAGGCATATCTCACAGAACAGATGAACGGCATAAACGATGCAGTCTACGCCGAAGATAAAAACACATCCGGCTGGCTCGATTACATCGACCTCGAATCTGCCGCACGCTTCTACATAGTGCAGGAGATACTTGACGACTGCGAATCGTATCATGGCTCATGCTACTTATACAAAGACCGCGGAGAAAGCACAAAATGGCATTTCGGCCCGGTATGGGACTTCGGCAACGCCTTCCGTCGCGGCAGTAAGGATAAATTCGTATGGCAGGATCCTGAATTCAACCAGACATGGATAGGTGAAATATATAAGTTCCCCGCATTCCAGGCCAAAGTCAGGGAAGTCTGGGCTGAATTCTGCAAAACCGGTTACGACGGTCTGGAACAGTATCTGACAGACTATGCCTCTAAAATCTCCGTAGCCGCCGGTTTCAACTATGAGCGCTGGAACCAGTATGGCAATGATGATGTGAAAGCCAGGACACAAGAAATGATTCAGATGATCAGGAACAGTGTGGACTGGCTCGGAGACCAGTGGGGCGCCAAACCGGAGATATCGACAGAACCCGGTGTCGACATATATATCCGCGGAGATTTCAACAACTGGAACACTACCCACAGGCTAACTTGTCTCGGAAACGGCATATACGAATACGATCTGCAGGATGCCGACTTTTCAGGAGCATTCAAGATTGCATCGTCAGACTGGAACACAATAGACTACGGAGCAGCTGAAGATGGTATGACTCCTCAGGCTGAGCAAGAATTCAAACTGGAGAAAAGCGGTAAGAATATCAACTTCCCTCAGGTGCTGACTCACAGGCTGGTTGTAGACCTTAAAAACGAGACATTGATGTTTACAGATCATTCAGGTGTTGATGCCGTGGAAACCGATAGTGCCGACCGGACAGAAATATACACCGTTACAGGACAAAGGGTATCGGAAATGGGAGACAACGGAATATATATCGTGAAAACGGGAACCAAAACAGTGAAAATAATAAAATAAGTATCTCTCGCCAATCAATACATTAACTATTTAACGAGACATACCAACAGTCGGAAATAAACCAATGTAGCCGCATAGCTCTCAGGCCATGCGGCTACATTGTCATTATGACACTCCTGCCGGAATTACGTCGATTCTTATTGGTCCATTATTGGTAGCAGGCGGTTTTTATTTGTGGGAGATTTTTGCTAATTTTGTTTTCTATTCGAAAAATTGAAGATTATGATTTGGAACCACCGGATTTTAATTGCCGCGCTTTCACTGACTTTCCCTATTGCGGCGTTGCCGTGGGGACAGAAGGGTCATGACACTGTGGCATATATAGCGGAGTGCCGCATGACTCCTGAAGCCAAAGCTGCAGCGGAAGATTTGCTTGACGGCAGATCGATCGTGTACTATGCCAACTGGCTCGACAATGCGTCGCATACTCCGGAATATGCCTACAGCAAGACCTGGCATTACAAGAATATTGACGCAGATGAAAATTTCTCCAATGCAAAAATCAACGAGAAAGGCGATATTGTCATAGCTCTTGACTCCTGTATATCTCAGCTTGCAGATACAACCCGATCGAAAGAAGAGCGGGCTCTTGCTTTGAAAATGATTGTACATCTTCTCGGAGATCTTCACCAGCCGCTTCACCTCGGTCACGCAAGTGATCTCGGCGGAAACCGTCATGAAGTAAGATTCTTCAAGAAACCGACGAATCTTCACACCGTATGGGACAGCAACCTTGTCGAGGCCGGTCACAAATGGAGTTATACCGAATGGAAGGAGCAGATAGACAGGACTACTCCCGGACAGGAGAATGAGATACTGCGGCTCACAACCCCGGCGCAATGGGCGGAAGAGACATATGGAATCGCACAGGAAGTATATCGGAACACCCCCATCGATATGAACATCGAATACACGTATATAGCAGACTGGACACCTGTTGTCGAACAGCAACTGCTCCGAGGCGGGCTACGCCTTGCAAAAGTGCTCAATGATGTCCTATCAAAATAAAGAACTAAAGGCATGAATAAATATGAGGAGCTGAATCTGCCGCCCGCACCACTGCGTATCCGCGATGAAAACGGAACCCGAAAAGTATTTGACCCGCTGCGCGACAAGTGGGTTGTGCTTACACCGGAAGAGTGGGTCAGACAGCATTTCACACACTGGCTGATCAATGAATACCACTATCCTCCGAGCCTCATGGCCAACGAAACTGGCATAGAGGTCAACGGCACCAGGAAGCGTTGCGACACGGTGGCATTCAGAAGAGAGGGCTCTCCCCTTCTGATTGTAGAATACAAGGCACCAGACATACGTATCACCCAGACCGTGTTTGACCAGATCGTACGCTACAACATGTGCCTGCATGCAGAATATCTCATCGTATCGAACGGCATGGAGCATTTCTGCTGCAAGATTGACTATGACGGCAACACATACCACTTCATACCGGTAATACCGGATTATCAGGATTTATATCTCTCCAGATCGGAAAATTAAGTATGTCATCAGAAATCACACCGAATTACAATTACCTTGACGAGCTTAATCCTCAGCAGCGAGCCGCAGTGGAATACTGCGACGGTCCCTCTCTGGTCATAGCAGGAGCTGGATCGGGCAAGACGAGAGTGTTGACTTACAAGATTCTTCACCTGCTTCGTTCCGGCATCGAGCCTCACCGTATCCTCGCACTGACCTTCACCAACAAAGCCGCGCGAGAGATGAAAAGCCGCATTGCCCGTGTCGCAGGCGAGAAAGCCGGAGCCAGACTGTGGATGGGAACTTTCCACTCCGTGTTTCTCCGCATTTTGCGAAGACATGCGGAGGAGATCGGCTTCAAAAACGGATTCACGATCTACGACGCGACCGATTCGCGTAATCTGGTCAAGCAGATCATCAAGGAACTCGGCCTTGACGAGAAGCAGTATAAACCCGCGTCAGTAGCATCGCAGATATCCAATGCCAAAAACGCGATGATGACTCCCGGCCAATATCATAACGAATATTACGATGACGACAGGAAATCGAAAAGGCCTATGGTTTCACGGATTTTCGATATCTATGTCAGACGTTGCCGGGCGGCCAATGCGATGGACTTCGACGACATACTGTTCTTCATGAACACCATGCTGCGTGACAATCCCGACATACTCCGGCATTATCAGGAGTTTTTCCGATACATTCTCGTGGATGAATATCAGGACACCAACTTCGCGCAGCATCTTGTCGTGTCGCAGCTTGCAAAACCCGACAACATGCTTTGTGTAGTCGGAGACGACGCCCAGAGCATTTACTCATTCCGTGGCGCGAACATCGCCAACATCATAAACCTTGAGAAAGCATATCCCGGACTTAGAACATTCAAACTTGAAAGAAACTACCGGTCAACCAAAAACATCGTCAATGCAGCCGGAAGCCTGATAAAGAAGAATACCCATCAGCTTCCCAAGCAGGTTTATTCAGAAAACGAGACCGGCTCTCCCATAGAGATCATACGCACATACAGCGATATCGAGGAGGCATATATTGTAGCCACAGGCATCAATGCCACCAAGATGTCGGAACATGATTCATATGACGACTATGCCGTCCTTTACCGGACCAATGCCCAGAGCCGCGTCATAGAGGAGGCGCTCCGGAAACGGAATATCAGTTACAGGATTGTGGGCGGAACCGCTTTCTATCAGAGAAAGGAAGTGAAAGACATGATCGCATATTTCAGACTCGCAGTCAACCCGGATGACGACGAGGCCCTGCGACGTGTCATCAATTTCCCTGCACGCGGAATCGGCGACACCACCGTGAAAAAGATACAGACAGCCGCGTCTGCCGCGGATGTAAGCCTGTGGAGTGTGCTCGACAATCCCGATACATATGCACTTGATGTCAACGCCGGAACACGCAAGAAACTAAATGCTTTTGTCGACATGATCCATGAGTTCATAGCCGACAACGGCCGATCAAACGCGTTCGAGCTCGGACAGCTTATCTACAACCGCACCGGAATTCTGCTGCTATACGCACACGACAACACTCCCGAAAGCATATCGCGCCAGGAGAACCTGTCGGAAATGCTCTCCGGTCTCAAAGACTTTTCCGAGACAGCTCTTGAAACAGGCGAAGGCAATGCAAAAATGGCCGACTTTCTGTCGGAAGTATCACTCGCCACCGATGCGGATGAAAAAGACAAGACTGATGAACCTAAAGTGACGCTGATGACCGTGCATGCCGCAAAAGGACTTGAATTCAAGCATGTATACATTGTCGGGGCAGAAGAGGAACTGTTCCCGTCGTCAATGGCAATGAATACGATAGCAGAGATCGAAGAGGAACGCCGCCTGATGTACGTGGCCATCACGCGTGCCGAAAAAAGCTGCATCATCACATATGCAAAATCCCGTTTCCGCAACGGCCAGACAAAAATGACATCTCCCTCAAGATTTCTGGCAGAGATAGATCCACGTTTTGTCAATTCAGGAGATTCTTCAGACTCCCGTCAGACCGAAAGACCCTCATTTGTCAATCCGGCTGCCAACTATCGTGAAAATACATATGGGAGTTTCAGCGTGTATAAGCCTGCGACGTCGGCAAAACTAAAATCAGTCAGATCAGTTGCAGCATCTGATGACAGACCTCAGCACTCCCCCGACAGCCTCACTGCCGGAATGCGGATCGAACATGCTAAATTCGGCAAGGGCACCATTGTAAAAACAGGCAATATCAGCGGCGAACCAAGCATAACGGTTGATTTCGGTCCGACCGGAACAAAAAACCTTCTGCTCCGCTACGCAAAATTCAATATCATATGACAATACAGACACCATATTATATAGTTTACGAAGAGCGACTCCGCGCAAATCTTGAGAAACTGCAGAAAGTGAGCCGGGATGCCAATCTTAAGATAATAATGGCATTCAAGGCCAATGCCCTGTGGAAGACATTCCCGATCATTAAGGAATATTTCACGGCCTCTACAGCAAGCTCGCTTAACGAGATGCGACTATCGCTTGAGTATCTCGGCAATGACGTGCATGCATACTGCCCGGTGTATACTGAAGCATCCTTCCCCGATTTTCTCGACGGATGCACTCATATCACATTCAATTCGCTCGCCCAGTTCCACAAATTCCATCCCCTTATGCAGGCACACAAGCGAAAAGTTTCTGCCGGCCTGAGGGTCAATCCCCACTGCAGTGTCATCGATACAGACATCTACAATCCCTGCAAACCGGGATCGCGTTTCGGAGAGAATCCCGAAAACCTGCGGAACGGACTGCCGGAAGGGATCGAGGGGCTACATTTCCACGCGCTCTGCGAATCGTCGAGCTATGATCTTGAGGCTGTACTCGACGCTTTTATCGCACAATACGGGCATCTTCTGCCGCATGTGAAATGGCTCAACATGGGCGGAGGCCACCTGATAACGCGCAAAGACTATGATACCGATCATCTGGTCAGACTGATTAACACTCTTCACGAACGGTATCCACATCTCGAACTGATCATAGAGCCTGGGAGCGCGTTTACATGGCAGACAGGAGATCTGGTTACAGAGGTTCTCGATGTAGTTGAGGATTCAGGAATACGCACCGCGGTAATCGATGCATCTTTCGCATGTCACATGCCCGATTGTCTTGAAATGCCCTATAAGCCTGCCATAGCGGAAGCAATGGCCGACAGCAGTGAAACTGATGAAAACGTAGATTCCGCGAACGGTAGTGAGGGCATATCCTATCGTCTGGGAGGAAATTCATGTCTGAGCGGAGATTATGTAGGCGACTGGCGATTCAAAGTTCCGCTTAAAGCAGGCGACCGTCTGACCCTGCTCGACATGAACCACTATACCACCGTCAAGACCAATATGTTCAACGGCATCCAGCACCCGTCGATATGGCTTAAACCTGTAGATGGAGACCCGGTTCTGCTGCGGGAATATACGTATGAAGACTATAAGACCAGAATGGACTGACATTCTGACTTTTTCAAATGCAGCGTCGGTTCTTTATAGACATTATATTCAATTTAAATAAATTTTCGGACAGCTTAAATACTAAAAGTTGTCCGAAAATATTTTTTACAATCTATTTATCAGCATTTTATAAAATTTAACAACTCCAAAAGTTTTCCATTTTATAAATTCCGATCATTCTCCTCTTGAAATATTTTTTTGCGGATTCGAATTTATATTGTAATTTTGTGGCGGCTTTCAAGGCCATAATTCGAACCAAAATTCCAGAAACAGATGATACAGACAGTTGTTAAGCGCGACGGCCGTGTGGTCGGATATAATGAGGAAAAAATCAAAGCCGCCATCCGCAAGGCCATGCTCACCACAGAAATGGGCGAGGATGAGGCTCTCATACAGAAAATAACCGACAGGGTAGGAATGTCGGGCAAAGAGCGCATGACTGTCGAAGAAATTCAGGACAAGGTCGAGATCGAACTCATGAAATCCGCCCGCAAGGATGTGGCCAAAAGATACATCGCATACCGCGACCAGCGCAGCATTGCCCGCAGGGCAAAGACCCGCGACATGTTTCTTGAGATCATAGAGGCGAAAAACAACGACATCACACGTGAGAACGCCAACATGAACACTGATTCGCCGGCAGGAATGATGATGAAGTTCGCCAGCGAGACCACGAAGCCGTTTGTCGATGACTACCTGCTGTCTGCAACGGTAAAACAAGCCGTCAAGAACAACTATATACACATACACGACAAAGACTACTACCCTACCAAGAGTCTTACATGCGTGCAGCATCCGCTCGACCGCATTCTGGAGCGCGGCTTTGTAGCGGGTCACGGCGAATCACGCCCTGCCAAAAGAATCGAGACAGCAAGTGTCATCGCCTGCATATCGTTGGAGACTGCCCAGAACGAGATGCACGGAGGTCAGGCCATACCGGCGTTCGACTTCTATCTCGCGCCGTTCGTGCGCCGTTCGTTCATTGAAGAGGTAAAGACTCTCGAACAGCTTACAGGTGAAAACCTTGAATCACTTTATGAAGCCGACATCGAAGACTTCATAAAGAAAGATCTTGACGGACTTACAGGCACCGCGCGATATATCCAGCACGCAGTCAACAAGACCGTGGATCGTGTGCACCAGTCGATGGAAGCATTCATACACAATATGAACACCATACACTCGCGCGGAGGCAATCAGGTAGTGTTCTCGTCGATCAACTACGGCACCGACACATCGGCAGAAGGCCGCTGCGTGATACGCGAATTGCTTAAATCCACATATGAAGGAGTCGGGAACGGCGCAACTGCCATTTTCCCCATCCAGATCTGGAAAAAGAAAAGAGGCGTAAGCTATCTTCCCGAAGACAGGAACTATGACCTTTACAAGCTCGCATGCAAAGTGACCGCGAGAAGATTCTTCCCCAACTTCCTTAATCTTGACGCCACATTCAACAAGGCCGAGGAGTGGAATGAAAATGATCCGAAGCGCTATCTTCATGAGGTTGCCACGATGGGATGCCGCACCCGCGTGTTCGAGAACCGATATGGCGAGAAGACATCGGTTGGACGGGGAAATCTCTCTTTCACTACTATCAATATTGTACGTCTCGCCATTGAAGTGATGAACGTACAGGACAAGAACGAGAGAATAGAAAGATTTTTCGAAAAACTCGATGAGATTCTTGACATCACAGCCATGCAGCTCAACGAACGCTTCAATTTCCAGAAGACAGCGCTCGCCAAGCAGTTCCCGCTTGTGATGAGCGTGCTGTGGAACCACACAGAAGACCTTGGACCGAACGACACGATCGAGTCCGTGATCAATCAGGGAACGCTGGGTATCGGATTCATCGGTCTTGCCGAGTGTCTGATCGCTCTCGTCGGCAAGCATCACGGCGAAAGCGAGGAGGCGCAGGCTCTCGGTCTTAAGATTGTCGGCCATATGCGCAGCCGCGTCAATGAGTTCTGCGAGAAATATGAGCACAACTTCTCGGTTCTTGCCACTCCTGCCGAAGGACTTTCAGGCAAATTCACAAAGAAAGACCGCAAGTCGTTCGGGATCATTGCGGGAGTCACTGACAAAGAATACTACACCAACTCCAACCACGTGCCGGTCTACTATCACTGTTCTCCTCGTCACAAGGCAAAAGTAGAGGCCCCCTATCATCCTCTTACCACAGGAGGCCACATATTCTATGTTGAAATCGACGGAGACGCCACCCATAACGAGGAATCGATCATGCAGATTGTCGACATGATGGATCAGTACAACCTCGGTTACGGTTCGGTGAATCACAACCGCAACCATTGTCCCAACTGCGGATACGAGAACGCGGCAAAGAATGAGGAGACATGTCCGAAATGCGGCACCGCATTCGAGACCATACAGCGCATAACAGGCTATCTTGTGGGTACGACCGACCGCTGGAACTCCGGCAAACTCGCCGAACTTCACGACCGCATCGTTCATAAATAACTATCCTGCGAATCGTATTATGACAGTACGCGTTCTTGATATTGTCAGAGGCACAACGGTGGATGGTCCGGGATTCCGGACCTCCATCTATCTTGCCGGATGCCGGCATCATTGTCCGGGATGTCACAATCCTCAGTCATGGGACTTCGGAGGGGGCTCAGAGATGGAAATCGACGATCTGATGGAAATCGTGAAAGAAGAGGACTTTGATGTAACGCTGTCGGGAGGTGATCCGATGTACAGACCCGACGCTGTCCGCGAGATATCGCGAAGGGTCCGGTCTCTCGGACATAGGGTATGGGTCTACACCGGCTTCACATGGGAACAGATCAAATCTGATCCTCAACTTCTCGAGGCTCTTGAAGATGTGGAAGCCATAGTCGAGGGTCCCTTCATATCAGAACTCAGAGACACAGACCTCCGGTTCAGGGGATCATCCAACCAGCGCATCATTTATCTGTAGACGCACATGATGTGCACATGACAATCGCTAATTTTGTAACGTTTAACAAAAAACGGCATTATCATGGATACGCATCATCATCATGACCATCAATGCGGTTGCTGCTGCAACAAGAGCGGACATGAGCATCACTCTCACGATGCCGGCGGATCGGCATGGAAACGGTTTGTTCCGGAACTGGTTTCGGGTCTTCTTCTCATACTGGCGATATCAGTGTCATGGCCCGACGGCATTGGGCGCCTGTGTGTGTTTATCGCGGCATTACTGCCGGTAGGGATTCCGATCCTGAGGTCGACCGTATCTGAATGGCTTCGTCGCGACATATTCAATGAATTCACACTTATGGTTCTCGCGAGCGCCGGTGCGTTTGTCATCGGTGAATATCCCGAGGCTGTGGCGGTTCTTCTGTTTTATTCCATAGGAGAGAAACTCGAGGATGTGGTGTCGGGAGATGTAAAAGGGGAAATAAAGAAGCTGCTCGGAGATCTGCCCAATAAAGTCACCGTTATCAAAGAAGGAATAAGAACAGACTTGGCGCCCGATCAAGTCAGACCGGGAATGACAGTGGCCGTAAAAGCGGGAGAGAGCGTGCCGGTAGACGGAATCCTGCTTTCAGACGAAGGTGCTGATCTTAACACAGCGGCCATAACAGGAGAGAGCGTGCCTCGCTATCATGCCTGCGGAGACAATGTGATGTCGGGTACTATTCCGGTAGACCGCGAGATTCTTGTAGAGGCGACCCGGGAATGGAACGACAGTTCGATGACGCGGATCATGAAGATGATCGAAGACGCGTCAGCGCATCGCGCCCCGTCAGAATCCCGACTGCGCAGAATCACCAGATGGTATACTCCAGCCGTTTTCACGGCGGCCCTGCTGATCTTCACGATTCCATGGATTGTCGGGATGTGCGATGGCTCTTTCAGTTTCGATTGGACAGTGTGGCTGCGCAGATCTCTTGTGTTTCTTGTATGTTCATGCCCGTGTGCTCTGGTTGTAAGCATACCGCTGACATATTTCGCTTCGATCGGCATCTCGTCGCGTAAAGGCATTCTTTTCAAAGGGCATGACAGCCTCGACGCTATCGGAAGAACCCGCATGGTGCTCCTCGACAAGACCGGGACTGTAACAACCGGAGAATTCAGTATCGAATCAATAAATACGGTTGGATCGCTTGACCGGAATCAGCTTCTTGCCATTGCGGCGTCTGCCGAGACAGGGAGCACGCATCCGATAGCACGCGCGCTGATACGCGAGGCAGAAAACATGAATCTGACTCTACCCGCAATCACCGGAGCCGTAACCGTTCCTCATGGCATCACAGGAGTTATTGAAGGCCGTCAGGTAATCGTCGGTTCTCCCGGAATCATGCGGACTGAAGGAATAATCTTTCCTGAAAAGATCGACGGGCAGACATGCGTGCTGATCGCAATCGACAGAAAACCGGAGGGAATCATCATGCTGGCTGATACTGTAAAGCCGGGAGCCAAAGAAGCCGTCTGCGCTCTTCACCTGAGAGGCGTAGAAACGGTCGGCATATTGTCAGGTGACTCTGAGGCGTCTGTAAGAAAAGCCGCCGCCGAATCGGGCATTGATTTTTACAAATCATCACTGCTTCCGGAAGAGAAACGCAATCTGGTTTCACAATATTCGGAAAAAGAGAAAAACATTCTTTTCGCAGGCGACGGGATCAACGACGCTCCCGCACTCGCGGCAGCCGGTGTCGGAGTGGCCATGGGCGATATCGGCACATCCATAGCTATAGAATCAGCCGGAGTCGTGATTGCAGGCGGAGATCTTCGCAAGATTCCACTGGCCATTGATATCTCACGCCGGGTCAGACGCGTTATAATGGAAAATGTGACATTCGCGTTCGGAGTCAAGATCATAGTAATGACCCTCGGAGCATTCGGTATCGCAAGTCTTTGGGCCGCGGTTTTTGCCGACACAGGAGTCACGGCCATCACAATTTTATGGACATTATACAGGTTGAAAATATGGCAACTGAGAAGAGTGAGAAAGAGCTGACAGAGAAACTATCAAGATCAGGCATCCGTCTCTCCCCGGTGAGACTGCTTGTATTGAAGCTTCTTATGTCATCAGACAAACCAATGTCATCACTGGAGATCGAGACCCGTCTTGAAACTGTGGACCGCTCTTCGATAACGAGGACTCTGTCGGTATTTACGGAGGCTCACATAGTCCATGTCATTTCCGACGGTTCCGGCTCGATGAAATATGAGGTATGTGCCGATACGGAAGCACACTCCGGACAGTTCCATTCAGATGAACACGCGCATTTTCACTGTCGCAACTGCGGAGAGACAGTATGCCTTCCATCCGCACCGATGCCGGAGCCGGATCTTCCGGAAGGATTTCTGGCTGAAAATGCCACGTATGTCATTACCGGACTGTGTCCGGCTTGTAACAAAGAGAAATGATGACGATCCGCTTCTGTCAGACACGTTTCACCTCATCAACGCCCTCGATGTCTGAAATATGGTGAATAATGGTCTGCAGTTCCTGGAACGAATGAACGGCGAAAGAGATTCTTAATGTGACGATCGAATCGACAGTCGATGTATTTATGCTGTCCATTGCAAGGTGAAGCCTGTTGGTGATGCAGTCGACAAGATCGACAAAAAGGTGGTATCTGTCTACCGCCTTGATGACAATGGTAACGGGATACAGAGTGGCGTCGGGTCTGTAGTCAACAGGAACAATGCTGTCGCCGAACTGCGAGGCAAGTCTGACAGCGAGAGGACAGTCGCGCTTGTGCAGAGTGATGGAGCCGTCGGCCTCACGGAATCCGATCACCTCTTCTCCCGGAATCGGCATACAGGCTTCACAGCGGTTGTACTCCGGTTTCGGCAGAGAAGCGATATAGGCGGCGATCGCTTTCTTTGCCTTGTATGTCACCACTGCGTCAAGCCAGTCAGGATTCGGATGACTCTCGGGATCTGTGAAGATTTCGACCACGTCTCCCCTTCTCAACTGCGCCTTGATCGATGACAGGAAGCCATTGACTCTCGCATATTTCGCTCTTGCCCCAAGATCAAGACCGACCTCATAGGCAAAATCAAGCACGGTGGCTTTCTGCGGAAGTATGATCTCCTTCCCTTTGGGAGTGAAGGTCATGATATCGTCATTGTAGAAAGAAGTGACTACATTGTCGATAAAGCCTGTGCCATTACTGTGACCCGCAATGTCTCGCAGCACGGTGCGGAACTTCTGTATCCACCGGCTTATGTTATCACCCGATCTGTCGGCCACGCATCCGAGCTGCGATTCCCTCACCATACGCGTGCTGCTGATATGCACTTCCTGCCAACGCCCGAAATCGGCGAGCAACTTGACATGAAAGCTCTGATAGCCGTTTTCCTTCGGAGAATCTATGTAGTTTGATATTCCTCCCGGTTTCTCCTTGAATCTGTCGGTGAGGACGGAATAGATACGCAACGCCATGTCCTTCTCCGACAATCCTTCGGGTGTACGGTAAACAATCTCTGTGAAATGTCGGTATTTGAGATGATTGAAATCATCACCGTATTTGTGCATCTTGCGCCATATGCTGTAGGGATGGCGATATTCCACAGAGACTTCCACCTCGATGCCGGCATGTTCGAGTGTCGCCTTGATCTCATCGGCAAAGATGCCGAGACGTTTGCGCTGTGCCTCCTCGTCGTTTCTGATAAGATGTTCAAGATCGGCATATTCATGGGGACACCGGAACTGAAAACTCAGATTCTCAAGCTCTGTCTTTACATTATAGAGCCCAAGCCTGTTGGCCAGCGGAGCATAGAAATAGTCGGTTTCTCCGGCAATTTTCATCTGCTTGTCGGCAGGCATCGACGACAGGGTTCTCATATTATGAAGTCGGTCGGCGAGTTTTACAAGGAGTGCCCTTATGTCATACTGCACCGAATCAAGCATCTGTTTATAGTTGTCAACCTGTTTGGACTCGACATATTTGTCTTTCTTCTGCTTGGTGACAACCCCGACAAGGTAGGCTACATCCTCACCGAATCTGTCTCTTATGTCATCTATGGTATAATGGGTGTCTTCCACCACATCATGAAGAAAGGCCGCAATGACAAGATTGGTTTCGAGCATAAGTTCGTCGGCGGCTATTGTCGCCACCGCTATGGGATGCAAAATATATGGCTCTCCAGTCTTGCGCTTCTGCGGAGAATGAGCTTCCCGTGCGAATTCAAATGCGCTCTTCAGACGGAGTATATCTTCATCCGAAACCCGTTGCGCCATCACATCTATGACGTGCGCCGCTTTTTCCTCTATAATCCTGTCGTAATTGTCATGCATAGGCCTATCCATTTGTTTTCAGCTGTGATCTTATTCCGATGCGTTCGAAAAAACAAGCCACTTACCGATGCAAATTTGTATATTTTTTTTGAAAAATCCAAATTCCAGAAAGGATTTCGGAGTTTCCGAATTATTCTGATCTTCGCGAAACGGAGTAAGATTCCATCCCACAAAACCAATACTTCATTCCACAGAATACAAGAATCTATAAACGACTGAACCCTACGCCTTGATACGCCTAACGGCGATTAAGACCAGATAAAGTGCGACGAATATGCTTGACAGCATCTCCATCAGATGGACATCGTCGTAAAATAACGCTCTTATCAGCCAATATATACCTGCTGCAGCTGACAGGACGCCGGCCGTATAACATATAGTCCTGCCTGAAATTCTAATTTTCTTCTCTTTTTCCGTCTTCATCCTAATTTATTATATTACAGATTGATAGGCGCCCCAACTCAGATTGAGGCTTAGACCCAAACCTAAGATTTTTTGAGGAGGTGAGGCTAAGCACACCTTTACAGTGTTGAATCCCGACAGCCCCTGTATATAAGGTTGTCGGGGTATAATTTTTCAGTGCAAATATAATCATTCTCATCGGATTAGGCAACCGAAAAGATTTAAAGACATGCCCTACTAAGACCCCATCCCACAAAAAATGTTAAAACATTCAAAAATACAACATATTTTAGTAAATTTGAATAAAATTAAGAACTTAAGTTATGAAACATTTCCATATAACAAGACATAAGATAGGCATAAGCGTGATACTTGCCGCAGTATCTGTCGCCTCCGGTGTTGCAAACGCAACCGTTGTGGTCGACAGTCTGAGCAATGAACCCCTGCCAAGGGCCTCAGTGTTTGACTGCAACGGCAATATGACCGCAACATGCAGTGATGACGGAACTTTGCCTGCCGTAAAGTCGGACAAATATCCACTAACGGTCAGATATCTCGGATACATGCCTGCCACACTTGAGTATGCCGGAGAAGACACTGTAAGAATGGCAGCACTGAGGTATGAGTTGCCGGAAATCGTGATCGACACGCAAAGCCACAATATCCTTCATCTTAAAGGATATATGCGAGAGTACACATCTATGACAAGATCTTCCGACACTGTGCAGCTTTTCAGCGAAAAAATTGTCGACTTCATGTTGCCAACGGAGAAAAACAAAAAGTTCAAAGGGTGGAAATCGCCACGCACGCTGGCCGAACGGAATTTTTACAGGTTTACGGACTCCGCCGGTCTTGACAGCGTAAGCAGCTTGAATAGCAACCATTTCCAATGGTTTGACTTTGTCGATATTTTCTCAAAGAATATCAAGATTCAGGAAACCTTGAGAGACAACTCCGCAAAAGCCGACACTGTCGCCGGAAAGTATGGTGTGAAAATCTTGTGGAACAAACTCTCGGACCGCTATATCTTCGAGACTGACATGCTTGCTGACAAGAAAGACCATAAATGGTCACCCAATTTCCTGAAGTTTTTCGGATTGACCACTGACTTCACAAGACTGTCCACAAAATATACATTTACGGAACCCGACGGCTCCGACATATCTCCCGCAGAGATATCGATGGCGACTTTCGATATCGAGGCACTGTGCAGAGGGAAACTATACAGATGGGTCTCCGGAAGCGATGAGCCGTTCAACATCCGGTCATATTATGAATTCTATGTGACCGACAAGGAGTATCTGACTCCCGATGATGCCAAAGACTGGAAGGAACATCCTGAAACCAAAGGCATAGCAGTCATAGTTCCGGACGGAGTCCCGGAACTTGAACCTGGCATTATCAGACTCATTGAACGGGTCGGTGAAGAATGACTTTTATGTCTGCTATCCGGTCGATGACATGATCGGCACCAGCCTCCTGCAACTCTCCTATCGTGCCATTGCCATATGTGACACCGCACGTTGTGGCGCCTGCCGCCTTACCCATCAGAATATCGACAGCCGCGTCACCGACAACCAGCGTCTCCTCTGGAATCCAGCCAAGAGAGTCGGCAATGATATATACCGGCTCTGGCGAAGGCTTGCCCGACGTGACATCGTCTCCGCCGACAATCATGCCGATCAATCCGTCGATCGACAAGGATCGGCAATATTCATCGAGCGATCTGTGACTCCGGCTGCTCGCTATGGCGATGCCATATCCGGCATCGGAAAGATAAGAGAGGATTTCATGGACTCCCGGAAAACACCTCTCTTCAAAACCGGGTTTCAATTCATAAAAGAGCGATCGGTAAGTTTCGGCAAAGTGTTCGCCGGAAATTGATTTACCCGGGTAAAGGGTCTCCGGCACATCCGTGAGTCTGAGCCCGATAGTGGCACGGCACTTCTCATCACTGACCGGCGGCAGGTTCAGTCGGGACACTGCAGCCTGCATGGTCGTAACGATCAGAGATGCTGTGTCGGCAAGAGTGCCGTCAAAATCAAAAATAACATTCCTGATATTCATAATATCATGCTTGGATCAGAACATACCAGATTAGTGGATGATCAATTAAAGAACGGTGCGGAGAGATCATAATTTTACAGGAACTAATAAAATGAAGCGGCGGGACTATGTCATATTGAGTAATATAACATAGTCCCGCCGCCATGCGGATAGGATTCCAGTTATGAGCTCTCCTACTTTTCTTTCTTTTCAATAGCTTTGTGAACTTTGTGGACTTCCTTCATCAGACAGAATGCCGCAGCTACGGCAGCCGCCTCAAGAGCGAGTTTCGCGATCTTGAATCCGAGATGGAGAGCGAAATGATCACAATTCTTTTCGTGGTTCATAGTTTTGATAATTAAGATGGTTAAATATTGATGCCATACCCCGTTATCTCAAGGCACTCGCCTTGCGGGTATCCGACGATAGAACGTCTGCACGACTTCATTGGTTCGAACGCAGACCGTGTAAAGAGTTATAATCAACTGACGCATTCCGGCAGGTCTCCTATATTTTATCAGTATGCCGATTTGCGTGTCTGACGTGGATTTTGTAATTTTGCAGACATGAAAATCGGATTTGACAACGAAAAGTATCTGCGGATACAATCAGAACACATCAAGGAGCGCATCGCTCATTTCGGTAACAAACTATATCTCGAACTTGGAGGAAAACTCTTCGACGACCACCATGCAAGCCGTGTGCTACCCGGCTTCGAGCCCGACAGCAAACTCAGGATGCTGAGCCAGTTGAGCGACAGGGCTGAGATTGTGATCGTGATAAGTGCCAAGGACATCGAGAAAAACAAAGTCCGCAATGACCTCGGCATCACATATGACATGGATGTTCTCAGGCTACGCGATGAATTCCAGAAACGCGGATTTCTTGTCAGTTCAGTTGTGATCACCCATTACAACGGGCAGAGCAGCGCAGATGCTTTCAGGGAAAAGCTTGAACGCATGGGAATAACCGCCTACTATCACTACACCATCGAAGGTTATCCCACCAATGTCGCGCTCATAGATTCCGACCAGGGATTCGGCAGAAATGACTATGTGGAGACTACCAGGCCTCTCGTGATTGTCACGGCCCCCGGCCCCGGAAGCGGCAAAATGGCGGTCTGCCTGAGCCAGCTCTACAATGAGAACAAAAGAGGCATCGAGGCAGGATACGCCAAATTCGAGACTTTCCCCGTGTGGAGTCTCCCGCTCAAGCATCCGGTCAACATCGCATATGAAGCAGCTACCGCAGATCTCAATGATGTCAACATGATCGATCCTTTCCATCTGGAAGCATACGGCAAAACTGCCATCAACTATAACCGCGACATCGAGATCTTCCCGGTGCTCAATGCGCTGTTCGAAGGCATCTACGGAGAAAATCCTTACAAATCTCCGACCGACATGGGTGTCAACATGGTCGGCTTCTGCATCTCGGACGACGAGGTCTGCTGCAACGCATCGCGCGATGAGATTATACGCAGATATTTTACCGCCCTCAACAGATTCGCACAGGGTGAGACAGCCGAAGATGAAGTCAACAAAATCAGGCTTCTTTTCAATCAGGCAAAAATAGACGTCAACTACCGCAAGACTGTTGTAGCGGCACGTGCGCGGGCACTTGAGACAGGCGTGGCATGTTCGGCTATCGAACTTGAAGACGGCACGATCATCACGGCAAAGTCAAGTCAGCTTCTCGGTCCGAGCGCCGCTCTTCTGCTGAACGCCATGAAACATCTGGCCGGCATAGACCACGAGATAAAACTTATTCCCCAGCAGCTTATCGAGCCCGTTCAGCACATGAAGCTCAATTGTCTCAGAGGCAAGAACCCGCGATTGCACACGGATGAAGTGCTCGTTGTGCTCGCTGTGCTGAGTCAATACAACGACTTGTGCAGAAAGGCTCTTGACAAGCTCCCTGCACTTGCCGGCTGTCAGGTGCACAGCACGGTGATGCTCGGAGAAGTCGACCACAAGATATTCAAGAAACTCGGAGTAGGTCTCACCTGCGACCCGGCAAAGAAGCGATAAGCTCCGCACAATCTGTCGGACGAAGCTGAACCGAAATCAGATAAATAAATAATAGAGAAGCCGGATTCGTGAATCCGGCTTCTCTATTATTTATTTTTACAGCCAGTTCTTATTCAGACTCCGCCACACCCTGCATCACAACCTGAATATGGTTCTTGCCATCGTAGAGAGAAGACATGAACTTGTTGAAATCCGCGAGTGTGAGATTCTCGATAGCGGCCTTGTGACCGGTGATATCATCATATCCGAGCTCAAGTCTCTGAAGATTGTTTCTCCAGTAGCCGTTTGTGCGGACATTGATTTCATACTGCTTCAAGGCAGCCTCTTTCACCTTGTTGAAATTAGCCTCGTCGGCACCGTTGGAAAGGAGCTTGAGAAGTTCCTCGTTCGCACGGGTAATGAGCTTATCCTGCATCTTGTCATTGGTCTGGAAGACGTATATGATCTGCCATGTGCCGGTGAACGGATTGAATGTTCCGTAAGCATAAGGACTGTATGTTCCGCCCTCTTCCTCGCGCAGAGTATCTGTGAAGATATTGCTGAGGATATCGCCAATAAGATCAACTTTCACGTAATTGTCGATACTGTAGCCGACATTTTTACCGCTGATGTTAGTGAGAACCATTGTCGAAGGCACCTGCATAGGCTGGCTGAATGTATCGTTTACCACGCCCTCGGCTATATTGATAGAGGAAAGTCTTGCGGGAGCCGCATCTTTCTTTCCGGCAGAAGGCAGAGCCGCGATATACTGCTCTACAAGAGGCTTGAACGTATCAAGGTCGATATTGCCCGTAAAGATAAACGTATAGTCAGCTGCGTTCGCGAGAGAAGATTTCACGATCTCAAGCTCACGTGAATAATTACCGGCCTCAAGAAGCTCGACGCTGGGCTGCTGGAACATCGGATTTCCGCCATATGTAGCCTTGGCTACTGCACGCTGGAACACAGAAGTCGGGTTCTTGTCGTTGTTCTTGAGGATAGTCTTGATCTGGTCGATGTAAGCGTTGTATGCGGTCTCGTCGGGATTGAGCTCGGTGAATGTGGCATAAAGCACCTCCATGAAAGTAGGAAGATCCTTTACAGTCGACTTGCCGTCAAGGGCGTTGACCGTATTGCCTATACTGTAACCGAGCGACACATTCTTACCGGCGAGATACTTGCCGAGCTTCACCTGGTCAAAAGATCCGAGTTTGCTGACTTCAGCGGCATCGCCGGCGAGAATTACGTTGGCAGCGTCTTTGGCGTCATACGAACGTTTGCCACCATCTTTGAACGCAGTCATCACAATCTCATCCTGCTTGAAATCGGTGGGCTTCACAATCACCTTGGCACCGTTGGAGAGCATGAGCACTGTTGTGCCGAACTGACCTTCGCTCACCGACGCGATCTTTCCGGGAGCAGGAAGGTTCTCGATCAGAGGATCGGTGATGACTTCGTCAACGTAAGCCTCGTAATCAGCATTGAGGATGTCAGCAAGACGACCGGTGATCTCTTCTTCCGAGATGGCAGTCATGCCGTCGCGAAGAGGCTCTGAAACCACGATGACCTGATTGTTGGCAGTAAGAAGCTGGGCGGCCTCCTCGTTGAACGCCTGAACAGGTATCACCGGAAGGATCATCTTCGCAAGCTCATATTCCTTCTCAATGCCCGGCGCGGCCTCATTGTCGATGAAGTGTCTGCAAAGCTCGCGGGCAAGAGTCTCGGTCTTCGTATTGTTGCGCTCGTTGAAGAGTTTCTCATACTGGGCGAGAAGTTCGTCGCGGGCACGCACAAGCTCAGACTCCATGAAGCCGGTCTTGCAAGCACGGGCCACGATTCCCATCGCATCATCGAGAGCCTCCTTCACATCACCTTTCGGGATGATGAAAGTGTCGAACGCAGCCTTGGTCTTGGAGACAAAGAAGTCACCGAACGAGACGCCGGCCTGAACATATTTGCAGTCAGGATTCTTGGCATAGTCATTGAGACGATTGTTGATCATGGTGGAGAGAAGCACGTCGACAAGCTGGGTCTGGATATATGCCTCAACTGTATTGCGCATCTCCATCGGGATCTTCTCGGTCTTGAAATTAACCATGATCATAGGGAAGCGGAGCTCCTTGTCGCTGAAATAGAAATAGATCGGCTTCTCATTATCTGATACCGAGGGATATGTACGCTCGGCGGCATTCTCTGGCATGGGAATTGTCGAGAAAAGATCGATCACCTTCTTCTCCATCTCGGCGGCGTCGATGTCACCGACGATCACGATACCCTGCTGATCCGGACGATACCATTTATGGTAATAGTCTCTGATGGCCTGGGGAGGGAAGTTTCTTACGATCTCCATCTTGCCGATAGGCATCTGCTGATACTGATACTCCTGATAGATCTTCGGAAGCATTGCCTCATACATGCGCTGCTGCGCGCTGTTGCGAGAGCGCCATTCCTCTTCGATGACTCCGCGTTCGGCATCAATCTCCGATTCCTCAAGCAGAATGCTTCCGCTCCAGTCATGCAGCACGAGAAGCACACTGTCTACGAGAGCCTTGTCGGTAGAGGGCACATTGTCGATGTTGTAGACCGTCTCGTCGAACGATGTGTAGGCATTGATATCGGCACCGAACCGTATGCCCTTAGCCTGAAGATAATTGAGCATTGTCTTGCCGGGGAAGTTGGTCGTACCGTTAAACGCCATGTGCTCAAGGAAGTGCGCGAGACCCAGCTGCTCAGGCGTCTCAAGAGTTGATCCAACCTTCTGGGCGATATAGAAATTCACTCGCTCTTTGGGCTCCTCGTTATGGAGGATATAATAATTGAGCCCGTTGGGAAGAGTGCCATGCTTTACCGCCTCATTGAGAGGAAGCGGAGTCTGGGCACCCGCGAACAATGCCGACACTGTCAGCACCGCCGATGTTAGAATCTTTTTGATCATAGAATTCTGATTGGGGTTATATTATTGTTGTTAATTCTGTATGCCAACCAAGGTCTACCATGCTAACGGACATCGCGGTCAGGCTGTGACACGGGAGCCTCAGTTTTTACAAAAGTACAAATAATTTGGTGAATTCAAACACCGAGGTCGACTTTTTTTGACAGCTGAGGCAAACTATTGCAGTCTCTTTTTAGTTTTTTTAATAAAACGGGCCGCCACGGCTTGATCTTCCGTCCGCCTGCTGAAATCACTCCGATCCCGACCGGCATCCCTCACGACAAAATGTGTGCGTTCAGGGTCAAGTCAATTTCAGATACACGGACAACTGATAAAGATACTTTATAGAACATAAACATACATGTATGGCAATCACAGTCGCATTAAGACATTGCAATAATCAGACCGCCACAGACTCCAAAGCCTGCGAACCAAGGTTCAGGCCGGTCGAGTTCCGTGACATTCCTATGCTTACAGATTTTTTCAACCGCTATCCATCCCGGTCGTGCGACTTCTCCATAGGAGGAGTGCTTATGTGGGCGGATTATTTCGATTACAGAATCGCCGTGCAAGATGACAGCCTGTTGATATGCGGCACAGATCCTACAAGCGGAGACAAGCTGTTTTACGCACCTTGCGGCCCGATGGAGAACAAGCGATTCATGCAACTGGTCAATGGATATTGCCGTAATAACAGGAAAGCCGGGGCAATCCTTATGCCTTTCGAATCAGTTCCCGACTCTCCGGTGACAGCTCTCGACTACGAAAACGAGTGCGCCACTTGCTGGAAAGAGTATCTTTACGACATCGACCGTTTCACATCGTTCTCCGGCAGAAAGATGGAGAAAAAGCGGAATCATCTCAATTTCTTCATCAACAACTACTCTCCGTTCGAGACAGAAATAATAAGCGGAAAATCGGTTGCCGAACTCATAGCGTTTACCATCGCATTCGACGCATCGCACACCGATAATCCACTCGCAGCCTACGAATGCGGCCAGGTGATCGAGGTGCTCAGGCGTTTCGATGATTACCCGTTCTTCGGTCTTGCCATAAGAATAGACGGGGAGGTGGCAGGATATACATTCGGAGAGAAGAGCGGCGACACATTTTTCGTACACGTAGAGAAAGGAAACATAGACTTTCGCGGCATATATCAGGCGCTTGCGTCGGGTCTCGCACGGGAGGTCAGATCACGCTTTCCTGATGTAAGATATCTCAACAGAGAGGAAGACATGGGCGACGAAAGTCTCAGGCGAAGCAAAGAGTCATATCATCCGACACTCTTTGTCAACAAGCGAATCGTCAGATGCGAGAAATGATCTGATAAGATAAGAAAGCCTTCATAAAAATGAAAAATATCCCGGCATATGGCGGAGATTAAGAATTTTTGATTAATTTTGTAAACAAACAAACTGTGACCCGAAATGAGCGACATCCTCGTCATCATACCGACATACAACGAGATTGAGAACATCGGCAATATAATCGATGCTGTCATGTCGTTGCCCGACGGATTCGACGTCCTTGTCATTGATGACGCATCGCCGGACGGCACACAGGAGGCCGTGAGAGAGAAAATGGCACAATATTCCGGTCGCGTCCATATGGAGACAAGAACTGGCAAACTCGGACTCGGCACCGCATATATCCACGGATTCCGATGGGCACTCGGCCGCGGCTATGACTACGTGGTTGAGATGGATGCCGACTTTTCTCACAATCCTGCCGATCTCCCCCGCCTTTATCACGAATGTAAGGAGAAGGGAGCCGACGTGGCTGTCGGATCGCGCTACATATCGGGCGTAAATGTAGTGAACTGGCCTATGGGACGCGTGCTTATGTCATATTTCGCGTCCGTCTACGTCAGGATGATCACCCGCATGGATCTCAGGGACTCTACTGCCGGATTCGTATGCTACAGAGCGCAGGTGCTCAGAGAGCTTAATCTCGACAGGATTCAGTTCAAAGGATACGCGTTCCAGATCGAGATGAAATTCAAGTCATATTTCAAGAAGTTCAGGATCGTCGAAGTGCCCATAGTCTTTGTCAACCGTCAGCTCGGCACATCGAAAATGAACACAAGTATTTTCGGAGAGGCCATTTTCGGTGTCATCACACTGAAAATGAAAAGCATATTCAAAAAGAAAACATTCTGCTGAGTCAGATCCGGGCGATCAGAATCCATATCGGAAGTCTTTCTTCAGGCACAGAAGGAAAGACTTCCTTTTTCATGTCATGTAACTTCATTTAGGATTCATTAGCAGGAATTAGGGCACAATATGCGTTTAAATGAGAAAAATATGCGATAAATGCGATAATCACGATAATTATTAACCTCTTGACTCTTGAAATTATGGAAAAGACAGATCAAAACAAACCAAGGAGTGGCGAGGGATGCGCAGTATTCAATGATTCCACGCCCGAACAGAAGTATATTGAAAATCACGAGCACCTGCTTATTGAAGACAAGGGTGAAATCGAAGAACCGTCATTTGTCGACGGACCGGAGCCTGTACGCAAGAAAAACTGGTTCGGATGGTGGGCCTGCGCTCTTCTTGCAATAGCAGTCATAGGTCTATGCCTGTATTTCGCAACAGATGATTCACAACCCAGACCGTCGGCAAGCGCCCTTGCATCAGGCAACTCCGCTTTCGTAAGCGCATCCGACAGTGTCGGGCAGAACGGGCGGAAAGCGGTCAACAAAAAAGTAGTCATGCTCAAAAAGGTAATCGTGCGCGGCAATGCGGATGACACGACTGCCGGAGTGACAGCCGCCGGCAGCGGAGTGTCAGACTCAGCAAATGCGGGCGTGCTCGCATCTGAAGCATCGATCGACAAGGCGGCAAACCTTGAAGCCTCAGTCGACTACATCTACTACTTCGGCAATGACCAGTCAGCAGTGTCAGACAACACTCTGCTTGATGAAATTGCCCAGAAAGCAAGCGAGACAGGAGCCGACATAACAGTGACGGCATATGCGAGTGAAACAGGGTCTGCCGCCTACAATAAGGAACTTACAAAAGAGAGAGCCACCAATCTTGCAGACTATCTGATTTCACGCGGTGTTCCGGCTGACCACATCAAGATCAGTGCCGGAGGACAGACTGACAGATATGGAGACTACGCACTCAACCGCAGGGCCGACATTGTGGTTGACTATGCGGGCTAAGCAGAAACCTCTCTCCTATTATCAATATATACGCAAGCCGGGCGAAGAATCGAGAATCTTCGCCCGGCTTTTATGCAATCCGGACTCCGCATAGACGCGGGTCCTATTTCATCACACTCTGAAAATATGCCTTGACATCCTTCCAGTCATAATAGGGCCAGCTGTCGGTATCGACCGGGAGCGAAGTCTCACGTTCATTGTGAAGGATCTTGACCAGAATTGTTTCGGGCTTCTTCTTATTGCGGTAAAATATCATCTGTATGTTGGCCGCCATCGGAGTGACTTTCCAGTCGCACCATCCCTTATAGAAATCTTCGGGTTCATCGATGACTGCGTCACATCCGCGCAAGTGCATTAGAGATGTCAGCGGAACGACATTGCCGTCATGACCGAACCGTAACGCCGCCGACGGTTGGTTTGACTCAATCGCCGCATCTGCGGTCTCTATTATATTTCTGAGAAGAGGAGCTGCATTCTGCAGATGCACTCCACCTGAAGGTCCGAAATCGGCGTGCCGGGCATAGAAAACGGAGTTGAAGCACTGCCAAAGATCAAAGAGCTCGTCGGAAGTGAAAAAATCATGGAAAGAGATGCGGCATTCAGTGTTCTGCGCATCAGAAGCCAACCAATATATACTCCACATGAAGTCTTCAGGATTCACATATCTGCTGACAAAACGGGCGTCACTGAATACGGAAGAGACAAGCCGACCGGGGTTCGTATGGCTTTTTACAAATTTACGGTAAACCTCCTCCCACCATCCGTCGGGGGCATTGAACGAGTTCGACTCCGGAGTACTGTAACAGATATAAGGCATATATCTGTTGGAAGATTCCATATCGATATAGAGACGAGGATTGCGCTCCTTAAGACTCTCACAGAATGAAGCCATGCTGAGAATGCATCGCGGCACAAGGGTCGATCTTGCCGAGATCGCAGAATTTTCTGTGAATACTTCAGGATAATTGGCATACATTCTCGCAGCGATGTCATGGTGCTGTCGACGGCCGAGCGGAGAGAGATCTCCCCCGCGTCCGGCAGTCTCCACCATAACGGAGTCGAGTCTTGTCTTAAGTTCGATGCCCATCTCCGTGAGAGCACCGAGGGAGTCTGCCTTGTGAAGAAGTTCGGACACAACCGTGTAATCGCGGTCTCCAATAAGGTAGCGAGAGCCGTGACGCCCGTAGTGGCTTATATGGAAAGGAGAAAATCCTTTGGGAGCCGGCGTATTGTCGGCTGAAACTGACGGATAGGCATAGTAAACCCCTCCCGTCTTGTCAGGATCAGCAGCCATTTCCTCGCGCGTTGTCTGGGCAAGACATACGCCGGAACATGCCACCGCCGATATAACCAGATACAAATATTTTTTCATAATGTCAGGTAAATTGTGTAATCGGATCGTTTAAATCAAGTCATGTCCGCACTCGTGCGGACAATCAATTTCTCCTGGTCAGTCTCCCCTGTAGTACAGTTGCAGATAGCATCTTGCTATGAAATCCTGATTTGCCGAGACCAGAGTCGTGTCGTCCGTTCCCGGAAATCTTGCGTCAGGCAGCCATCCGTTGTTTATGATATGACAAAGCATATCGCCCGGGCATCTGCCGCGCTCCGACAGGAGACCGAATGCGTGCGTTGAGGCATAATCCCTGTCATAGAGAGGATTTCCTTCCGCACATATGCACCTTGCGATATCGGGGGCCATCATCATACCCTTGCGGGGTGTGACCATGAGCGTATAATCATGAGCGCCTTTTGACTGTGCGAGATGCTCCACGCCTTCCTCCCAACCGAGAGCCTCGATAAAGAACCTGTTCATAGCTTCATAGCTGCCGAAGAACTTGATCACCTCTCCCCCCGTGCTCTTTACAAATGCCTTGTAATATGGATGCAAACCTTCATTCTCTTTTTGGCCGCTTTCATCCTTATTGCCGACGGGAGGGAGTTTCCTCTCGAGCATCAGGTAGACCCACTCAGGCATGAAAAGCGCCAACGGGCCGGTGGGATCCTCCATCATAGCCTTTTCCAGACGCTCGTTGATTTGGGCAACCGGATCCTCTCCTCCAGATGAAACCTCGGTCACAATATCACGCAAAGACTCCGAAAAGGCGGGAGTGAGAAGATACGAATGCATGAAAAGCCATGTTCCGAGCCGATAAATCGCCTTATGGTCATCGGGATCATTGAATTCGAGTCCGAGCGAGATATTAAAATCCTCCGGCAGCGGTGACTCATCATACTCAGACTCGAGAATTGCGAAACACCCGTCGGCATATGCGAGCAACCTGTGGTCGTGAGGATATATGAAACGGAGTTCCTCGCAATACATGGCCACAACATACCATACGAGAAATCTCACATCCTCCCGGTTCAGTTCGTAATCTATATAACTTTCAGGCAACTCATGGAAAGGTACAGACCACCCGTAGAGCTCTCTGTCGGCATCTACGAACGACCGCCACAAACCGGCATCCGAGACTATGTCCTGCATATAGTCGGCGAGGGTCAGAGCCACTCTTTTTCTGACAGCATCCGACAGTTCGCCGGCAAGACCGATGGAGCGGGTCTCGTTCAGCAGACGGTTTGCAAGCGCGAGATAGTACGAATCGGTCTCTGTCTGCTCCGGAAATGAGGGCTGTCGCAACAGAAACTCCCTCAGATCAATCTTTTCCATAAGCTACAATTCTGCTTGTTATTCTCCGGCGCACGGAGATGAAAGGCGCCCGATGAGTTCAGCCAGCGAAACGGTTGTCTGCTCACCGCTCTTCATATCCTTAAGAACAATTGCGTCCTTACCGAGTTCAGACTCCCCTACGAAAGCGACATAGGGCACATTGTCGGAATCGGCAGCCGACATCTGTTTCTTCATCTTCGCGCTGTCAGGATATAGCTGTGACGGCACGCCATGTTCACGCAGAGCCTTGACGTATACCATTGACTGCTCCGCTTCTTTGGCACCGAAATTCACAAACATGACCTTGACCGTCTGCCCGAGATCTTCGGGGAAAAGGTCGAGTTGAAGCATGACATCATATATGCGGTCAGCTCCATAGGAGATACCGACACCCGAAAGACCCGGCATGCCGAACACTCCCGTAAGGTTGTCGTAGCGTCCACCTCCACTGATGCTGCCGATGGCCACATCTTTGGCCTTGACTTCTATAATAGTGCCGGTGTAGTAGTTCAGCCCTCGCGCAAGAGAGATGTCAAGTCTGACTTCCGACTTTATTCCGAGACGCCCTACGGCACCAACGACCTCACGCAATTCTTCGATTCCTTTCATTCCGGTCTCCGAATCTTTCAGGATCTCAGACATCACGGCGAGCTTCTCTTCATTTGAGCCCGACAGTTCGAGAATGGGACGCAAGGCATTGACCGCGTCTTCGCTGAGGCCTTTCTCACGTAGCTCGACATTGACATTGTCAAGTCCGATCTTGTCGATTTTGTCGATGGCCACGGTAATGTCGATCAGACGGTCAGCCTCGCCGATGACCTCGGCGATACCCGTCAGAATCTTACGGTTATTGACATGTATGCAGACATTGATGCCAAGGTCGGAAAAATTCTTGTCGGTGAGCATGAGGAGATCAACCTCGTTGAGCAGAGAGTCCGAACCTACAATGTCGGCGTCACACTGATAAAACTCACGGTAACGCCCTTTCTGCGGACGGTCGGCTCTCCAGACCGGCTGGATCTGATATCTCTTGAACGGCAATACAAGGTCGTTGCGGTGCTGCACGACGTAACGGGCAAAAGGAACTGTCAGATCATAGCGGAGACCTTTCTCACACATCTTGTTGGTAAGCCTTACGAGGTTTCTTTCAAGCAGCTCCTGATCATCGCACGACTTGAGAAAGTCGCCGGAATTCTGAATCTTGAAAAGGAGTTTGTCGCCCTCCTCTCCATACTTGCCCATGAGTGTCGACAGATTTTCCATCGACGGGGTCTCGATCTGCTTATATCCGAACAGTCTGAAATTTCTTTTGATTGTGTCAAAGATATAGTTTCTACGCGCCATCTCCACAGGAGAGAAGTCGCGTGTTCCTTTAGGAATGCCGGGTTTCTGAGCCATTATATAATTTGTTTAAAAATTATGCGAATTTACAAAAATGTCGTCATTTTTGCAAATGACGACACATGATGTTCGATAATGCGGGATACGCGGATGCCGGAAGCGGTTGAGGTCAGAACTCTACAGACAGACGGACGTTGAACTGTCTTCGCGTCAGATAATTCGGCACGGCGTACTGTATGTTGTTGACATCAGTCACCCAATAGTAGCTGCTGACGTTGGCGATATCAAGAAGATTAAACACATCCACACCGAGCACTATGCTTTTGAAATGACGCAGAAAATTCTTCGGGCGCTCATTGTCTGACGGTGCACCGACAAACTGCCAGCTCAATCCGATATCCACCCTCTTGTAGGCCGGAGCCCTGAAATACGACACGGCTCTGCTCGTATGAGGCGGAGTCATGGTGAGACCGTCGGAGAAGACACCCCTCAGACTGAATTTCAATTTCGGAAACTTCGGAAAGTAATCCGTGAAATATGCAGTGACAGCATACCTCTGGTCGCTCGGCAGCGGCACCTTCTTTCCGTCAAGATCCTGACTGGTCTTCATCAGCGAGAAGCTGATCCATGAATCGCTTCCCTCTACAAACTGGCCGAACAGTTTGAAGTCGAGACCCATAGTATATCCCTTGGAGTCATTGCGTCCGGAATAACTTATCTTCAGATTGTCGTACTCATACGATATCAGATCGGAGAGATTTTTATAATACGCCTCTCCTGTCAGCTTGAAAGGTCTATTCATGGCTCGGAACGTATAATCCGCCCCTATTATGAACTGGAGACTGCGGGGAGACTTTATGTCTCGGTTAAGAGCGATCACGCAGTTGCCGAAATCATCTTCGGTCATCTGGCGGTATTCCTTATAAAACGGCGACTGATAATAAAGACCTGCTCCGATACGGTAGTACCAGTTGGGATAATCCACAGGATTGAGCGAGAAATTCACCCTTGGAGAAACGAGAAACTCACGGTTGAAGCCATTGTATGAAAACCGTAGCCCGGCATTGAGCGTCATGTATGCGAAATTGCTGCTCATATAGACAGCATCTTCCACATAGGCATGAAATCTGTTGACGCTGATATTCTGCCGCGAGCTGAGATTATAGACAAGATGCACTCCTTCCGGAAGAGTGGGCAATGAATATCCGGCCGAATCACGCCATTCCCATTCCTTGGTTCTGTCGTGAAACCGCTCGGTCTGATACCCTATGCCGTAGCTGATATTGTTGGCACGGAATTTCGTGGTGCCTTTAAGCGACACCTGGAATACCGATGTCTTGAGACGGTTGCGCGAATGCTCCATATATTTGCCGACACCAAGCTCTCCGCCTATGCCGTCTTCGCCTGACGTGCCGGCCTGATTGAGCCAATACTCTCCGGAAATATCATATGTGACAAGCTCGTTCGAAAGAAAACCTGAGACACCGAGCGAAAAACTTGTGGCCTTGTTATAGCGGTATGTCGCCTGCAGAGAACCGAGATACGTCTCGAACTTGTCTTTCTCCTCGCCGTCGAAATAGACCCTGAAACTCTTGGCGTCTTCCGAAGTTCCGAAAGTAGTCTCGCGATCCTGCGGCCTGAAATTAAAATGATTTAGAGAGATATTTCCGAGCAGGTTGATGGTCCAGCGTTCACTGGGCTTGTAGTTCATATTGGTCTGAAAATCGAAATAGACCGGGTCATACTCACCCTTGGTATCCATTGTCGAGAGAAGCGAATTGTTCTTTTTGAAACGCACTCCCGACAACTGAGAGAACTTACCGGAGTTCGTGCCGACAGTGGCCGAAGCACCCATAAGGCTTGCGGAAACCGCCCCCTCGAACGCCTCCGGCTCACGGTAAGTGATATCAAGAGCTGACGACATTTTGTCGGCATAACGCGCCGGGAAGCCGCCCGATGAAAATCGGATGTTGCCTACCATGTCCGGATTGATGACACTCAGTCCCTCCTGCTGGCCGCTTCGCACGAGTTGCGGACGATATATCTCCATGCCGTTGATGTAGACGGAATTCTCGTCGAACGATCCTCCCCTGACAGAATATTGCGAACTCATCTCGTTCGACGAATTCACACCAGGCATGGTTGTGATAAGAGCCTCCACGCTTCCTCCCGACACATCGGGCGAAAGCTTGTAACTCTCCGTATTGAGGGTCTGCATGCCATTTGAATTCTGACGATAGCCTATTACCTCGATTTCGCGCAGATCGACATCGAGCGGATAAAGCCGTATATTGAGAGTAAGCTCACCTTTGGGATTGACAAGCTTATGATGCACTGTCTTGAATCCGATGCAGCTGTAAATCACCTCTATCGTATCTTTCTGTGCAACCGACAGCGAATAATAACCTTTGAGATCCGTGTTTGTTCCGATCGCTGAATTCGCCACACGCACTGTGGCGAATTCTACCGGACTGTCGTCACTGTCGACGACTTTGCCTGATATTCTGACATTGTCCGCACCCGCCTTAAGGAAGCAGAACGCCAAAATCAATATGATAACCGCTGAATTTCTCATTTCAAAATAAAAACGTGTCTGTGACACCATTATTATTTCACCTGTGTTTCTGCCGTCGGATACGTGCAGATGGCGTTTTTAGGAAAAAATAACAGTTCTGTTTAAAACCAAATTGTTAAATTTGCAAAAATTTTCGGAACTACCCCTGTCAAAACAGTTATGACGATGATAAATTTGGCGTTATAATTGTTATAGTTTACGGAGAGGAATATATCCGCCCGTCTACGGAATCACCGTCAGTCACGATTACCGGATTGAACTTCTTCGAATCATGATTCAGAATATTATTTACAACAGCATGACAAACCTGACAAACGGAACAGAGGAAACAGGAGAACAAATATCTGTCTCTCTTGAGAATGCCATCATCGAGGCCATCCGCAACCGCAAGGGAACAAAAATCACGGAGATCGATTTCCGAGGGCTTGAGACGGCTCCGGCCAGAAAATTCATAATCTGCCAGGGCAACTCCACATCACAGGTGTCTTCGGTTGCCGACAATGTCCGCGAGGAAGTGCGTGAGAATCTCGGCATAAAGCCATATAACTACGACGGCTACCGAAACTCCCAGTGGATTGTGATCGATTATGGCAATGTGATGGTTCATGTGTTCCTGCCTGACACAAGAGAATTCTACAATATCGAGGATCTGTGGAGCGACGCCAGACTCACTGTCCTCCCCGATCTTGACTGAGGCCAGGGGCCTTTTGAAAAAGCATATACACTCAACACTACGGAATTATATGAAACTCCCCAAACCAGGTAAAAACAGAAATCAGGACAGGAGGCCACTGTTCAACATGTATTGGATGTATGGTCTTATCATCCTGTCGCTGCTTGCACTATACTATTTTCAGGACGGCTCGCAGACCAAAGACGTGGACTGGTCTGATTTCGAAAAAGCCGCGCTGGCCGGAGACATGGACAAAATCATGGTGTTTGCCCAGAACGGCACAGCCGAAGGTTTTCTGACCGAACAGGGAGCCAAGAACCAGAATTTCGACATGTCACCCCAGATGACAGGTGACAAAAAGATAAAGACCACCATCCCCTCGTCCGACAAAATCCAGGACAAGATCGACAGTTGGAACGCGAAGCTGTCGGCAGAAGGAAGGCCTGAGATAAAAGTCAATTACGAGAAAGGGAGCGACCTTATGAAAGTGATCTGGTATTTCGGTCCGATCATACTCATAATCGTCGTCATGGTGTTCATGTCCAGACGCATGTCGGGCGGAGCCGGAGGCAC
The DNA here is from genome assembly GCA_947176745.1 of uncultured Muribaculaceae bacterium. Classification (GTDB taxonomy): domain Bacteria; phylum Bacteroidota; class Bacteroidia; order Bacteroidales; family Muribaculaceae; genus Lepagella. Next base: position 60,562 of record CAMWRV010000003.1, read on the forward strand.
CGGAGGAATCTTCAATGTAGGTAAATCCAAAGCCACTGTCTTTGACAAGAACAACGGCACCAACGTGACATTCAAGGATGTGGCCGGTCTTGCGGAAGCCAAAGTCGAGATTGAGGAGATCGTAGAATTTCTTAAAAACCCGCAGAGATACACCGAACTCGGTGCAAAAATTCCAAAGGGAGCACTTCTTGTCGGCCCTCCGGGAACCGGCAAGACGCTGCTTGCAAAGGCAGTTGCCGGCGAGGCAGACGTGCCGTTTCTGTCTGTATCAGGTTCTGACTTTGTCGAGATGTTTGTCGGAGTCGGAGCCGCCCGCGTAAGAGACCTGTTCAAGCAGGCCAAAGAGAAAGCACCATGCATCGTATTTATCGACGAGATCGATGCTGTCGGTCGCGCACGCGGACGCAATCCGAATATGGGCTCGAACGACGAACGGGAGAATACACTTAACCAGATGCTTACTGCCATGGACGGATTTCAGTCGAACAACGGCGTAATCTGTCTTGCCGCCACCAACCGTGCAGATATGCTCGACAAGGCTCTTCTCCGTCCCGGTCGCTTCGACCGTCAGATTTATGTGGATCTTCCGGAGCTGTCCGACAGGGTTGAGATATTCAACGTGCATCTTCGCAACATCAAATGCAACAGCAAGCTCGATGTCGAGCAGCTGGCACGTCAGACACAAGGGTTCTCGGGCGCAGACATAGCCAACGTCTGCAACGAGGCCGCCCTTATAGCCGCCCGCTACAATAAGGATTCGGTCGACTGGAGCGATTTCATGAAAGCTATCGACAGAATAGTCGGAGGGCTTGAGAAAAAATCGCGCATTATAACCGACGAAGAGAAGGTGGCGATCGCCACACATGAGGCCGGACACGCCACTATCACATGGATGACCAAATATGGCAATCCGCTTGTGAAGGTGACAATCGTTCCTCGTGGCCGCGCGCTCGGAGCCGCATGGTATGCTCCTGAGGAACGGCAGATAATTCCCACTCAGGCTCTTCTTGACACCATGTGCGGACTTCTCGGCGGACGTGCCGCCGAAGACCTCTTTCTCGGACAAATCGGCACGGGAGCAAGCGACGACCTTGAGAAATGCACCAAGATTGCCCGTTCTCTCGTACTTGTATATGGGATGAGCGAAAAACTGCCCAACCTCAACTACAATGACTCGACCGGACAAGAGATGGGATTTACAAAACCATACTCCGACGAGACCGCCAGAACCATCGACGCCGAAGTGATGAGGATTGTAAACGAGCAATATGAGCGTGCGAAAAATATTCTGAGAGAATATGCCCGACAGCACAATCAGATACGCGATCTTCTTGTTGAAAAAGAAGTGATCTTCCACGATGACGTGGAAAAAATACTCGGCAAGCGCCAGTGGAAATCCAGAACAGACGAAATAATCGAGATAAACAGAAAAGAGGAGGCCGACAGAAAAGTCAAAGCCATAGAAGCCTCGACTCCGGAAAAGGAGAACAGTCGTGGCAGTCTTCCCCTGCCTGAAGATTCGGATGATTCTGATGACGCAGGCACGCCTCCGCCGTTCAATAAATAATAATGTTATCGCGGACTTGAGTGTCCGCGATAATTTTACAGATTCTGAAAACTCAAATCCAAATATTAGTTTTACAAATTACCTAAAATTGTCCTTTTACACGCAATTTGAGTCTAAAACGGAAATTAAGAGGCAAATTTTTAGTAGTTTTGCAAATCATTTCGGATTTGAAAGCCAAAATCCTCCTACAGGTAAAGAGAAACAGCGTCTTATCCGCATATGCCGGGATGCGACGGCACCCCCGATGTGTCACGGCTTGTATTAGAAAAAATATATCTAACAAGAACAATACATAAAAAAATTCAGCTCATGACTATCAGAAGAATGAATGGACTGATGTTGCCTGCTGTGGCAATAATCATGTTGATGCCCTCATGTAAGGGTAATCAGAACCAGCAGCAACAGCAGGTTCCCGAACTTGCAGTTCTTACAGTAAGCGAAGAAAGCACTACACTCCAGTCGGGCATGCCCACAACTCTCGAAGGAGAGAACGATGTCGAGATACGTCCGCAAATACAGGGATTTCTTACCAAAGTCTGTGTCGAGGAAGGACAGAAAGTAACCAAAGGACAGACCCTCTTCACGATCGACCAGGTGTCGCTTCAGGCAGCTGTCGACGCAGCCCAGGCAGCAGTGGCAGTTGCCCAGGCGAATGTCAACACAGCGACCACAAACATGAACAACAACAAGATGCTGTTCGAGAAAAACATTATAAGCCAACCGGCCTACCAGACATCGGTCGACGCATACAACGCGGCAAAAGCACAGTACAACCAGGCTATGGCAAACCTGACAAGCGCACGCAAAAATCTGTCGTATTCGGTTGTTACCGCACCAGCATCGGGTGTTGTCGGCAGCATAGATTTCCGTGAGGGATCGCTGGTATCCCCTACATCGCTTCTCACCGTGCTGTCAAACAACAGCGACATGCGCGCCACATTCTCGCTCAATGAGAAAGAAATCCTCGCGCTGACCGACGACGGCAAAAGATCACTTCAGGAAGCAATAAAACTCATGCCTCAGGTGACGCTTACACTTGCCAACGGAGAGAAATATCAGTATCCGGGCAAGATAGTGTCGATATCAGGCGTGATCGACCCATCGACAGGCAGCGCCACGGCCAAGGCTATCTTTCCCAATCCTGACGGCATGCTCCACAGTGGGAATACCGGCAAGGTCATGATTCCGCGCACGCGTGCCAATTCGATCCTCATTCCTCAGGCTGCCACATATGAGATGCAGGATATGAAATTCGTATATGTAGTGAACGACAGCAACAAGGTAAAATCGCGTGCCATCCAGATCGCAGACGAGAACGACGGGCAGAACTACATCGTCATCGGGGGTCTTCAGCCCGGCGAGCGTATCGTGACCGAGGGTGTCGGCATCACAGTCAAGGATGACATGACCATCAAACCCAAGAAATAAGTACATCCACACCTGCCTCCAGCGAAGGAGACAGACAAACAGCCATTATGAAACTATCCACATTTATCAATCGTCCGGTACTCTCGACGGTAATCTCGATATTTATCGTGATATTCGGAGCCCTGGGTCTGATGACATTGCCAGTAGAGCAATACCCCAACATCGCGCCCCCGACCATTCGAGTAAGTACCACCTACACCGGAGCAAACGCACAGTCTGTGCTTAACTCCGTCATCGCCCCTCTCGAGGAGCAGATAAATGGCGCCGAGAACATGGACTACATGTATTCATCGGCCACAAACAACGGATCCGCCGACATCGACATATACTTCAAATCAGGAATGGACCCCGACATGGCGGCAGTCGACGTGCAGAACCGTGTTGCCAAAGCAGCGAGTTTCCTGCCCTCTGAGGTGAATCAGGTCGGCGTCACGACACAGAAACGCCAGTCATCGATGCTCATGGTGTTCAACGTTTACGCCGAAGATCCGAAATACAGCCAGGAGTTTGTGGAAAACTACATGGCCATCAACATTATCCCTGTTATCAAGCGTGTGCCCGGTGTGGGTGACGCCACGGTGCTCGGAGCAGACTATTCGATGCGAATATGGCTCAAACCGGATGTCATGGCTCAATACGGTCTGATGCCTGCCGATGTCACAGCAGCACTCGCCGAACAGAATATCGAGGCAGCTCCCGGCCAGTTCGGAGAAAGCGGCAACCAGTCGTTCCAGTACACGATGCGCTACAAGGGTCGTCTTGCCGATGAAAGCGAGTTCGAAGACATTATCATAAAAGCCCTCCCCTCTGGTGAGATGCTCAGACTCGGCGACGTGGCCGAAGTGGAGCTTGGACGACTTACATATGGCTTCCGGTCACAGACAAACGGCCACATCGGTGTCACCGCAATGGTGATGCAGTCAGCCGGATCAAACGCGACACAGGTTGTCAACGAGATCCAGGCTCAGCTCGACCAGTTCCAGAAAGAGTGCCCCGAAGGTCTGAAGATTGTCACCACAATGGATGTCAACCAGTTCCTTTTCGCCTCCATACATGAGGTTATAAAGACTCTGATTGAGGCGTTCGCGCTTGTGTTCCTTGTGGTGTTCGTGTTCCTTCAGGACTTCCGCTCCACCATCATCCCCATGATCGCGATTCCTGTGGCACTGATCGGTACATTCTTCCTGATGAACATATTCGGATTCACGATCAACCTTCTGACTCTGTCGGCACTTGTGCTCGCCATCGCCATTGTGGTCGATGACGCCATAGTCGTCGTCGAGGCAGTACATGCCAAGCTTGACGAAGGATACGAGTCGGCAAAAGTGGCGTCAATAGACGCCATGAACGACATAGCCGGAGCTCTTGTCTCGATCACTCTTGTCATGATGCTCGTGTTTATCCCCGTGTCATTCATGGGAGGAACGTCCGGTGTGTTCTATCGCCAGTTCGGTCTTACTATGGCGATGTCGATCTTCCTGTCGGCCGTCAACGCGCTTACCCTCTCTCCGGCACTGTGTGCCATCTTCCTCAAACCCCACAAGAAGGACGGGGAACACGCACCGCTTTCCGAACGAATGAAGGATGCATATTCCGCAGCGGGAGAGGCTGTGGGGAAAGCATATAAAAAGCGCGTGCGGTTCACCATTCCCCCGCTTGTCACCACCCTGCTTCTTGTAGCCGCAATAGTGTTTCTCGTGCTCGGATGGTACGAATTCGAGAACGTTGTCGAGAGCACTGTGGCATGCGTAGTAGCCGTCATTGCGGTCTACGGCATTTTCCAGCGCAACTTCATCGAGGCGTTCAACAGGGTATTCGACAAGATTCTGGCCGGATATTCGAAACTGGCCGGATGGTTCATACACCACAAGATAACCGGATTCTCGGTTGTGGCAGCCAGCATCGCAGTGCTCGTGTGGCTTATGTCGATCACAGCCACTTCTCTTGTACCCAACGAGGATACGGGAACTCTGATGGGAGTCATCGACATGCCTCCGGCCACATCTATGGAAAGGACTCTCAGCGTGATGAACCGAGTGGACAGCGTGGCAGCAACCATACCGGCGGTCGCACTCCGAAACGCCATCACGGGCTACAACTTCGTGGCCGGACAAGGAAACTCCTATGGCTCATTCATCATAAAGCTGAAACCATGGGACGAGCGTGACGAAAAGACCGAGAGCGCTCAGGCAGTTCTCGCCCAGCTGACCCAGAAATGTTCGGAAATAAAAGATGGCCGAATCATGTTCTTCCAGCCCCCTATGATCTCGGGTTTCTCTGTGACCAACGGTTTCGAGATCAAGCTTCAGGATAAGACAGGCGGAGACATCAACCAGTTCTTCAAAGTCTATCAGGGCTTCATCGCCGCGCTCAACGCGCGTCCGGAGATATCGATGGCATACTCGACATTCAACCCGTCATTCCCGCAGTACATGGTTGAGCTTGACGTAGCTAAGATCAAGAAAGCCGGTCTGACGCAGAACGTCATCCTCCAGACACTTCAGGCATACTACGGCGGTATGTACATTTCGAACTTCAACAAGTTCGGAAAGCTCTACCGCGTGATGATGCAGGCCAATCCTGAGGCAAGAGTATCGCCCGAGACCCTCAAGAACATCAAGGTGCGCAACGGTTCCGAAATGGCACCCATCGACAACTTCGTGACCCTGTCGAGAGTCTATGGCCCCGACGTGATCAACCGATTCAACATGTTCACGACAATTTCGGTGACCGGAGCCCCGGCCGCAGGAGTATCGTCAGGACAGGCGATCGCCGCTATCGAGGAAGTCGCAGCCCAGACACTGCCCGTCGGCTACGGCTACGAATACTCCGGTATCACGAGAGAGGAGGCGACAAGCAGCAGCTCCTCTACAGCCTACATCTTCGCCCTCGTGCTTCTGTTTGTCTATCTGCTTCTGTCGGCGCAGTATGAAAGCTACATCATTCCGTTCGCGGTCATTCTCTCGGTTCCGTTCGGTCTTATGGGAACATTCATATTCGCCCACATGATGGGAATCGACAACAACATCTATCTTCAGATCGCACTCATCATGCTTATCGGTCTTCTTGCCAAGAACGCCATTCTTATCGTTGAGTTCGCTCTTGAAAGAAGAAGAACCGGTGTCAGCATCGTCAACGCGGCCATTCTCGGATCGAAAGCACGTCTGCGTCCTATCCTGATGACCTCGCTGGCGATGATTATCGGTCTGTTGCCTCTGATGTTTGCCACCGGTGCCGGCGCCAACGGATACAACGCTCTCGGAACAGGTGCCATCGGCGGTATGCTTGTCGGCATGATCCTTCAGGTGCTTGTGGTTCCCGCACTGTTCGTGGCATTCCAGATCATTCAGGAGAAGATCACCCCGTTCAAATGGACAGACACCGACAACTCTCCTCTTGCCTCTGAGCTTGAGCAATACAACCGACACAAAGACTAACGATTCCAACAATCCGGCAGGATGAATCCTGCCGGATTGAAACCATCCATGACAATGAAAAAAACAGGTTTGATTTTAATGGCATCAGCGACATTAATGCTGTCGGGATGCAATATATACAAAGCATACGAGCTGCCGACCGACAATTCATATGTAAAGACTTATGAAGAATCGGCTACAGCAGAAGCGGATTCCGCCTCTCTGCCTTTCCTGAGCTGGGAGCAGGTGTTCACAGATCCTGTGCTTCAGGGCTACATCCGCACCGCGCTTGACAATAACAAGGATCTTGACAACGCCGTCAAGAACATCGACATAGCAAGAGCACAGCTCAAAGGAGCAAAACTCAGCTATTTCCCTGCCGTTTCACTCAACCCCAACGGTGGTGCGTCAAAATACGGCAACGGAAAGATGGACACATGGACATACACCATCCCGATGTCGATTTCATGGGAAATCGATGTGTTCGCCAAAATCCTCAACCGCAAACGCGGAGCAAAGGTCACCGTAGACCAGATGGAAGACTACTATCAGGCCGTACGCTCTCAGATCATCTGCGGTGTGGCCAGTTGCTACTACAGCCTTATGCTTCTCAACCAGCAGCTTGACCTGACCGAACGCACCTCTGTGATATGGAAAGACCAGGTAGAGTCGATGAAACTCATGAAAGAGGCCGGATGGGTCAATGAGGCTGCCGTAGTGCAGAGCACTGCCAACTACTGGAGCATCATGGCGTCGATTCCCGACATCAAGGACGGAATCCACCAGATGCAGAACACCATGGCGCTTCTTCTTCACTCATACCCGCAGGAATACACAGTTTCATCTGATATGAACTTTGAGCTTCCCGCCGATATCAAGGACGGAGTGCCCATGACGTATCTTGCGGCACGTCCCGACGTAAGGGCTTCCGAGAGAGGACTTGCAGCCGCTTACTACACGACAAACAGCGCACGCGCGGCTTTCTACCCCGGACTTACGATATCATCCAACGGCGGATTCACCAATCTGCTCGGCTCGATGGTCTCAAATCCCGGCAAATGGTTCATCCAGCTTGCAGGCTCGCTTGTAGCTCCGATATTCTCAAGAGGACAGAACATAGCCAATCTTGAGGTAGCCAAAGCACAGCAGGCCCAGGCCATGAACAACTTTGAGACAGCCGTCCTGAATGCAAGCGCCGAGGTAAGCGACGCACTCGCCGCCTACAGGCACAACCACGAGAAACGCGAATACCTCACCCAGCAGATCGACAATCTCGAGAAGTCTGTGGAGTATACCCAGGAACTTCTTACTCTCGACTCATCGACAACATATCTTGAAGTCCTGACAGCGAGATCAGGTCTTCTAAACGCACAGTTGTCAAGTCTTTCCGCATGGCACAGCAAAGTCGCGGCTCTGATCTCACTCTATCAGGCTGTCGGCGGAGGAAGATAAACAATTAAAATCAGATATCATGAGCAATATCAGTCCATTGGCGTTCGTACATCCTGATGCTAAAATCGGAGAGAATGTAACAATCAACGCTTTCGCCTTCATCGACCGCAATGTCGTGATCGGCGACGGATGCCACGTCTGCCCCCATGTGAGCATACTTTCAGGTGCGAGAATCGGCAAGAACAATCACTTCTACGATGGGTGCATCATTTCGGCGACTCCGCAGGATTTCCGGTGGAAAGGAGATGACAGCCGAGTAGTGATCGGTGACAACAACACGATCCGCGAGCACGTAATAATCAACCGAAGCATCCATAAAGACGGCGAGACCAGAATAGGCAACGACACATTCATCATGGCGCAGAGCCACATCGCACATGACAGTGTGATCGGCAACTCCGTAGTGATCGGCAACTCCGTCAAAGTGGCCGGGGCATGCCATATCGGCGACTACTCGATTCTGTCATCGTGTGCGCTCGTACATGAGAAATGCGAGATCGGGCAATGGGTGCTCATCAAGGGTGGCTGCCGTGTCAACAATCATGTGCCTCCATATGTAGTGATGGCGCACAATCCGATATCATATTTCGGTGTGAACGCTTTCATCCTCAGAAAAGGCAATTTCAAGGAAGAGACGATCGATGATATCGCAAAGTGCTATCGGCACATCTACCAGTCGAACACCTCTCCTTTCAACGCTCTTGTACGAGTAAAGGCCGATGTCGCCCCCGGCGAAGAGAGAGACGCAGTGATCGAATTCGTGGAACGACACAATTTCAAGATCGCGGCTCTTACGCTCGACTCCATGATGTGACAACTCCCGACGCACAAGACGATCCAGACCTCTTGTCAGAAAAGACAGGGCATCCTTTCAGGATTCCCTGTCTTTTATTATGTATTTTCTCACCCATTTTTGAAATAATATTGGAGATCGGATTGATTTTTTTGTTAAATTTGTAATTCAAAACAGGTAAATTAGACCACTTGCTTATACCCTATGGACTTTAAGAAGTTACTTACACGCACTCTTTCGGGTCTTGTGTACTGCATGATCATAGTCGGATGCATCCTGTGCGGACAGTATGGAGTTCTTGCACTCGGAGCCCTTCTCGTCACGCTGGCCTGTGTGGAATTCTCGAAAATCAGTCATGATCTGTCGGGAAAGACACTTCCTACACTGATACTTGACATAGCGGGCTGTCTGACTCTATGCACCGGTTTTTTGGGATATACGCTTGTCGTATGGACCGCGATAATGCTCGCCCGGTTCATACTGGAACTGTACATAGAGTCCGAACACCCATTGAAAAATCTGGCACACTCCATGTTGAGCCAGATCTATATCGGACTTCCGATCGGCATTATGACATGCATAGCATGGATTCTGCACCCCATGATAATTCTCGCCCTCTTCTTCTTCCTCTGGATCAGCGATACCGGTGCATTTCTTGTAGGATCCATGATCGGACGACACAAGCTCTTCGAGCGCATTTCACCGAAGAAGACATGGGAGGGATTTCTCGGGGGACTGCTGTTTACTCTCGGTGCAGCGGCATTGTTCTCGGCATGCTGCAATGACTTTTTCGGAATGAACGTGCTGCGCGCCGGCATGGGCGTATGGCTCGGCCTCGGAGCAGTGGTATCTGTGTTCGGCACATGGGGCGACCTTGTCGAATCGATGATAAAGAGGAGTCTCGGAATTAAGGATTCGGGCAATATAATTCCCGGCCACGGGGGCATACTCGACCGTATAGACTCGCTGTTGCTTGCCCTTCCCGCCGTCGCGGTCTATCTCTCAATTATAATTTATCTGGCTATTTGACACGGAACCAATATCCCAGAGAGAGCGATATTGTCATCGGATTTGCTCCTCTGACCGGCTCTGTACGACCTGATTTCACAAGATCCGCGAGGCCAAAGTAAAATCGTGCGTCAAGATACAGAGAATTGCGTGTGTCAATGCTGAATTCTCCTCCTATCCCGCCTGAAATGCCGTAATCTATCCTGCTGTCGGCCGGCAGGGCGTACTGATATGATATGTGTGTGTCGAAATCCGGATTGGAGGCCACATTCGCGTAATCGAAATTTGCTCTTGTCTTTTCTCCGACCATAAAACTGACCGATGGCCCGGCATTGATGAAAAACTTGCCACGGTTACCGAAATAGATGTGGGCCAGAACCGGAATCTGAATGAAATCTACACACCTCGAATATGAATAGGGTTTATCCTCGAAATCCTCTTTCCAGCCGCGCTGCTCCCAGTTCGCCTCGATGATGAGACCGAAATGCTTCTCCTCGACATAGCGGAAATTCAGACCGGCGTTGGCGCCTGCAAGGAAACTCTGGGTGACCGCCGGAGTGAAACTGACCCTTGAGAAATCCACACCTCCATGCGCTCCCACAAATATTCTTGACTGATAATGAGACTGGGCCAAGGCCACAGATCCCCCCATAGACAAAAATGCACAGGAGATAAACGCAGCGGCAGCCATTGCGCGTACTGACGAGCGTGGTGCAGGTTTATTCGCCATATATGATCACATTTTTATTGACGGTGCCGAACGGAGTGAACTCGACGAGAAAAACAGGAGGATTCAGAAAACCGCTCCAGTTTGATGTGCGACGGAGATCAAAATCACTCTGGACCGAGTTTACCGACGGTCTGATCTTGTTGATATCACCCCGCGTGCGGGCAAGTTCCGGCAGGAAATATACTGCGGCGTCATACCCGGACGCCGCGTAGACAGGAATCGTTTTTGCGGGCATATGTCCGAAAAGATCCTTGTAGTGTCTGATGAAATCATTATATTGCGAAGATTCCTTGTCGATGTAGAAACGCGACGGAATCATTGCATCAGCATCGTGGAATGCCTTGTCGAGAGTCTCCTCATATACAATGAGATTCGGGCGCCCGAGAACACTTATATCCGCAAGAGGTCTTTCTGTGCGGCAGGAGGCCGCTTTCTCAAGCAGTTCGGTTACTTCCGCTTTCTTCACGGTGTACCCGTAGACAAGATATCTGCCCTCTTCCGCAAAAAAATCGGGGGTTATATCCTCGATTCCCGCCTTTACCACCGAGGATGGAGACCAGAGCCGCGTCAGAGACTCCGCGAGCAGGTCATTGCTGTCAGGTTCTCCAGTGAAGACAAGTGTTCTGTCTGAAAATCTGTCGAACACATAACTCGCCACATTCTCGTTGAAAAGCGACGAAGGAGTCTGCAGTTGCACGACATATGGATTTGATGTATAATCAATGCTTTTGACATCGAACGCATTCACCACCGGGGTCTGACTGACAGATGCGTATTCTCCCAGATACGACGGTACATCATGATCGGCAGTAAGAAAGACCACTGAAGGCTTGAACGCGTCAAGCGACGTGATGACTGTCTCCGAAGAGGCTTTACCGTCGATCACTCTGAACTCTATCTTATATCCCGATCCTTTCTGACTCTCCAGTCCGGCCAGAAAGCCGCGGATGAACTCTATATCTTTTTTGGAAGTTCCATCTTCGGCCACGACAGCGGCCTTGACAGTAAATTCACTTTCCTGATCATTCAGACCATGCACATCCTGATAGATCTCCGCCACACCCTGCGAGGATTCCTCTCTCGGATCTCGCTCTACGATTTCCTTCTCTATCGCCACAGTCTCCACCTTTGGCACAGCTATGACATCCTTGTTTTTTATTTCACGTATTTCCGGATTGGCATCTTTGAGAAGATCCACACTCACACCGTTGCGGGCGGCTATGGAATTCCAGCTCTCGTTCTTGCCGGCTTTCTGCAGATCCACAGAATCAAGAGTAGACTCCTCTACTGTGCGGGCAGTCTTCTGCAACCCTGTGCCGCGGGGCGGTATCTTGATATTGATGCCGCTTTTCAGATTTGCCTCGTCGATTCCGGGATTGCTCTTGAGAATGGCAGCGACAGAGACGCCATAATCCTTTGAAAGGCCATACAAGGTGTCGCCGTCGCGTACAGTATAATATATCGACCGGTCAGACGGGCCGGAAGTCTCTTCCTGACGTATCAGGAGCGTCTCGCCGGCCTTTATGCCGTTTCGGCTTTCCGGATTAAGACTGTATATACTGTCGACAGCCACACCATACATGTTGGAGATCGCATAAACGGTCTCTCCCCTCTTTACAGTATGGCGCAACTCGCCGGCTTCCGGGAACTCTGCCGAGACAGCCACATTGGCGTTGCTCTTGACTTGAGCAGGATAATATATCTTCATGCCTTTCTGCAACGGAGATACTGCCGAAGGATTCAGCTTCTTAAGGGTTTCGTCATCCCAGCCGAACATCCGTGCTATACCGAACAGCGAATCCCCTTTTTTGGCTTTATAGACGTAATAATTGTTGCCAAGCAGCTCCACGACAGGAAGGTTGACATTGACAGCATACATATCGCCTGCTCCGACTGACATAGCCAGAAGCAATGCTGTAAGATATGATTTATATGAATTTGTCTTCATGTCAGATATTGAAGTCGATAGTTTCTTTTATACTGCAAATTTAATCAATTTTGCCGACATTATAGAATATACCTCCGATATTCGGGCAGTGCATGTCGTGAATGATGCAGAAAAGCATGTAATAACACTGAAAAGCGTGTAATAAAAGCGGAATGCATCTAACATGAGGATACACTCCGCTTTCAAATCGTTTGCCCGGACATGATCAGAACTTATAGCCTAAAGAGAGGGCAAGCGATGAATTATCGAATCTAAGCTTCGATTTCACAGCCGAAGATATGTCTGCGATGTCGGGACTGAACGGGAAATACTCGGACGTCATGTGCTTATAGACATAAGCGAGATCGACATAGAAGCCTTTGTATTTATATCCCAGTCCGCATGTCACATAACTTGTTCCGTTGTCAAGACTATAGTTGGTCATTACTCCGGTGCCGGGCACTTCTACTTCTCCGTTCATGGCCTTTGTGGTAACAGGAGAGGAGGAATAACTGTAGCCTGCACGGATGCTGAAACTGGGTATCACGCGATACTCGGCACCGACGCGGATCGTATGAGTATCTCTGTAAACCTCTCTGATATATGAATTGGCATAGTCGTTGGCGCTGACATAGTCTGTGCGTGCCGAGGCGCGGGTGGCGGGCTTTCCATACCATCCTCCCCAGTCATACCATGGATCTTCCCAGCCATACCAGGGATCATAATAGCCATACATGTCGGCATCGGAATATCTCATTGATCCGTAGCCGTTCCATTCATAATCGGCCGAGACGATGAGACAGTTTCCGATGACACCCGCGGCACTTGCTATTATCTTCCATGGAGTCTTGAAGTTGAAACTGTTTCCTACCGGATAGCCGTCGTTTGCCCAAGTCTGGTTATAACCGGGATCGAAAGGATAATTGAATGAGACATGGGTGTCATAGTATGTCTCGTTGAGATTGAAATACGTCGGGGTGTGGAACGCAAGACCAAGGCGCAATTCCTGAATCGGTTTCACGATGACGCCGAGTTTGAAATTGAATCCTGTTCCGTTGAGTCTGTAGTTGTCTTGAAGAGACCAGTCGGACGAATATTGACCAACCTGCTCCATTTCGGGATTATAGACATATGCATTATCGAGAGACTCACCCCAGACAGACTGGATACGGTAGTCAACAGTTGTTATGTCAAAATCCATACCCCAGTATACAACGTTGTTGATATTGCCGCCTATCGCGATATTGTACTCGTCGAAAGAGCCTTTTTCCTGAACGTCGAACGCCCCGCTTCCTTTCGTGCCGTCACCGAACTGACCGTACCAGCGGGGATTGTCGGGATCTCCTTCGGGATTGGTAAGCAACGCGTCATAGCCAAGTATGGTGAGCCATGGAACATAGCGGGCACCGGCCGGCGGATTATAAGGATCATAACTTCCGGTAGACATGACATCCGCTTCCGTCAGACCATTGGCATTGCTCAGACCGGCAATGTAATTGCTGAGTGAGGTTTGAAGCTGCGGTATGGTTCCGCGGAACTTCCGGTTGAACGACGCACCCTTGTTGTATGTAAAGCCGAAATTAAGATTCGGCATGACACTGCCGGGCAACTTCATTGTGAAGACAGCCCCGAGGTTGTTGAGATTGAACTTTGTCAGACTCGAATTCTGCGTGTTTCCGAATGAATTCGATTGCGACTGATTGGCATCAAGTCCTAACGTTAAGCCGACCTCATTGCTTCTGTATATGCCGATACCTCCGGGGTTCTGCGATATTGCCGACAGATCACCTCCGAGAGCTCCGAAGGCTCCGCCCATTGACATGAACCGCGCCGTTCCGCGCAGATCCGGCTGAGATATGCTGTATGCTCCTGTCACGCTCTGGGCAAGAAGCACGGATGGAACTGCCAGAAAAGAGACAAAGGTGGAAATCTTTTTCATATTTCGATATTTCAGATTTAAACTTTATTAAGCAACAAATCAGTCGGGCACAAAGATTTCACATGCCTGACTGATTTATAAGCATGTGTCCGAATTATCTGAATAAAGTCGGACACATACCTTAGGAATGATATCATCTTCTTCCGCCTCGTGCGCCTCCGCCTGAACGGGATGCTCCGCCTCCGGCGCTACCTCTGGAGACACTGCCGGAGCTACGTGAAGAACCGGTGCTGAAGTTACGGTTGCCAGAGGTATTGTATGACCTGTTCGTAGTGCTCTGGTTTGTCACTGAGCGGTTGGTAGTGGCAGAGGAACGGTTGGTAGTTGTGGTGGTAGCACGGTTGGTGGTGGCGGTACGGTTTGTGGCCTCCCTCTTGACAGTCTGATTACTGTTCACCGTTCCGGTGTTCGCCTTGACTGTGTTCTGACGAGCGGTCTGGTTCTGCACTTTGGCAGTTCCCGTAGTCTTGCCGTTTTGCACCGATGTTTGCGTATTATTGATACGGTTACCTGATCCAATAGCGCCGTTGACAGATGCTTTCTGAGTTGACCGTGCGCTTGATCTGACTGTACCTGTGTTGTTCTTCAGGCTACCTCCTGTCATAGCACCTGCCGAGACTGCCGTCTGGTTCCTCCGGCCGACTACAGGACGCTGCATATTGCCGCCGGAAGAAGATGATGCCGGGCGGGCCATCGGACGGGAACCCGGGCGACCATAGGAAGTACCTCCGTTATAGTTTCCGCCGGGACGAGTGTTGTGCGACCATCCGGGGTTAGGAGCGCCGGGACGTGTGGCACCGGGTCTCGATGGATGGTGAAAACCATAGAGAGGACGCGGAGGACGCGGACCCCAACCGGGACCGTAACCCCATCCCCACGAAGGGTAATAAGACCAGGAGGGATACCCCCAGCTCCATGCCGGACCCCATGTCCATGCCCAGTCAAACGGTCCCCATGCGTAACTCCACGTCCACGCAGGCCTGAGACACCAGTTGTAGTATGAGGGAGCCCACCCGTAAGATCCTGTATATATCGAGGTGAATGCCGGATAACCGTTGTCAATTACAATCTCGACATTGCCGTAGGAATTTTCAAGTATGTCAGAGAGGACATCGGAGTTATCGACCACAATCGTGGGATTATAATATTTCTGGATCTGCTGAGTGTATACGAAATCCTCGGCATTTTCCACAGCCTGACCGATGGTGTCGACAGCAGATTCATAATAGAATCCGCGGCGGTTGTATTCATCGACATCGATGCTGCTGAAATCGGCTATATAGTTGGAGTTTGCCTCTGAATCCTTGTTGCTTTCCTTTTTCGATTTAGGATTGTAGTATATATCGTCAAACTCATCCTGGGCATATGCCCCGGGAATCGCTATGGCTGAAATGGCCAGACCTAATAAAAATCTATTCATAACTCTGGTTTTATCGGTTTATCCTTAGACATCAAACAAGTAGTCAAGTTTAAGAGCTTATTTGCAAAAATAAATTAAAAGCGCATATGAAAGCGCACACGATCAAAATTTGAGATAGAAATCCTTACACAACCTTCTGTGGGCTTCAGTCGGCTGACCGGGATGCGTCTCAAGAGTCAGAACCGGTATGGAAGCCGCACTGACCGCGATGCCGGAGCGGGAGAATTCCATAAGCACTCTTTTGACTGGAGCAGCTTCGTGACCTCTTACAAACTGCGCCCTCGTCAGCCTAAGTCCGACAGAGGCTGCCACACCGCACAATTCTTCGAATCTCGACGAGGGAACAATAATCGCAATTTTACCGTCGGAAGAGAGCATACAACTCCCTTTCCTTAGCAATGAGGCCGGAGAGAGGTCATTCTGATGACGCGCCACCAGCCTGGGCGAGTCGGGCGAATACACACCGCTGTCGAAATAAGGGGGATTCGAGACAATCAGATCGAATTTCTGTTCAGATATGCCGTTGAAATCCTCAAGTCTGGCATCAAGTCTCGAACTCCACGGAGAAGCCATGAAATTGTCACGCGCCTCATCGACAGAATCCGCATCGATATCAATTGCTGTCACATTTGCCACTGCATTCCTCTGTGCGCACATCAGTGCGATCACTCCGCAACCGGTGCCGACATCGAGAATCCTTCGTGCACAATCGGTATCGGCCCATGCTCCTATCAGCACCGCATCCACCCCGATTTTCATGGAAGCACGTGCATGCGAGCATTCGAAGAGCTTGAACCTGAACACTGACTTTCGCATAATTCAGAAATTTTATGTAATTTTGCACTATATTCCGCATTATACGGATATTTTCCTCCGCGACAAACAGAAAGCCGCAGCAGCGATGCCCGGTCTTTTGAAAGTCCTGGAGACAAACCACAAGCAAAATTAATAAAAAGATGCCAAAAAATAACTTTCCGGAAGATATTGATTTGTTCGACAGCGACGGCGGCCCCATATATGAGGGCGAGAGTAAGCCCGAAATAGACGGACTTGAAGGGAAAGTCCGGGAAAACATCCTCTTTATTCCCCTTGAAAACGAGGTATTCTTTCCGTACATGCAGATCGGCACGATGCTCACGCATCCGGACTCGGTGGCGACAGTACACAAGGCTGTAAAGAGCAAGGAACCTATTTTCTTTTTCCTTGCGTCGGAATCAATGCCCGACGAATCCGAACTGACCGAGCAGGAAGACATCATGTTCAGCAGAGGATGCGTCGGCACAATTCTGGAGATCAATGACAATCCTGACGGCAGCGCAATGATCACGGCCTCGATGGGTCCGCGTGCGATAGCCGTCAACCTCAAACGCAGGACACCCTACATGCGTGGAGACGTCGTTTTCTCTCTCCCGGCACGCATCACCCCCTCGGAAGAGGAGCTCAGAACCGAACAGCGTCTTGATAAAATATACACAAGTATCACCGAGCATCTTACCGATGACGACAGGAAGCGCCTCAACGGCTTGCTCGAAGAGATGACTCACGGCTCGGTCCGTCAGCTGTATTTCAAAATGCAGAACTCCCCTGTCCCGACCGACGACCGCTACAGGCTTCTGGAGGCTTCCACTCTGGCGGAACAGCGAAGCATGTTTGCCGACATGCTTGAGGAAGAGAAAGAACACCTGCTCATCCGCTCGGAAATCCACCAGAAGACCATGTCGGAGATCGGGCACCGCCAGCGCGACGAGTTTCTCCGCACCCAGATACAGCAGATAAAGAATGAACTCGGAGAGAATGAAGATGCGGAAATCGACGAACTTCAAGCTCGGGCCGAATTCAAGGAATGGAATGAGGAAACGAAAAAACGGTTTGACAAGGAACTCCGCAAACTCCGCAGATTCAATCCGACATCTGCCGATTACGCCATACAGTACGCCTATCTTGACGAGTATCTGAGTCTGCCGTGGAATCACTGCGACAATTCCGACTTCACGCTCGACACCGTAGAGGAAGTCCTTGACCGCGATCATTTCGGTCTTGAGAAAGTGAAGGAACGCATCATCGAACAGATGGCAGTGCTGAAGCTCCGTCAGGATACAAAAGCACCCATACTCTGCCTGTACGGGCCTCCGGGTGTCGGAAAGACTTCGCTCGGACGCTCTGTGGCGTCGGCTCTTGGCAGAAAATATGTGCGTGTCGCTCTCGGCGGTCTGCATGATGAAGCCGAGATAAGAGGCCACCGCCGCACTTATCTCGGGTCAATGCCAGGAAGAATTATCAACGCCCTCGAGAAATGCGGCACAAGCGATCCGGTCATGGTGCTCGACGAGATTGACAAGATCGGAGCAGACTACAAGGGAGATCCCGCACAGGCACTTCTCGAAGTTCTCGATCCGGAACAGAACTGCAAGTTCCATGACAACTACATTGATCAGGATTACGATCTTTCCAAGGTTCTGTTCATTGCCACGGCCAACTCACTTTCGACAATATCCGCTCCCCTCCTTGACCGAATGGAACTGATCGAGATCGGCGGCTATGTCGAGGCGGAGAAGATAGAGATAGCAAAACGGCATCTCATCCCCAAATGTCTGACCGAACATGGTTTCGGCAGCGATGAAATATCGTTTGACGACAGTGCTCTCATGGAGATAATAACTTCATACACAAGAGAGAGCGGCGTGCGCAGACTTGAAAAGAAACTCAACGAAGTGATGCGAAAACTCGCGCGTCTCAAAGCTTCGGGCAAAGACTACCCTTGCGCGATCGACACCGCTCTTGTATCGGAATATCTCGGCAAGCCCGAAGCGTTCAATGACCGCTATGAGAACAACGATATTCCCGGCATCGTCACAGGTCTTGCATGGACCCAGGCAGGAGGTGAGATTCTTTTCATAGAGTCATCCGTAGCACCGGGCAAGGATGGGAAACTTACGCTCACCGGCAACCTCGGTGATGTGATGAAGGAATCGGCCGTGCTCGCCCTGCAATATATCAAAGCCAATCATGAAAGGCTCGGCATCCCGGCCGAGGCTCTTGAATTCGGAACTGTTCACGTTCATGTACCCGAAGGAGCCGTACCCAAAGACGGGCCGTCTGCCGGAATCACGATCGTGACCTCGCTCGCATCGACATTCACCGGACGCAAAGTCAGAAGTCACCTCGCCATGACCGGAGAGATCACTCTCCGTGGAAAAGTGCTTCCGGTCGGAGGGATAAAAGAAAAGATCCTGGCGGCCAAGCGCGCCGGGATCAAGACTGTGATGCTGTGCGAGAAGAATCGTAAGGATATAGAGGAAATCAAGCCGGAATATATCGACGGACTCGAATTTCACTTCGTAGAGTCGGTCGGGGAAGCACTTGAGTTCGCATTGCTTCCCTGAGGCTTGCCTCTACGGTTTAGACCCCATCCCACAAAAAATGTTAATGCAGGGGTCGCAGATTTCGGTCAGATTTGGCCTTGCAGGGGAAGGAGCATAGCGGGCTATGCGACTGAGCCAAAAGGTCAAAGATGGCCGGAAGCTGCGACCCCTGCATTAACATTTTTTGTGGGATGGGGTCTTATGACGATGGAAATGGCGTTTGCCGTTTCCATTTTTTTTGCTGTCGCATTCAGCACCGGTTGCAACTGGGGCGCTGACGGATTCTCCGCTTGAAGAAGAATGCGTGGCAGAAGAGGATTCAGTGTGCTTGTTGTGAGACTTGTTGTGAGACTTGTTGTGGGACTCATCACAAGAGCCTTGCGCCGGCTTAACGGCTTTTGCACTTTTGCCCCCTTTGCGACTTTTTGCGTTTCTGCCACGCCCCGACACCTTGCCGGAGGCCCGCGAATTACCGGTATATGAAGGCGCGTCTCCAAACTCTTCGGGCACAGGCTCCCTGGGAACCTCCTTTTCAAGAAGGCGCTCTATGCGGGCCAGCCGCTGAAAATCCTCTTTCGACACGAAAGTGACAGCGCGTCCGTCGCGGTCGGCACGCGCCGTACGGCCAATACGGTGCACATAGTCCTCCGCCTCGCGGGGCACATCGAAATTGATGACCATCTCGATATCGTCTATGTCGATGCCCCGCGAAATGATGTCTGTAGCGACAACCACATTGATTTTGCCTGCCTTGAAATCGAGCATGACATCTTCGCGGCGGTTCTGGTCGAGATCGGAATGCATCTCCCCTATCTTCAGATTCGAGCGGCGGAGTTCACGTGCGAGATTCTTGACCTTGATCTTAGAAGAGGAAAAGACAATAACTCTCTGCGGCGGATTCTCACGGAATATTTTCTGGAGGATCGGTAGTTTCTGGGTCTCATGGCAGATATAAGCCGACTGCCTGATTTTTTCCGCAGGCTTGGATACTGCGAGTTTTATCTCGACCGGATCCTTGAGAATCTTGGAAGCCATCTGCTGGATTTTGGGCGGCATCGTGGCAGAAAACATAAGCACCTGCACATTCTTTGGCAAATGCGAGTAGATCTGCATTATGTCATCATAGAAACCCATATCGAGCATTCTGTCAGCCTCGTCAAGAATGAAAAACGATACCTTCGACAGATCCACATATCCCATGCTCAGGTGCGCGAGTAGACGGCCGGGAGTGGCGATCACTACGTCGGCTCCCATCTTGAGACTCTTTCTCTGCTGTTCGTAAGTGAAACCGTCAGTGCCGCCATAGACAGCCATGCCGCTTACCGGCATAAAGTAGGCGAATCCTTGGAGCTGGCGGTCTATCTGCTGGGCAAGCTCGCGTGTGGGAGACATCACGACACAGTTCACTGCATCTGACGGATAGCCGCCGTCTGCAAGACAGTTGATTACAGGAAGAAGATACGCTGCAGTCTTGCCTGTCCCGGTCTGTGCGCATGCCATGATGTCTCTGCCCTCGATGACAGCAGGAATGGTCTTTTCCTGTATTGGAGTACACTCGTCGAAGTGCATGTCCCACAGTCCGTCAAGCACGTCGTCGTTGGTCAATATTTCGTCAAATCTCATTTTTCAATATTTTTCAATATGCAAATTTAATATTTTTTATTCAGATAGAGACCTGCAGATACATGACTTTGCGAAAAACGGTATTTCACCGAATTATTTTTACAAAAACATCAACTCGCCAATCGTCTGTAAATCTGATAAATAAACAAACTCAAACATTTTTTAAGAAAAATTTTTATCAATTCCGAAACATTACACGCAGACGGATTGTTATGTATATGTTCGGCAACAAGACAATAACAATCAACTCAAATCATGACGACATGAAACTGAACAAATCTTTCGAAGAACGTCTGGTAGGACTTCAGGGAAATCTTCTCAACTTCGCATACCAGCTTACAACAGACCGGGAAGAGGCTGAGGATTTGCTCCAGGACACCACTCTCAAGGCTCTTGCCAATGAAGACAAGTATGTTGACAATGTGAATTTCAAGGGATGGATATTCACCATCATGCGCAACATATTCATCAACAACTACCGTCAGAATGTGCGCAAGGCCACGGTCATCGACCAGACGGAAGACCTCTATCATCTCAATGTGTGTCAGGACTCCGGACTCGACACTCCCGAGGGTTCTTTCGCAGTGAAAGAGATAAATGTCGCGCTCAATTCGTTTACCGACGAATACAGGATTCCGTTCAACATGTTTGTGGCCGGTTACAAATACAACGAAATCGCCGAAAAGCTGAATCTGCCCCTTGGCACGATTAAAAGCAGAATATTCTGTGCCCGCAAGAAACTTCGCGAGCAGCTTCATGATTACGCATACTGACCAAAGACATATTTGATTGTTATTCGATGTCAGGACATTAGACAACACTACAGAGGGAGACCGAAACCGGCCTCCCTCTACTGTAATTTCAAATTATTTTCAGATCATGACATTACTTCGGGTCACGTCATTCTTTACGCGACGCATGGGGATTCAGATCTTTGAGATCGACAAGTTTGTGCAGAATCGCAAAGATGGCGAGACCGGCAGTGGAATGGATCTCGAGTTTTGAACTTATATTCTTGCGATGCGTGGCTACCGTATGCACCGACAGACACAAAGCATCGGCGATCTCCTTGTTCGACATCCCTTTGGCCACACAACATATTATCTCCTTCTCCCTCTCTCCGAGAGCCTCGACTTTCTCATCCTTGGCCTCCTGGGCCTTCTCCTCTTTTTCAGTTACACTCAATTTCTTTTCGAGCTGCTCCACTGCCGGAACGAAAAGATGGTTCTCGACAAGAAAATGACTCATCAGATCCTTCTCAAGATTGATTATGTCAAACAGGACGGAACTTAACAGGGCATTCCCTTTCTGTGAATAATGATAGATGAAGATGTCCTTAAGCTCGTTAAGTTGCTGCCCCATATGATCATGGTCGACAGAAAACTGTGAGATTCCGAAAGAATCGTCCCTGACTCCCGACAAAAGACCCTCTACATATCTGAACACCACATCGTTTTCATGCGAGAGATGCTGTCTGACTTCTGCCACATAGTCATCAAAGAATTTGATAAGAAGAAATGACACTTCATTGGTTTCCGAACAGTTTATGGCCTCGATGATACGATGTCTGATCTTGGGAAGCGAGATATCTATGAATGAACTGTGCGCACGCTTCAGGTAGTCCATAAGCGAAGGCAACGCCACAGGATAAGACTCATGCTCACGACCGCTGAGAAGATTGCACACGGCAAGAAATGTGCCTATGTCGACATGATTGTTGTCGCAAGTTTCCCGGACAGTGCTGTCTCCGAAGCCGAACGCTATGTCAAATCTGCTTATGGTCATAAGGAGCAGATTATTGTCGCGTATAAGCTCTCGCATTGTGTTATCGGGTTTGTATGAACTGTGTCTGTCTATCATCGTGATTGGTGTTTGATCATGCAAATTTAACCCTTTTTTGTCAGAACTCCAATTAAAAAGAGGCGGACAACTCATCGTTGTCCGCCTCGCGCAAGTCAGGCCATATGCCTGCAATGATCAATCGTAATGGTTATTTCTCAAGACGCTTCTCAAGGTTGGCCCGGATTGCGAGCAGGAAGTCGCGAGAATTCACAGCATGGGGTTCCACGCCCTCCATGAGGTTGACGAGGTCTTTTGTGACTGTGCCCTGATTGAGTGTGTCGAAACATGCGTCCTCAAGCTGATCGGCGAAGTTGACAAGAGCTGCGTTGCCGTCAAGCTCTCCGCGTTTGCGGAGCGCGCCGCTCCATGCGAAAATAGTCGCCATGGAGTTTGTGGAAGTCTCCTCACCCTTGAGATGCTTGTAGTAGTGGCGTGTCACGGTGCCGTGCGCAGCCTCATATTCATACTTGCCGTCGGGAGACACAAGCACCGAGGTCATCATGGCGAGAGAACCAAACGCTGTCGATACCATGTCTGACATGACATCGCCGTCATAGTTCTTGCAAGCCCAGATGAAACCGCCCTCGCTTCTGATCACACGTGCCACAGCATCGTCTATGAGCGTATAGAAATACTCAAGACCCAG